>CACJQE010000006.1 GCA_902595465.1 uncultured Pelagibacteraceae bacterium
ATGCAGAGGTCACTTAGGAAAAGAATTAATTAAGAAGTTTGAGTTGGATAAAGGTAAAAATCCTCAACAATATGGAATTGGTTTTAAAGAAATTTGGGAGATAGATGAAAAAAATCATACGGAAGGTTTAGTAATGCATACTGCTGGATGGCCTTTAGACAATAACACCTACGGTGGAAGTTTTATGTATCATGCAGAAAATAAACAAGTTTTTCTTGGTTACGTAATTGGATTAGATTACCAAAATCCTCATCTTTCACCTTTCGATGAATTCCAAAGATTTAAAACTCATCCAGATATAAAAAAAATAATTGAAGGTGGAAAAAGAATTTCTTATGGCGCAAGAGCTTTAATTGAGGGAGGTATACAGAGTTTACCTCAGATGTTTATGCCAGGTGCTTTGTTAGTTGGATGTGATGCGGGAACATTAAATATGCCTAAAATAAAAGGGTCTCATACTGCAATGAAGAGTGGAATGATCGCTGCTGAAACAATTTATGAGCATCTTACAAAAAATATAAATTTATCTACATATGAACAAAAATTTAAAGAAAGTTGGGTTTACAAAGAATTATATGAGGCAAGAAATGTAAAACCAAGTTTCTCTTGGGGTTTAATTCTAGGTATATTATTTACTGGAATTGACCAGATTTTATTTAGAGGAAAGCTTCCTTTCACATTAAAGCATAAACACGCTGATCATGAAGCTTTAAAACCAGCAGATAAAATGCCAAAAATTGATTATCCTAAGCCTGATAACGTTATTACTTTTGATAAAACTAGTTCGGTTTATTTAACAGGTACAATTCATGATGATAATCAGCCAGTGCATTTAAAGCTTAAAGATCCAGATTTGCCAATAAAATATACTTTAGAGAAATTTGATGAGCCTGCACAAAGATATTGTCCAGCAGGAGTTTATGAAGTTCAAGAAGTAAATTCTGTTCAAAAATTTGTAATCAATGCTCAAAATTGCATACATTGTAAAACGTGTGATATTAAAGAGCCATCTCAAAATATTACTTGGGTAACCCCAGAAGGTGGAGGCGGACCTAAATATGGGAATATGTAATTAAGATAAATCGATTGCAAACTTTTTTAAAGTTTCAATTGGAATAAGTTTTAAAGTGTTTTTGTGAGTTTTTTTTAAATAAATAGGACATCCTTTTCCCGCTTCTAAAGCTTTGGCATACCAGCCTGCGCATACACACCAACTATCACCGTCTTTTAAACCTGGAAAACCAAATTCTGGATGAGGTGTAATTAAATCATTCCCTGCTTTTTTGCACCATTCTAAAAATTCAGTATTTACTTTTGCACAAACAGTATGAACACCATGATCATTTTCATCTGTGTTACAACATCCGTCTCTATACCATCCTGTTAAAGGATCATTAGAACATAACTCCAAGTCTTCGTCTAAAACATTTTTTTGTTTATCAGCCATTAAACAATCTTGTTAATTTTTTATCAATATCTATGTTAAAAGAAAATGATCTTCTTTCACCATCAGATTTAAATGGATATGCGGTATGCATTAAATTATTTGGGAACAAAATCAGATCACCAACTTTTGGTTTATGATTAAATATAGAATTATTCAAAAAAGATTTAGAACCATAAATAAAGTCAATAGTTCCGTTAGTTTTAATTTTTTTATGTCCCTTTGTTAAATTGTTTGGAATTTTTAAATAACCAACTCCGGAAACATTACCATCATGGAAATGTACAGGATTATAATCATTTCTAAATTGTCTTACGACCCATAAATTCTTAATTTTAATATTTTTTGACTTCTTATTAAGATTTTTTTTTAAATATTGATTTACACTTTTTGAAATAAAACTTTTTAAATTTTTTTTTATAAATTTATTTTTTAATTCAATTTCTTGCTCAACCTGACCTACTAACTTTTTTGAGTAGTCATTTGATTTAGATTTTTTTTTATCTTTAATAATACTTTCAACTTCGTCATTTATTTTTTTTACCAAGTTTAATGGAATTTTAATAACAGCAATTTTTGGTCCAAATGGACTTAAAACTTTCATTAATTTTTTATATTTTTGTTGGATTAGGTTGTCCTTTATAAACAACTTCTGGATCAAATTTTTTTTCTTCTTCTTCAAATTTCATTTCAATTTGTCTTGAATTATCAATTTTACCCAAAGGAACAGATCTATAAAAACAGGATCTGTAGCCAACGTGACAACTTGAACCTTCACCAATATCTACAGTCATCCATACTGCATCTTGATCATCATCAATTCGAATCTCTTTTACTTTTTGAACAAACCCACTTGTTTTTCCTTTATGCCAAATTGATTGTCTTGATCTGCTCCAGTAATGAGCTTCTTTGGTTTCAATAGTTAACTTGAAGGCTTCGACATTCATATACCCATGCATTAATATTTCTTTTGTTTTTGAGCATGTTGTAATGACTGGAATCAATCCATCATTGTCGAATTTAGGAGATAAAAGCTTGCCTTCTTCTATTTCTGCTACATTTTCTCTTTTTTTAAACATATATGTGGAATTATCTAACATAATAATAAATATAATAAATATTTTAAAATTAAGGTTTTATATATATAAAAGCACGTCATGAAATTAGTAAAAAACGAAAACGAGAAAAATATTAATAATGAGGTTACCGATAAAGAAGCGGAAGAAGCTTTTGTCAAAATACTTAAATGGTTAGGTGAGGATCCTACAAGAGAAGGTTTATTGGAAACTCCAAAAAGAGTTACAAAGGCATTTAAGGAATACTTCGCAGGATACAAAGAAGATCCTAAAGCAATTTTAGATAAAACATTTGGCGATGTTGAAGGCTATAGCGATATGGTTGTTCAAAAAAATATTTCAGTCCAAAGTCATTGCGAACATCACATGGCACCAATTATAGGAATTGCTCATGTAGCATATATTCCAAATGAAAGGGTAGTTGGACTAAGTAAAATAGCAAGAGTAGTAGAAGTATTTTCAAAAAGATTACAAACACAAGAAAGATTAACTGTTCAGATCGCTAATACTTTAATGGAGTCGTTGGATGCAAAAGGAGTTGCTGTAACAATAGATTCAACTCATCAGTGTATGACTATGAGAGGTATAAAAAAAGAGCAAGCTACCACAGTTACAAATTTTTATCTTGGACAGTTTAAAGACGATTTAAGTTATCAAAATAGATATTTGCGATTTATTGCAAAATAATATTTATTGATAAAAATGGCGGACACATTTAAAGCAGTTGTAATAAACAATCAGAACGAAAATTTTACAAGAGAAGTCAAAGAATTAAGTTTAGACCATTTTAAAGATGGGGAGGTGCTTGTTAAGATAGATTATTCTGATCTTAATTGGAAAGATGCAATGATACTAAAAGATGGTGGTAAATTAGTAAAAGAGTATCCAAGAATACCTGGAATTGATTTTTCTGGAATTGTTGCACAAGGCGATGGTGAAGAATTTAAAGAAGGAGACAGAGTTATATTAACAGGTTGTAGAGCAGGTGAACTTTTTGATGGTGGATATTCTCAATACGCAAAAGTTAAAAAGGATCATATTACAAAAACACCTGAGGGAATGACAAATAAACAAGCTATGATACTGGGAACTGCTGGTCTTACAGGTTTGTTATGTGCCTTTGCAGTTAAAGCAAGAGAGGAACTATTGATGCAATCAAAAGTAAACGATGTATTGGTAACAGGTTCTACGGGTGGTGTTGGTATGGTAGCAGTAATGGTTCTTGCTAAGATGGGAATTAATGTAACAGCTATAACCGGTAAACCAGATAAAGCAGATTACTTAAAAGAACTCGGTGCAAAAAACGTTATAGATCGTAAAGAATTTGAGGGCGAAGCAAGATTAATAGATAAAGGAACATGGGATGGAGTTGTAGATACCGTGGGTGGTAACATTTTATCTAATGCAATATCTCAAACTAAACCAAAAGGAATTGTTGCCATATGTGGAAATGCTAGTGGCAATAAATTAAATACATCAGTAATTCCATTTATATTAAGAGCAGTTAAATTATGGGGAGTAGACTCGGTTAATATCAGTAAAAAAAGAAAAGAGTTTGTATGGGGAGAATTTCCTGCTTTGTTAGATTTTAATATTTTAGAAAAATCAGTTAATACAATTGGATTAGATGAATTATTAAATGTCTATCCCGATATATTAAAAGGAAATTTAAAAAATAAAATAGTAGTAGATGTAAATAAATAATGGATTGGGATAAATTAAAGATATTTCATGCAGTTGCTGAAGCAGGAAGTTTTACAAGTGCTACTGTCATTCTAAATCTTAGCCAATCTGCAATTAGTAGACAAATTCAATCCTTAGAAGAGGATTTAAAAGTTAAATTATTCGAACGTCATGCAAGGGGTCTAACATTAACCGAAAATGGTGAATATGTATTTAAAACAGCCCATGAAGTAATATCAAAATTAAAAGAGGTAGAAACTACATTAGGTGATAAAAAGAATAAACCATCTGGTAAGCTTACAGTGACTACTGTAGTCAGCTTTGGAACAACGTGGTTAACGCCAAGAATACAAGAATTTATGCAGCTAAATCCAGAAATTGAAGTTGAGCTTATATTTGATGATAAAGAGTTAGATTTAAGTACTAGACAAGCAGATATTGGAATATTTATGAGAAGACCAAAACAGCTTAATTATATTCAAAAGAAGTTAATTGATATCAATTATCATATTTATGGATCTCCAAAATACCTAGAAAAACATGGTTATCCTAAAACCGTAAATGACTTAAATAAGCACGACTTTATTTCTTTTGGTAGAGGAGCACCTTCTCCAGTTTATAATCCTGATTGGGCTTTAAAGCTTGGGATGAAAGATAATAAAAAAAGGAAAACTGCAATGAGAGTAAATAGTGTTTATGGTTTACTTTTAGCTGTACAGAGTGGTGTAGGTTTAGCCGCAATACCTGATTATTTGACTGTGAAACAACCAAATATTGTTAAAGTTTTACCTAACGTTCAAGGTCCAACTACAGAGGCACACTTTGTATACCCTCAATCACTAAAAAATGTTGCTAGAGTTCAAGCTTTTAGGAACTTCCTTTACAGTAAAATTTCTGAGTGGGAATTTTAAATAAATCATCAAAAAAACGTTTCTAATTGCGATTGATTATCAGTTGCGACAATATTGCAATTGATAATCATTTTCATTGAGAATAGTTATCATCCGCATTGCAGGACAAAATACTTTTAATATAAATAAAAAATTAAGGAGTAGAATGAGAAAATTAACAATAATTTCATTGTTTTTTGCTTTAATTTCAAGTTTTACGATTGCTGCTGAAGTCAATATTTTTAGTGCAAGACACTATGATTCTGACATTCAATTATATGAAAAGTTCACAGCAGCAACAGGAATTAAAGTAAACGTAGTATCAGGTAAAGATAAAGCCCTGCAGAAAAGAATTACTGAAGAGGGAGCAGACTGTGTTGGAGATTTATACATCACAGCTGATGCTGGAAGACTAGGTGCATTTGCTGCAAAAGGAATGATGCAAAATGCAGGTTGGTCAAAAGCTATTAAGGATGCCGTACCTGCACAATTTAGATCTGCAAAATGGACTGGAATAGCTAAGAGAGCAAGAATAATTTATTATTCACCTGAAAGAGTAAATGCAAACGAACTTAATGGCATGACTTATGAAGGTCTAGCTGATCCAAAATGGAAAGGTAGATTAGTAATAAGAAAGTCTAACAACATCTATAACCAATCTTTAGTTGCTTCACTAGTTAAAAATCTTGGTAAAGCAAAAACTGCAGAATGGTCAAAAGCTGTTGTAGCAAACATGGCTAGAACTCCAAAAGGTAATGACCGTGCTCAAATCATGGCTGTAGCTGCAGGAGAAGCTGATATTGCCGTTGCAAACACATACTATCATGCATTGATGTTATCTGGAAAAAAAGGTGCTGAACAACAAGAAGCAGCAAAAAAAGTAATGCCTTTTTTCCCTAATCAACAAGATAGAGGAACGCACATTAATATTAGTGGAGCTGGTATGCTTAAATATGCACCGAACAAAGCTAATGCTGTAAAATTAGTTGAGTTTTTATTATCAACAGAGGCTCAAAATCACATTGTAAATAACACTTTTGAGTATCCAATGATCGGTGGTGTAACACCTAATGATTTAGTTCCTGGCAAAGAGATGAACTTTGTAATGGATACTAAAACAAGTGTTAAGTCATATGGTGCAAAACAAGCAGATGCATTAGAAGTAATGTTAGCTGCAGGTTGGAAGTAAATGACAGCTAATAAAAAAAAATTTACTACGGAATTTGATTATAATAAATCTTCCAAAGCCTGTCCTGCATGTGCTACGGAGTGTGAAAAAATCAATAAACGTGTAAATAATAGAAAATTGTCTGAAATTAAAACTAAGGAGGTTCCGCATATCCTAAAAGTATTTAATTTTTGATTTTCTAAAGTTTGTGCCCATGGTTTAGTCTCCTAAACCATGAGCACTTTTGATTTTCATGATTATAAGGCGGATTATAATATATGAAATTTAATTCCTGGTACCTTTCTTCATTTTTGGTTTCATTTATTGTTGCAATTCCAATTTTAACAGTGTTTGCAAGTTTCTTCCAAGAAACAACTAATTACTTTGATATTTTAAAAAATACATTTTTAATTGAATATATTTATAATTCCTTAATATTACTTCTAGGAGTTTTAGTTCTTACATTATTCTTAGGTGTTGGCTGTGCATATGTAGTTTCATTTTATGAATTTCCAGGTGTTAAATTTTTTAAATGGGCCTTAATATTATCTTTTGCAGTACCAGCTTACATTTATGCTTATTCATTAACTGCTTTTTTTGAAAACTTTGGAACACTATACTCAATATTTAAATCTTTATTTGGACCCGGTGAATATAATCAATCCATTCCAAAATTTGATGGTATGCTTGGTGCTATTTTATCTATTTCTTTTTCACTATTTGGATATGTTTACGTTTTAACTAGAGCATCTTTTCATTATCAGTCTCAAAATTTAATAGAATTAGGACAAAATCTAGGTTTTTCAAAATATAAATCTTTCTTTAAAATCATTTTACCATCTGCAAGACCAGCTATAGTTGCGGGTTTAGCATTAGTTGCTATGGAAACATTATCAGATTTTGGAGCAGTATCATTTTTTGGAATAGCAACTCTTACTACTGGAATATATGATTCATGGATATCTTTTGATGATTTAGCTTTTGCAAATCAACTCTCATTTTTTTTACTATTATTTATTCTAGGACTTTTTTTTATTGAGAATATCTCAAGAAAAAAAGCTCAATATCATTCTCCAGTTAAGGGAGGAATCAAAGAAAAGAAGAAAATTAAATTAAACTTTTCAAAAGGTTTTTTAGCATTCGGATTTTGTTTTTTAGTTTTTTTAGTCAGTTTTTTATTCCCTGTTTTACAAATGTTGTATTGGACAATAATTTTTCCAAAAAATTTATTTGATTTAAATACTTTTCAATTATTTATAAACACAATTTACCTGGTATTTTTATCAAGTGTTGTTCTAGTAATTTTTTCTTTTATTTCAAATTATGGAAACAGAGTAACTAAAAGTAAATTCTTAAATTATCTTACAACATTTTCTATTACTGGTTATGCAATCCCTGGTGTAATTTTAGCTGTAGCATTCATCACTTTTATTGCTTGGTTTGATAATGCTTTTATAAAAGCCTTTGAATTTAATTCTATAAAGAGAGTATTTATAGGATCTATTTTTGGTTTAGTAATAGTTTATTTTATCAGATTTTATTCATTAGCTTATAACGGTTTGAAAACTGGTTATGAAAGAATAAATAGGTCAATTGATGAAAGTTCTTATCTTCTTGGTTACTCGAAAATAAAAACCTTTTTAGGAATTCATGTTCCTTATTTAAAAAATTCTGTTTTTCTTATAGGGATATTGATTACTATAGAAGTAATAAAAGAATTACCTATAACTTTGATATTGAGACCATTTAACTTTGAAACATTCGCTACAACAGCATATATTTTTGCATCTCAAGATCTCTTAGAGGCTGCAGCAGTTCCATCATTATTCTTGATATTAATTGCAAGTACATTTATTTTGATTACGTCTAAATTTATTTTGAAAGACTAATGGCTAATAATTTTTTTGAAATCGAAAATGTATCTTTTGTTGCTGGTGGGAAAAATAAAGTTAATAATGTTTCTTTAAAAATTGAAAATGAAGGTGAAATTGTATGTTTACTTGGTCCCTCTGGCATAGGTAAAACCACAATATTAAGAACTATTGCAGGTTTAGAAAAAATTAATAAAGGTAAAATTAATTTAAAAGGCAGAACAATTTCTTCTGAAAATATTCATATCGAACCAGAAAATCGTAATATTGCTCTATCATTTCAAGAGAACAGCTTATTTCCTCATTACAATATAGAAAAAAATATTAATCTTGGTTCAGATAGAGTGAAAGATGATAAAAAAATACAAACTAAAGAAGTAATTAATTTTTTAAACTTAAACAAAATATTAAATAAATTTCCACATGAGATTAGTGCCGGTGAAGCCCAAAGAGCTTCTTTAGCAAGGTCATTGGTCTCTCAACCAGATTTACTAATGCTTGATGAGCCATTATCTAATGTAGATCAAAGTTTTAAGGAGGAAATTCAAGTTGAATTAAAGCAAATTTTAACAAATTCTAAAATAACAACAATAATTGTAACACACGATTCTTATGAAGCTTTTTATCTGGGAAGTAAATGTGGAATAATATTAGATGGTGAATTAAAGCAATATGATGATCCATATAATGTTTATCATTTACCAAATTCAGTAGAAGTAGTTAATTTTTTAAATAGAGGTACATTAATACCAGCAGAAGTTACCAGTCCGAAAAGTCTTGAAAATGAGGATTTAGGTACAATAACTGGAAATTTCGTTAGACCGTTCCCAATAGGATCTAAAGTAAAACTTTTAATACAGCCAGAAGACTTACAACATGATGATGCGAGCAATCTCAAACTTGAAGTAGTAGATAGAAAATTCAGAGGGTCAAATTTTATTTATACATTAAAAACATTAAATAATAAATTAATACCAGTTTTTGTGCATTCTCATCATATTCATCAACATGAAGTCGATGAAAAATTTGGTATAAAAAGACCTATCCATATCGATCATATTGTTTGCTTTTAAATTTAATTATATAAATCCAAATATGTATGAAAGAGTTACCTAAAAGTACTAAAGTAGTTGTTATAGGGGGTGGTGTTGCTGGAACATCATGTGCTTATCATCTGGCAAAATTTGGATGGAAAGATGTTGTTTTACTTGAAAGAGATTTACTTACTTCAGGAACTACTTGGCATGCAGCAGGTCTTCTAGGTCATTTAGGTGCATCATCAACAATTACAAAAATAAGAAAATATTCTTTAGATCTATATAAAGATTTAGAAAAAACTACAGGTCTATCAACTGGAATGAAGCAAAATGGTGCAATCACAGTTGCATCTACCAAAGAAAGAATGCAAGAACTGCTAAGACAAGCAACAACTGCTCAATTATCAGATGTTGAAGTAGAAGTTCTTAATAAAAAACGTTTAAAGGAATTGTATCCCGTATTACATAGTGAAGATATTCTAGGTGGTGTTTACATGCCGAAAGATGGTCAAGCGGATCCAGTTGGAGTAACTAATGTGCTTGCAAAAGCTGCAAGAATGGAGGGCGCAAAGATTTTTGAAAAAACACCTGTAAAAAAAATTTTAATTAAAAATTCTAGAATTAGTGGAGTAGAAACCGATAAAGGTGTCATAGATTGTGAATACGTTGTTATGGCAACAGGAATGTGGTCAAGACAATTAGGCGAAGAAATAAATGTAAGTGTACCACTATATCCAAACGAGCATTTTTATATCATTACAGAACCAATAAAAGATTTACCTCAAAATCTTCCAGTGCTGAGAGATTATAATGCTTGTTTATATTTAAAAGAAGATGCAGGAAAAATGCTCGTAGGTATTTTTGAACCAAAAGCAAAACCAGCATTTAAAGACACAGGAAGAGTACCAGACAATTTTTCATTTGGTGAACTGCCAGATGATTTTGATCATTTTGAACCTTACTTAGAAAAATCATTTCATAGATTGCCAATGTTGGAAAGTGCAGGAATAAGAAAATTCTTCTCTGGTCCAGAGTCTTTTACTCCAGATACTCAATATTTATTAGGCGAAACTCCTGAAGTTAAAAATCTATATACATGTTGCGGTTTTAATAGCATTGGTATTGCTAGCTCAGGAGGAGCGGGTAGAGTTACTGCTGAGTGGATGATCAATGGACATATTAATGAAGATTTATTTTCAGTGGATATTAAAAGGTTTCAAAAATTCCACTCTTCCAAAAACTTCATTATGGAAAGGGTAACAGAAACTCTTGGAGATCTGTATGGAATGCATTGGCCATTTAAACAGCACAATACATCAAGAAATCAAAAGCTTTTACCTTATCACGAAGAATTAAAAAATGCTGGAGCTTGTTTTGGAGTCGCAGGAGGTTTTGAAAGACCAATGTGGTATTCATTAAATGGTAAAGAACCTAAGTATGAATATAGTTTTAATTATCAAAATTGGTACCCTTCAGCAAAACACGAAACTTTAAATGCAAGAAATAATGTTGGTCTATTTGATTTCTCAACATTTTCAAAATTTGATTTGAAAGGTGAAAAAACTCACCAAGAACTACAAAAGTTGTGTACCGCTAATATTAAAAATGAGATTGGAAAAACAACTTACACTCATATGTTAAATGAAGATGGCGGTATAGAAACAGATTTAACTGTTGTATGTGTGGATAAAAACTTTTTTAGAGTTGTAAGCTCTGCAGCTACGAGAGAACACGATAAATATCATATCTTAAAATATTTAGATGAAGACGTATCTTTTAAAGATGTAACAGAAGATATTTGTTGTCTAGGATTGTTTGGTCCGAAGAGCAGAGAGATGATATCGAAAATAAGTAATGATGATTTTAGTAATGATGAATTTAAGTTTGGAACTGGGAAGTTCATCATAATAAATGGTGTTAAAGTTTGGGCTCAACGACTTTCTTATGTTGGTGAATTAGGATTTGAACTTTATGTTGACTCAAGTTTAGCTAAGGATTTATATGAAATTCTAATTGAAGAGGGGAAAAATTTCGAACTATCTCATTGTGGAATGCATGCAATGGATATTATGAGAATGGAAAGTGGATTTGTTCACTGGGGACATGATATTTCACCAGAGGAAAATCAGTATCAAGCAGGTTTAAAATTTGCAATTAGTTATAAGAAAAATGTAAACTTTATTGGAAAAGATGCTCTATTAAAAATTAAAGACCAAAAATTAGATAAAAGGATGATGATGTTTACTCTTAAAGACAGTAAACCTGGGGAGCCACTTTTATTACATGAAGAACCTATTTATATGGATGATAAAATTATTGGGAGAACAACTTCAGGAAATTATTCTTTTTGTTATGATAAAAATCTTTCATTTGGATATGTCAATTCTGGTAATACAGTTGAAACATTAAAAGACAAAAATATATATATTGAAATTGAAAAACAAAAATATCCGGTTGAGGTATTAGAAAAACCTTTAAACAATAAGGATTTTAAGAACTAAGTTTTTTTTTTCTACTCTCGGCCTGAACAAATAAAACTCCAAAAACTATTATTCCAATAACTCCAAAAGTTTTATTAAAATCAAAAGGTACTCCGAATATATAAAAATTGATTAATGTTGACCAAATTAATTGTGAATATTGAAAATTAGTTACAAAAGATAAATTTGATAGTTGAATTGCAAATATAATTAAAAGGTGGCTGGTAAAACCTAATACACCAAGAAATATCAACCAAACCCACAAGCTATTATTCTCAATGGGAGTCCAGTCTAACATTACATAAATAGAGAAAACAATGGCCCCAACAACAGCAGCATAAAATAACGCCACTAAAGGATCATTATTACCAGAAATAAATTTTGTAAAAAATTGATATAAAGCCCAACATACTGGTGGTACCAAAGGAAAAATTAAGTCTAAACTTAATACTTTCATACTAGGACTCATTGAATAAATTATACACCCGAAGCTTAATAACATTAAAATTATACCTTTAGATGAAAGAATATCTTTTAAAAACAATGCCGTTAAAATTGATACTATTAATGGAGCTGAGAAGAAAACTACATAGATATCGACAAGGTCAAATTTTTGTAAAGAATGAATGAAAAAAAAAGTAGCAAAAACCATTAATATAGATCTAATAATATTAATTTTAAAATTGCTTTTTAATTTTAACTTAGGTTTTAATATTGCGAATAAAATTAAAATAATCACAAAGTGAAAAAAAAATCTGCCCCAAATTACTTGATTTAATGGCATTAATGTTCCCAGATATTTTGCAGTAGAATCTTGGCAAACTAAAATAAAAAATCCAGATATAGATAAAATTATAACTTTGGTAATAGATTTATTTTTAAGAAAATTCATAATTTTTATTAAATTTTAGACTGAACTAAGATTATCTAAAATTTTTTTTGAGCACTGTTCTGTATTACTAGAGCCTAGAAGATCTTTTGTTCGACTGTCTTTATCTTTAAGAGTTAATTCGATTGATTTTACTATTCTGTCAGAAGCTTCTTTTTCACCCAAGTAATTTAGCATCATTGCAGCTGACCAAATCTGTCCCACTGGATTGGCTATCCCTTGGCCCGCAATATCTGGTGCAGATCCATGTACAGGTTCAAATAATGATGGGTATTTATTTGTTGGATTAATATTTCCAGATGGTGCAATTCCAATAGTTCCAGTACAAGCTGGTCCTAGATCAGATAGAATATCCCCAAAAAGGTTCGATGCGACTATTACATCAAAGCGTTCAGGACTTAAAACAAATCTAGCAGCTAATATATCGATATGGTATTGATCAGTTTCAACTTCAGGATAATTTTTTTTATTTTCATTAAATCTTTCATCCCAATAAGGCATTGTAATAGATATTCCATTTGATTTTGTAGCACTTGTTAGTTTTTTTCTTTTCCTTTTCTTAGCTAATTCAAAAGCAAATTGTTGAACTCTATCTATTCCATATTTTGACATTACTGTTTCTTGAATAACAACCTCTCTATCAGTTCCCTGATACATTCTTCCACCGACTGATGAGTATTCTCCTTCAGTATTTTCTCTAACAATTATCATGTCAATATCACCGGGTTTTTTTTTAGCTAATGGTGCATTAACACCTTCAAAAAGCTTTACAGGTCTTAAGTTAATAAATTGATCAAACTCTCTTCTAAATTTTAACAATGATCCCCAAAGTGTTATGTGGTCAGGGTATTTATCTGGCATACCAACTGCACCAAAGAAAATTGCATCATGTTTAGTTAATTTATCTTTCCAGTCATCTGGCATCATTTTTCCATGCTTTTCGTAATAGTCACATGATGCGAAATCATAATCATCTATATTTAATTTGAATTGATGTTGTTGAGAAATTTCTTTTAATATTTTTTGCGCTTCAGGTACAACTTCTTTTCCAATGCCGTCACCCGCAATAGAAGCTATTGAATATTCTTTCATTTATTTAGTGAATGTATCGTTAAATTGCTTAGTAACTCTGACAAAAGTTGTGCACTTACTTAATTGTTTTAAAGAGGGTGCACCAACATATGTACAACTACTTCTTACACCACCTAAAATATTTAAAATGGTATCATTAATTTTACCACGGTATTTCACTCTGACTGTTCTTCCTTCGCTACTTCTGTAATCTGATAGTCCACCATAATGTTTGTTATTTGCAGTTTCAGAACTTGATCCGTAAAATTCAACATACTTTGAGCCATTAGATTTTACTAATTTTCCTTTACCTTCATCATGACCTGCAAACATTCCTCCAAGCATAACAAAATCAGCTCCTCCACCAAATGCTTTAGCAACATCACCTGGACATGTACATCCACCATCTGCAATGATATGTGCACCTAATCCATGCGCTGCATCAGCACATTCTATTACCGCACTTAACTGAGGATAGCCAACCCCAGTTTGTATTCTTGTTGTACACACACTCCCTGGTCCAATTCCAACTTTCACAATATCTGCTCCTGATAAAATTAATTCTTGAGTCATATCTGCAGTAACAACATTACCTGCAATAATTGTTTTTGTTGGGTATTTATCTCTAACAGATTTTAAAAATTTACTAAAATGTTCAGAGTAACCATTTGCAACATCTATACAGATGAATTTTATGAAACTAAATTCTTTTAAAACTTTATCTAAATTTTGAAAATCTTCTTTTTTTGTTCCAATACTTAAAGCTACATTTGGATATATTGATTTAATTTTTTTAAATTGTTTAATTTTTTTTACATCATGTTGTTTTGTTAAGCATGTAATCATTCCGTATTCAGATAATTTTTCGGCTACACCAAGTACACCTACACCATCCATATTAGCTGCCATTATAGGAATTCCAGACCATTCGTTTTTACTGTATTTAAAACGATAAGTTCTTTTTAAATTAACATCTTTTCTACTTTTAAGAGTGCTTCTTTTAGGTCTAAAAAGTACGTCGGAATAATCTAGTTTTAGCTCTTCTTCAATTCTCACAAAAATGAAGGTATACATCCAATGAATGATAATTCAATTTAATAATTAAGCTTATTAACCTTGTATTTGAACAATTTTAAAATTACTGATTGAATTATAAAAATATATTAAAGTAAATAAATGTTTGAAGGATTTAAGAGCAAATACGTCAAAGTTAAAAAAGGAAAAGTCTTTTGTAAAATTAAAGGAGATGGACCACCTTTATTATTACTTCATGGATATCCTCAAACTCATTTAATGTGGCATAAAACAGCTTCAGGGTTATCAAAAAGCTTTACTGTAGTTGCAGCAGACTTAAGAGGTTATGGAAACAGTTTAGCTCCACCATCTGATAATAAACATTTTAATTACTCAAAAAGAGAAATGGCAAACGACATGAAACAAATGATGGTAAAATTAGGGTATAGTAAATTTTATGTTGCAGGCCATGATAGAGGTGGAAGAGTTGCTCATAGATTGGCAAGAGATCACAGAAAAAACGTGCTTGCTCTTAGCGTTTTAGATATTTGTCCAACTTTAGATATGTATGAATTAACAACAAGAGATTTTGCAAAAGCTTACTTTCATTGGTTTTTCTTAATTCAACCAAAGTGGCTACCAGAAAGAATGATAATGAGTGATCCAAGAAAATGGATGAAGAATTGCTTAGATAAATGGTCCGGTAATCATAAATTTGGAAAAGTAGAAGAGGGATATCTAAAGTGCTTTAAGCAACCAAAAAGAATACATGGATCGTGTGAGGATTATAGAGCATCTGCTACTATTGATCTTGATCATGACAGATACGATCGAAAGAAAAAATTAAATATTCCTGTTCAAGTTTTATGGGGAAAAAATGGAGTTATAGGTAAACAATTTAAACCAATTAAAATTTGGCAAAAATATTCAAATAAAAAAGTTGTTGGAGTTGCTGTTAAATCAGGACATTTTATACCAGAGCAAAATCCCAAAGAAACAATTAAACAATTAAAAAGTTTCTTTTTAAAAAATGCTTAAAATTATTCCTAATAAAAAAAATATAGGTGCAGAATTAGTGTGTGATTTAAATAAAATTAATAATTCTACATTAAAAAAAATAAAATCTGCCTTATTAAAATATGGAATGATTTATTTTAGAAACCAAAAATTAAATTCTGACCATTATATAAAATTTGCAAAAAAGTTTGGCAAACTCGCAAACTATCCAAGACTTGAAGGTTTAAATAAAAAATATCCTCAAATAACAGTTGTTCAAAGAAAATCTACTGATAAAGGCCCTAGTTTTGGTGAGCAATTTCATACAGACTCAATTTATACTAAAAAGCCCCCTAGATTTACAATGCTACTATCTAAGTTAGTTCCAAAAAAAGGTCAGGCAAACACAGATTTCTGTTCTCAATATTTAGCATATGAGTACTTACCAGCTAATTTTAAAAGACAGTTTAAAAATGAAAAATGTATATTCTCATCAGAGGGACCTATTTCAGTAACAAGATTGGAAAGAGAAAGAGAAAAGGGAAAAAAAGCAAAAGAACTTATTTCAAAGCATAAATTGATAAGAAAAATAAACAGTAAATACACTTTATATTGTAGTCCAGGACACTTTATTCGTTTTAATAACAATAAAATTGATAAAAAATTTAAAAATTATTTATTTAAACACCAATTGAAAAAAAGTTTTCAATACTCTTTAGAGTGGGAAAAGAACCAACTAGCCATTTGGGATAATAGATCTATGCTTCATCAAGCAACAGCTTTTAAAGGTAATAGAATTATGCATAGAATTACTGTCCAATAATGTTGCAGGTATTTCTAGGCCTAACTCCATTTATAGGTATTACTCTTATTGGTTATATCTTAGGATATATTAGAGTATTTGATTTACAAAAGGCTAGAATATTTAATTTATTTTCATTTTATATAGCGGTACCAGCTTTAATCATAAAACTAGTTGCTCAAAGTGATGTTGGTGAAATAGATGTATCTCAAATTTTGTCATATTTTTTAATGCAGTTGACAAGTGGAATATTTGCTTTTTTATTAACTAAAAATACTTTTAAAAGATCGATACAAGAATCAATTATTTGGGCTCTAACAGTTGCTTTATCAAACCATGTGATATTAGTTTTACCTATAGCTGAAATTTTCTTTGCTGGAAGTACGATAATTCAAATATCAGGTATTATTTTAATGGATAGTGTAGTTTTATTATCCATAGTTAGCTTCTTTTTAGAGTTTACTGTAAAAAAAAGAATTAAATTATTTCAGTTTTTAAGAAATTTAATATTAAATCCGATGATATTGGCAATATTAATTGGATTGATAATAAGAATTTCAAAGATCAATATAGACGAAACCCCATTTGAGTATATTCTTCAAAGATTGGCAGCATGTGTAATGCCAGTTGGTTTATTTGCGATTGGTATTATTCTTTCTTTTTACTCAAAAAAAGTTTTCAATAAATTAACAATAACTATTTCAATACTTAAGCTTATTATATCACCAATGATTTTGCTAATTTTAGGTTACACATTCTTTAGCTTATCAAATCCAATTAATTTTGCTGGAGCTTTATTAGTTAGTGTCGGACCCTGTGGAGCTACCTCAATTGTAATGTGCTCTGCATATAATGTAAGCCCAGAGAATATAATTAAAGCAATTTTTATTTCAACATTTGCGTCAATATTCACTTTTTTATTTACTATAAATTTATTAAATTAAAATTATGTTTAAACAAATATTTAGCATTCTTTTCATATCTCTTTTTTTATCATCGATCTCGATAGCAAAAGATAAAATAGATGAAACCATCGATAAAACTACTGACTTTTTGAAATCTATATCAAAGAAAAGTTTGAATAAATCTCAAACAGCAGAATTTTTAAATAATTATGCAATAACATTGGAAGATGAAAGAAATCAAGGTGTTGTCACTTATATATTTGATGAAAAAAATTACAAAAGATACCAAGATGGAAAAATTATTTCAGAAGATGGATGGAGATTTACAAATTTAGGTAAGTTAAGAGTATTTTCAGGTGATATTAAATTAACATGGAAGTTTAAACTTGATAAGCAAAACGTAATAGTAATAAAGACTAAATTCCAACCACTTGGAAAAGAATACCCTTTTACATATCAATTAAAGGATAAATTTTTTGAAAAAATAAATTAAATGTCAAAAAGATATAGCGGAAAATCATTTAAAGATTCCAGTGTAATGAAAAAAGCTAAACTTTCATTAAAGCAAAAGAGAAAAGTTAAAAGAGAAAAAAGAAAAAAATAAAAAAACCTAGAAATCAACTTTTATATGTCTAATTTCAAATGTAGCACCATTTCTAAAATTTTTATAAATTTCTTCGTTTGATTTTATTTGAAATTTGAAATTATTTATTCCATCTTTTAAATAATTTTTATTATCATCCCAATTTTTGTTAAAAGTTTTTTGGTTATCAACATGATATTTGGTTGGAATTACTTTTTTTTCTTCATTAATTTCATAACCCAAATTGTCGTGAATAAGAGGTTGGTAAAAACCATCTCTATAATTAATTTTTATATTATTTGTTTCTAATCTTCTTCTCATATCAGTGTCTTCAAATCCCCAACCCCAATAAGAATTTGAGTAACCATTTACTTTTTTAAATATATCTTTTGGTATCAACACGGATCCCAAAAAAACATTTTCTCTTCTAGGACTTTTCACAATTAATTTGGGATCTTTTGAAGGTACTATTGGAAGATTGTTATATCCATGTTTAATAAGTAACATAGGCTCTTTAGAATAACTGTAGTCAGCTATCATTGGTAAAAAATCAATATTATTGATTACTATATAATCTAGATATTTTTCGTTAATTAAAAACCCTGCGTTATTGAGAGATCCTAAATTAAACGGTTTTTCGTTTGATTGTTCTAAAAAACATAATTTTAAATTTAGATATTTATCTAATTTATCTTCATTAAAATATATTTTAGAGTGAAACAAAAAAATTTCATATTGTCTCTGCCTGTTTCTGTAAGGAACTACAATAACTAATTTTTTATTCTGCATTTACTTAATTTAAAATATAGTAGTTCTTATACAAACAATTGATGATATGTATATATTCTTTTTTTTAAAATAAGATAAAAGTAAGTGAAATAATAAACTATTTAAAGTTTTAAATGTCATTAATTAAACAAAAAAAAAAATTTTTTATTTATTTAATTATCTACTTTTTTCTTTTTTTATTTTTAATTTTGCCGTTATGGCTTAACAAGAAATTTGGTTCTCTTTATCTAGAGCAATTTATATTTAATTTAAAATTAATTTATTATGGTTATTTAGATGGTGATAGTAACTTAGTAAATAGTGCTATTAAATGGTTAGCAATTATTCCATTAATTTTTTCAATAATTTTAATTTTGTTAATTAATTTTATTAATTTTATCATAGAAAATGAAGATAACTCTATCGAAATATTAATTGAAAAACTAAAAAAAATTAAAAAAAATTTTCGTAATTATAATCTTTTTTTAGTATTCAGATTTGTTGGAACATATTTCATTAAATACTTAATATTTATTTTCATAGTTTTGATTATTATCTTTTTTTATTTATTTACAAATTTTTTTAAAGAGCCAGATACAGTCAAAAATTTAGACTTTTTTGATCAAAATTATGAATATCCAGTTGTGTCTCAAAATGAAGATAAATATAATTTAGTTGTTGTTTATGTTGAATCTTTAGAAGATACATTCTCAAATACAAAAATTTTTGGTGAAAATTTACTAAAAGATATATCAAATAAAAATAATAGTAAAAAAGTTAAATATTTTTATCAAATACCTGGAACTGGTTATACATTGTCTTCTTTGGTTTCATCTCAATGTGGAATACCTTTACTACAATATAAGGACTCTTTTTCAGATATAATACATTTAAGAGGTCTAAACAAATTATTACCAAATTTAACCTGCTTGTCTGATTTATTGTATCAGAATTCATATGAGAATATTTTTATATCATCTGATAATTTGAGCAATTCTCTAACAGATAAATTTTTACTTTCTCATCATTATACAAAATTATTAGGTTTAAATGAATTAAAGGAATTGGGATATCAAACTTCAAAAAAAGCGTATCATTATAAAAAAAATTGGACCGGAGGCATTCATGATAATATATTATTTGAAGCATCTTTAGACATTCTGAAAGAACAGAAAATAAAAAAAAATAATTTCTTTCTTACTATTATGACTTTGGACACGCATGCACCAGCTGGATATCCAAATGTTGAATGCTTAAAAAAAACAATTAAAGACAGAAACTTAAACAACTTTACGATTTCTGATTCTGTAAAATGCACCTCAAAATACTTAAATGAATTTATAAATAATTTAAATAAATTAGATTTAGAAAATACCTTTTTAGTAATTGTAGGAGATCATTTGCTAATGCAAGATTTAAATTCTAATGATAGGTATATTTACAACAATTTTTTTGTAAAAGATGAATTAAAAATAATGAGAGATTACATGAATCATTATGATTTGTTTCCTAGTTTGTTGGAAGCTATGAATTTTAGAATCCATAACAACCATGGAAAAGCAGGTTTGGGATATAGTATTTTTGTAGATAATCCTGATTATAAAAAAATAAGTTTTTTAATGAAAGGGTCTTCAAAACTTTATGATAAATTTTGGGGATTGAATGAAGATTAAGATTATCAATTTAATTATACTATTTATTTTCTTTCTTTATATTTTTGTAATTAATATTAATAACGGGAATAAAATTAGCAAATTATTTCACAATAATTTAATTAAAAATGATTTATCCACATCATTCATCGCGCATGCTGGAGGAGGAATTGATGGAAAGGCCTATACCAACTCCTTAGAAGCAGTTTTAAGTAGTATTAAAAATTCATATAAATTAATTGAGTTAGACCTTTTGGTTACTGATGATGATAAAATTATTGCCCAACATGATTTCAAAATATTAGAAGGAATTTGTAAAAAAAGTTTTTTTAAAGACAAGGATAAAAAAATAAGAAAAAAAGTTTTAAGTAATGATCTTTCTGATTGTGTTAAGATTTTTGATAATCAGTATACACTATTAAAAGAAGATGAAATAATAGATATATTTGAAAATAATGATAATTTAATTTTGGTAACAGATAAAATTTCAAATTATAAACTTATAAAAAAAAAATTTAAATTTCAAGATAGACTTATAGTAGAAGTCTTTAACATCTATGATTATTTTAAAGCTAAATTCTATGGAATTAAAAATCCAATGTTTTTATTCACTGATGGAAGAAGAAATTTGATTTATTCAATTATTTTTAATATTAAATTAATTTCAATAAGCACTTCAAATACAATTAAATATAAATCTTTTTTAAATTATCTATATAAGAATAGGGTTTCTATTTTCTCTTTTTCTTCAAATGATGAAAAATTTAACTTAGAAAACATAGGTAAAAATATTACAGGTGTTTATACAGATTTTTGGGACATAGACTCTCTATCTTGTTCAGAAATAAGAACAAACCCTAACTTATGCAAAGTTTATTAATTATTAATAAATATAATATTGTTTAATTTTAAAATTTGAATAATAAACAAACTTGTTTGCAACAAAAATAAAAGTATTATAAACCAACAATTATTTATGGCGGGGTAGCTCAGTTGGTTAGAGCGCGGGACTCATAAGCCCGAGGTCAGTGGTTCGATCCCACTTCCCGCTACCATTAATTTTTTAATTATGAATGATTTAACAGCAATAATTATTTCATTTCACAGTGACGAAAAAATTTTTGATTGCATAAACTCTATTGGAAAAAATATAAAAATAATAGTTATTGAAAATTCTAATGATTTAGTCCTAAAAGATAAGCTAGAATTGAATTATCAGAATGTTAAATGTATTTTATCAAAAAAAAATCTTGGATATGCAGCAGGAAACAATTTAGCTTTATCTCATGTTGATACAAAATATGCTTTAATAATCAATCCTGATGTGACATTAAAAAATGATACTATAGATAAATTTATTCTTATTTCAAAAGACCATCCTGAATTTGGAATAATTGCACCAATCTCAAAAAATGAAAAGTATGATAATTTAGACATCTTAAATGATAAAAAAATAAAAGAAGTTAGTAATGTTAAGGGATTTGCAATGTTTGTTAATATGAAAGAAATTAAGAAAATCAATTATTTTGATGAAAATTTTTTTTTATATTTTGAAGAGATTGATTTATGTAAAAGGTTTAATTCAGCTAAAATTAAAATATTTATAGATCCATCACTAGAAGTTCATCATGTCGGAGGATCATCACATAATACCTCTTTAAACTATCAAATGGAAATTTCAAGAAATTGGCATTGGATGTGGTCAACATTTTATTATCATAAAAAACATTATGGATATTTTTTTGCTTTAATTAAAATTTTCCCCAAGTTTCTGGGCGCTTTATTGAAAATGATTATTAACTCTATATTATTTAAAAAAAACAAAAGTCTAATTTATAAACATAGAGTGCTAGGTATAATTAATTCTGTTTTATTAAATAAATCATGGTATAGACCAAAATTTTGAATATTTAGGAGCAATTAAATTAATGAAAAGCGCAAATTATAAAGTCTTGGTAACAGGAGTTGCTGGTTTTTTAGGCTCTCATTTATCTGAAAAACTTGCAAATGAAGGACATCAAGTCGTTGGCATAGACAACATGGCCGGTGGATATATGGATAATATCCCAAAAAAAATTGATTTCCATAATATTGATTGTTGTGATTTTGAAAAAATCAAAAAAATTATGAAAAATATAGATGTTGTTTATCATTGTGCAGCAACTGCGCATGAAGGTCTTTCTGTGTTTTCACCATTTGAAATTACAAAAAATAATTATCTGGCCTCTGTATCTATTTTTTCTGCAGCAATTAATGAAAGAGTAAAAAGAATAGTCTTTTGTTCTTCTATGGCTAGATATGGTTTTCAAGATCCACCATTTACAGAGGAAATGAAAACTAAACCTATAGATCCTTATGGAATATCAAAAGTTGCTGCTGAAGATGTTTTAATAAATTTATGTGAATTAAATGAAATAGAATGGGTTATTGCAGTGCCACATAATATCATTGGTCCAAGGCAGATATATGATGATCCATATAGAAATGTAATTTCAATATTTCTTAATAGAATGATGCAAGGGAAGGCACCTATAATTTATGGTGATGGCGAGCAAAAAAGATGTTTTTCTTATATTGATGATTGCTTAAATTGCTTACTTCCAATGCTAGATCAAAAAAATC
The DNA here is from genome assembly GCA_902595465.1 of uncultured Pelagibacteraceae bacterium. GTDB lineage: Bacteria > Pseudomonadota > Alphaproteobacteria > Pelagibacterales > Pelagibacteraceae > Pelagibacter. Next base: position 22,952 of record CACJQE010000006.1, read on the forward strand.
TTAATAAACAAGTTATAAATATTGGTCCTGATGAAGAATTTGTTTCAATAAATGATGTAGTTAAAATTTGTTCAAATGTAAGTGGATCTAACTTAGAGCCTATATATAAAAAGGATAGGCCAAGAGAGGTCAAGCACGCAACATGTTCCTCTGATAAGGCGAGAAAGTTACTAAATTATAAAACTGAGATAGATTTAATAACAGGTATAAAAAACACATACAATTACATTAAAGAAAGAGGAACAAAAGATTTTAATTACCGCTATTCTATTGAAATTGATAATAATTTAACACCAGACACTTGGAAAAAAAAAGAAATTTAAGTCATTGATCAGAAAATCTTTTTTAGTTCTTCTAAGCTTATGACCCTTAAATACTCTTTGTAATTTTCATAATAATCTTTAAATTTTAATTCATTAATAGGTTTTGTAAATTTTAAAATAGATGTATTTTTTTTATTTTGAATTATTCCAATTCCTTGATCCATTTCACAAGTAAATATTTCTAAATTTTCATTTTGTCTTAAATCCACAATCGCCTTCCAAACATCACCATTCCACTGCATTTTATATCTTGGCACAGCTTGCTTTCCTAAATTATCAGGCATACAATCATGAACTAAAATTAGACCATTATCATTCAAAAATTTAATAGAATTTAAAATATCTTTTTTGACTTGATTATAAATGTGAAGTCCATCAATAAAAATTAAGTCAAATTTTTCATTATTATCTTTAAAAAAAACATCACTAGTTTTTCTAATATTTCCACCACTTACTGGATCAACACCAATCTTATGCATTATATTTATTTTAGAAAATAATTGATTTTTATCACATCCAATTTCTAAATAGCTTTGATAATTGTATTTTTTAATCAAATATTCAATTAAATCCCATCTAAAGTAATTATTGGGAAATTTATATGTTAATTTTCCACTAAAATTTTCTATAAAAATTTTGTAATAAAATTTATTATATATTTTTTCAATTCTACCTAATTTTTCCATTCAAATAAATTAATGTCCTGGGAAATCTAAAAGATTTTCCACCTTATATCCTTTTTTTAAAAGATTATCTGTACCACCTAAATCAAAAAGATTTATTACAAATATAAACCCAGCAACTTTACTTTTTGATATTTCTATTAATTTGGCTGCAGCTTCTGCTGTGCCTCCAGTAGCAATTAAATCATCAATTATTAAAACTTTATCGCCTTCATCGAATGAGTCTTTATGGACTTCTATTGTAGCTGTTCCATACTCAAGTTTAAAGTCTACTGAATGAACGTCAGCAGGTAATTTATTTTTTTTTCTCAACATTATAAATGGTTTATCAAGTATATAAGAAATAGCTGATGCAAAAACAAACCCTCTAGACTCTACAGCTCCAATTTTATTAAAATGGAATTTTTTTGATCTTTCAACAATTTGGTTAATACATTCTTTGAATGCTTTTTCATTTTTTATAAGGGTTGTTATATCTCTAAATAGAATTCCTTTTTTTGGATAATCTTGAATTGATCTAATATGTTCTTTTAAATCCATAAAACTTAAATATAATCTAAATAAATATATGGCAAATAATAAATTAGCAATTATTGGTGGAAGTGGACTATATGATATTGAAGAATTTAAAGATAGAGAAACATTAAATTTAAATACTCCATGGGGAAAACCCTCAGATTTAATATTAAAGGCAAAATATAATAATAAAGAAATTTATTTTCTTCCAAGGCATGGAAAAGGTCATTTTATATCTCCATCTAAAATAAATTTTAGAGCAAATATTGATGCCCTTAAACAACTAGGTATTACAGACATTGTTTCAGTTTCTGCTGTAGGATCTTTAAAGGAGGAACTACCCCCAGGAAAATTTGTTATTATCGATCAGTTCATTGATAGAACTTTTGCAAGAAATAAAACTTTTTTTGATGATGAAATTGTTGCTCATGTATCAATGGCAAATCCAACTTCAAAAGGTTTAATGAATGCTTGTGAAGATGCTATAAAAAAAGAAAATATACCTTTTCAAAGAGGTGGAACCTACGTTGTAATGGAAGGTCCACAATTTTCTACATTAGCAGAGTCAAATTTATATAGATCATGGAAAGCAGATGTTATTGGAATGACAAATATGCCAGAGGCTAAACTAGCTAGAGAAGCAGAAATTAGATATGCTTCAGTTTCAATGGTAACAGATTATGATTGCTGGCATCCAGATCATGAAAATGTTGATGTTCAACAAGTTATAAAAGTGCTCTTAGATAATGCCGCGAAAGCAAAAAATATGATTAAAAACTTGATAGAGAACTTTGAAAATCACATTGATCCTATTGATCCAACTAATAATTGTTTAGATGTAGCAATAATTACTGCTCCAGAAAAAAGAACCCAAAAAACTAAAGATAAATTAAATACAATTGCAGGAAGAGTTCTTAATAAATGAAAATTAATGGTGTTGAATATAAAACAATTTGGTTTGATAAAGAAAAACAAGTCGTAAAAATTATAGATCAGACAAAGCTGCCACATAAATTTATTATAAAAGAATTAAGCTCAGTTAAAGATGCTATAAATGCTATAAAAACTATGGAAGTGAGAGGCGCTCCATTAATAGGAGGTACAGCTGCATTTGGATTGGTTTTAGCTATAAAAGAAAATAAAAGTTTAGATTTTATAAAAAAAAGTTCTGGAGAATTAGTTGCATCGAGGCCGACAGCTATAAATCTTCAATGGGCAGTGCATAGAATGAATAACAAATTGTCATTTGTTGAACCTAAAGACTTATTTAAAGTCGCACTAAATGAAGCTAAAAAAATTTGTAAAGAAGATGAGGGATTTTGTGAAAATATTGGTAAAAATGGATTAAATATTATTGAAGAAATATACAATAAAAAGAAAGATACAGTAAATATTCTCACACATTGTAATGCAGGTTGGTTAGCTACTATAGATTGGGGAACAGCAACTTCGCCTATTTATCATGCGCATAAAAAAGGAATACCAATACATGTTTGGGTAGATGAGACTAGACCAAGAAATCAAGGGGCAAACCTTACATCATATGAACTTAATGAAGAAAAAATTCCAAACACAATTATAGCAGATAACACAGGTGGAATATTAATGCAAAGAGGACAGGTCGATATGTGTATTGTTGGGACAGATAGAACTTTATCTAACGGAGATGTATGCAATAAAATTGGCACATATTTAAAAGCTCTTGCAGCTCACGATAATAAGGTTCCTTTTTATGTTGCTTTACCAAGTTCAACGATAGATTGGAATTTAAATAACTCTAAAGATATTCCAATAGAAGAAAGAGATCCAAAAGAACTTTCTCATGTAGATGGAATTAACAAAGATAATAAAGTTGATAAAGTTTTAATTTATCCAGAGAAAAGTAAATCATTAAATTTGGCTTTTGATGTAACTCCAGCTAAGTATGTTACAGCATTAATAACAGAAAAAGGAATATGCGAAGCCTCTACTGAAGGTTTAAATGGTCTCTTCAAAAACTAATAAAAAGAAAAATGATGTTATTAAGTTTTCCAAAATGCTTAATGACAAAAAATTATCAGCTTTAAGATCTGGCAATATATCAGTCAGACATAACAATGGTTTTCTTATTACACCGTCAGGAAAAAAATACTCATCACTAAAAGTAAAAGATATAGTGTTTGTAAGTCTAGATGGAAAATATGAAAAAAAATATAAACCTTCGTCAGAATGGAGATTTCATCAAGATATTTATATCAAAAAGAAAGATGCTCAAGCAATAGTTCATACACATTCAACTAATGCAACAGCTCTATCTGTTCACAAAAAACCTATTCCAGCCTTTCATTACATGGTAGCGCTCGCGGGAGGTAATGATATTAAATGTTCAAAATATGCAACTTATGGAACAAGAGAGCTTTCAAAAAACATATTAAAAGCTTTGAATAATAGAAAAGCCTGTTTAATTGCAAATCACGGTCAGATTGCATTTGATAAAAATTTACCTGATGCTTTTGAATTAGCACAAGAAGTTGAAAATTTGAGTTTACAATATATAACCGCACTTAAGCTTGGTAAGCCAAAAATTCTTTCTATAAATGAAATGAATAAAGTTTTAAAAAAAGCTAAAAATTATAAAAGAGGTTAATAGGTGACAAAAGTAGGTGAACATATAACTCTAGATATCATTGGAACCAAAAAAGAATATGATCCCTCATTTTACGAAAAGTTAGTTTATAAAATTGCAAAACTAGCAAAAGTAACAGTTTTAAAGATTTCAAAATATAAATTTGAGCCCCAAGGTTTTACATTGGTAGCTCTGTTAGCAGAAAGCCATATGAGCTTTCACACTTTCCCAGAAAATGAAATTATTAGCTTTGATTTTTTTACATGCGGAAAAGTTTCACCATCAGTTGCTCTTAAGGTAATTAAAGAAGAAATAGAACACAAACAAATAATTATTAAGGAATTTAACAGAGATACGATTGATCTTTACCATGACAACTATAGTTCACCAGGATTAAAAAAATCTTATGTTGTAAATAAAGTATTAGAAAATTTTAAATCCAAAGCAGGACAATATATTGAAATATTAGATTTAGAACAATTTGGAAAAGCTTTATTTATTGATAATGAAATACAAGTCGCTGAAAGTGATGAACATTTATATAGTTCAACTTTTGTTAATTCTGGTCTTAATTTAAATTCAAATAAAGAGAAAGTTGCAATTATTGGTGGAGGTGACGGGGGAGTAGCAAGAGAATGTATTTCACAAAATTTTGGATTTATAGATTGGTATGAATTAGATCCTGAAGTTGTTGATGTATGCGATAAACATTTAAGCAAAATAGGAGAAAAAGCTACAGAAAAAAATTCAGTTAAATGTGTTTGGGGTGATGCATTTGAGAGCATTAAATCAGTCAAAGATAATACCTATGATCAAATATTTGTAGATCTGAATGATGATCAATTTTGCATAGATTTGGCTGCGAAAAATATGTCATCCCTAGAAAGAATATTAAAACCTAAAGGTGTAATTACTGCTCAAGTTGGAAGCCAAGACAAAAAACCAAAACAAGTTGAAAATTGGTTAAATGTTTTTAACAAAAATTTCGGAAATACAAAACTTTCAAGAGTTTATATACCAAGCTTCGATTGTTCTTGGAATTTTTCCTCGTCAATAAATCATTAATTTTCCTTTTTAAAACAATAATTTTATGAAATAATCTTCAAAAATTTTTGGAGGAAAAAAATGAAAAAATTAAAAGTATTAGGACTTGGTATTTTAATATCATCATTTCTAACAATTTCTTCTATTGCAGATCAAATTAAAATAGGAACCGAAGGTGCATATCCACCTTGGAATTCTAAAGACTCAGCAGGAAATTTGATTGGCTTTGAAGTCGAATTAGCAAATGAATTATGTAAAATTATGAATCATGATTGTACAATTGTGGAGCAAGACTGGGATGGAATGATTCCAGCTTTAGTCTCAAGAAAATTTGATGCTATCATGGCTGGAATGTCAATAACTGGTGAGAGAATGAAAACAATAAACTTTTCTCAAGGTTATGCTGATGAAGTTGCATCTTTAGCAGTTATGAAAGGATCGAAAAACGAAGGTCTTAAAACAATGTCAGCTATAAATTTATCTAATGTGAGTGCAGATGAACAAGCAACACTAGATGTTTTAACAAAAGCATTTAAAGGTAAAACTATTGGTGTACAAACAGCAACAATTCACCAGAACTTCTTAGAATCTGGTTTAATGGGTAATGTAAAAATTAGAACTTACAAAACTCAAGACGAAGTAAACTTAGACTTATCTGCTGGTAGAATAGATGCAGCACTAGCTGCAGCTGTCGCTTTTACAGATTATGCAGAAAAATCTGGTAAAGCAGTTGTATTAACTGGACCAACATTTGCAGGTGGAGATTTTGGAAATGGTGTTGGTGTAGGTATTAGAAAAGGTGACTCTAAACTTTTAAATGATTTTAATGCAGCAATTGATAAAGCTAGAGATGATGGCATTATTAGTAAGCTTGCTATAAAACATTTTGGTTTTGACGCTTCTATGTAATAAATTATTTATGGGTGGCTATATTTAGCCACCTATATTATGGAACTTCTATATTTTGGTGATAAAGGTTGGGGAGACGAGCTATTCTTTGCAACATTAATGACAATTGCAGTTTCCATAACTGCAATGATAATAGGCTTTATATTTGCAACTTTATTTACTCCATTAAAATTATCTCATAACAAAATTCTTAACTCTATTGGTAATGCATACACAACAGTTATTAGAGGTGTACCGGAGCTTCTTGTAATTTATTTATTTTTCTTCGGTGGAAGTGGAGCAATTATGTTTGTTGCCTCTATATTTGGATATAATGATTATATTGAAATTAATGCTTTTTTAACTGGTTCATTTTCAATAGGGATAATATCGGGAGCATATTCAACCGAGGTATTTAGAGGAGCCCTACAATCAATTGATAAAGGTCAGTTTGAAGCTGCAAAAGTTTTAGGTTTTAATAAATATATTTACTTCTTTAAAATTATTTTGCCTCAAATGCTTAGACTAGCAATTCCAAACTTGAGTAATGTTTGGCAAATTACTTTAAAAGATACTTCTCTTATTTCTGTAACAGGTTTGGTTGAAATAATGAGACAATCTTATATCGCTGCTGGCTCAACTAGAGATCCGTTATTTTTTTACTCATTTGCAGCAGTTCTATACTTAATGCTTACATTTTTAAGTATGCAATTATTAAATAAATTAGAAACAAAATATAGCAAAGGTTATTAATGGATATTGAATTAATGATTAATAGTTTTCCTAAGTTGCTGAATGCAACTTTGATTACTCTTAAACTACTATCTGTTTCTCTAATTCTTGGTATTTTTATTGGATTAGGTTTTGCAATCTTGAGAATAAATAATAATAAGTTGATTAATAAATTTGCTTATGGGTATTCATATATTTTTAGAGGAACACCTTTATTGGTTCAAATCTTCATAATATATTTTGGATTAGGTCAAATTGAATATTTAAGAACAACCTTTTTGTGGATAGTTTTAAAAGAACCATACTGGTGTGCGATAATAGCATTTTCATTAAATACTGGGGCTTATACTTCAGAAATATTGAGATCAGCTTTGCAAACTATAAAACCAGGATATTTAGAAGCTGGAAGAAGCCTAGGCATACCTTCCAAAATTATTTTTACAAAAATACAAATTCCTATTGCAATTAAACAATCTTTACCAGCTTATGGTAATGAAATTATTTTAATGCTTAAAGGCACATCTCTAGCAAGCACTGTTACTTTAATGGACTTAACTGGTGTAGCTAAATATATAATTTCGACTACATTTAAACCTGTTGAAGTATTCATCGTTGCAGGAGGTATTTACTTGTTTATGACTTTTATAATTCATAATGTAATTAAATATTTAGAAAAAAAATATGGGTTTCAAACATGAAAATAGCATGCATACAATTATCTAGTGGAGAAAATTATGAAAATAATTTTAAAGATATTATTAAATATGTAAATCAAGCTATAAAAAATAAATCTGATTTAATTATTACACCTGAAACTTCTTCTTTGATGTCTAGTAGTAGAGAAACACTTTTTAAATATTCATTTGAAATGAATAAAGATCCAATTTTGAAGAAAATTAGAGAAGTTTCAAAAAAATATAAGAAATGGATTTTACTCGGATCAATTTGTGTTAAGGTTAAAAACAAACTCAGAAATAGATCTATACTGGTTGGACCAAATGGAAAAATTGTCAAATATTATGACAAAATTAATATGTTTGACGTTAAAATTCCGAATAAAGAGCAGCATAAAGAAAGCAAAACTTTTAAAGCAGGAAATAAATTAGTAACTGCCAGTTTACCTTGGGGCAAAATAGGTTTTACAATATGTTTTGATCTGAGATTTCCAGAACTTTACAGAAATTTATCAAAAAAAAATTTGAGTTTTATTGCTGTTCCATCAGCTTTCACAAAGTTTACTGGACAAAAACATTGGTTAACACTTTTAAGAGCAAGAGCGATTGAAAATTTTTGTTATATTTTTGCACCTGCTCAAACTGGAAAAAATACCCCTAAAAGAGAAACATTTGGTCATACGGCTATTATTTCACCAGATGGGAAAATTTTGGCATTAAAAAAATTAGGAAAGGGTGTAATTTATTCAAAAATTAATCCTAAGCTCTCTATGGATTTAAGAAAAATAATACCAACTTTAATTTAATTCCTGCTATCCACAATCAATGTATCTTTTGATCCACCACCTTGAGAACTATTAACTATCGTACTGCCTTTTTTTAGAGCAACTCTAGTTAATCCACCTGTTGTAACATACGTTGATTTACCTGTTAAAATAAAAGGTCTTAAATCTAAATGTCTTGGTTCAATGTTATCAGGTGTGATTGTAGGTACCGTCGATAGAATTTCTAATGGTTGTGCAATATAATTCCTTGGATCTCTCTTAATTTTTTTTATCATTTCATCTTTTTCTTTTTTAGATGCTTTAGGGCCAATCATGATACCATATCCACCAGATGCATTAGCCGGTTTTATAACTAATTTGGATATATTTGAAATAACATGATTTCTATGTGTTTTTATATTACATAAAAAAGTTTCAACCTGATCAATTTTTGGTTGTTCGCCTAAATAATATACAATCATCTTTTCTACATACGAATAGACTGCTTTATCATCTGCGACACCAGTTCCTAATGCGTTTATGATACCCACATTACCTTTTCTCCAGCATTTAAATAGACCAGGAACTCCTAAAAGAGACCCTTTAAAGAATACTTTTGGATCAATAAAATTATCATCTAATCTTCTATATATACAGTCTACCTTTAGAGGCCCTTTGACAGTTTTCATATAGACATTGTCATTTTCAACAAATAGGTCTTTGCCCTCAACTAAAGCAATACCCATTTGTTCTGCTAAAAATTCGTGTTCAAAATAAGCTGAATTATAAACTCCTGGAGTTAATAAAACCATATGTGGATTATTAGTTTTTTTAGGAATGCATTCAGTCATGCAATTATATAATTTATTCGCATACTGATGAACTGAAGATACCTTATATCTTGTAAATAATTCAGGGAAAATATCTCTCATTACCATTCGATTTTCCAACATATATGAAACACCAGATGGAACCCTAAGATTATCCTCAAGCACTAAAAAATTACCATTTATATTTTTAATTAAATCTGTTCCAGAAATATTAGCCCAAGCCTTATGTTTTGGTGAAAAACCATCGCATTCTTTCAAATATTGTGGAGAATTAAAAACTAATTCTTTTGGAATTATTTTGTCCTTAAATATTTTTTTTTGATTATAGACATCATCTATAAATAAATTTAACGCTTTAATTCTTTGGGATAATCCTATAGATACTGTTTTCCATTGCGATTTCGTTATAATTCTTGGTATAATATCTAAAGGCCATTTTTTTTCTTCCGCTCTATTACTTGCAGAGTAAACTCTAAAATTTATTCCTCTAGCATTTATTGTACTTTGGCAATTTAACTCAATTTCTTGAAGTCTCTTTTTTCCATATTTTTCGAGAATACTTGAAATAATTTTAGCATGACTTCTTAACTTTTTATCTTTGCTAATGTATCCGTCAAAAGTTGATTTTGAATCATAATTTTTCCAAAAATCTGACATATTTACTTAATTTTTTTACATAAGAGGCAAATAAGCAAATGATTAAATTAGATACCTGATATGAAATAAATGGGTTTTATTGTGATAACATATAATTTAAACAGTTAATTGATCATGACATATTGTATTGGTATTAAAACAGAGACCGGATTAGTATTTGCATCAGACTCTAGAACAAACGCTGGACTTGATAATGTAAATATATACTCCAAAATGCTAACACATGATGTTGGGGATAGATCAATTGTAATTGTCACTTCAGGAAATCTTGGAACTTCCCAGGCAGTTTATAATTCAATAAAAAAAGATTTAAAAAGTGAAACAGGTATTATGAATTTAAATACATGCAGTGATTTTGAGCAAATTGCTTCGTATATAGGCTCCTTAAATATTGAGCATTCTTCACCTCAAGGCATTAATACTGATAGTGTTTTACTAGGCTCAACCTTTATTGTTGGTGGTCAAATAAAAGATCAACCACCACAATTATATTTAGTTTACCCGCAAGGTAATTATATTCGTCCAGCAGATAGCAAACCATATTTAGTTATAGGAGAAGTGAAATATGGGAAACCTATTTTAGATAGAGTAATCACACCAAAAGTCTCAATTGGCGATGCATCGAGATGCGCCCTGATATCAATGGACTCAACATTAAAAAGTGATTTAACAGTTGGCCCACCTATAGATTTTGCTGTGATCAAAAAAGATGAAATTAAAATAGCATCACTTAAATGTTTAAATATGAATGACCCTGAATTTTTTAAAGTTTGTAATCAATGGTCACAAGGTATTTTTAAGATATTTGACTCTTTTCAAAGGTTTGACTGGGAATAAAACTAATATTTGGTGTATTCTTTAATTTCTTTAATTTTAGAACCAGTTTTATTATTTATTTCTAATTTTAATTTTGCCCTTTCATCATTAAGGAAGTGAACATCTCTTGATAATTTAATAAATTTTTCACCAAAATCAGAATCTTTTTCGCAAAGCCTTTTGTCATCCTCTATTACCCAAAGCTTTGAATTAATTTCTTTTAGTGAATTATATAAACTTTTAATTTCACTGTAATTTTTAATATTTATATTTAATTGATCTTTTAAAATTTTATATTCATCATTTATAAAGTTTAGTTTCTCAGGATCTTTAATTTTTTGAGATTTAATTTCTAAAATTGAAATTTTATCCAGCAATTCTCCAACTGATACTTCTACTAAAATTTTATTCATATAAATTGATATTATGTTAAGTTGTTAAAAATATGTCTAATATACTTATTATAAAACATGGATCTTTAGGTGATATAGCGCAAGCAAGTGGGGCAATAGAAGATATTTATGAAAATCATAAAAATGACGATTTATATATATTAACTACTAAATCATATTATGAATTATTAAAAAAAAATCCATTTATAAAAGGTATAATAATAGACAAACGTTTGTCTAGATTTAATTTGATATATTTGTATCTCTTAATGAGAACAATAAAAAAATATAATTTTTCAAAAGTTTATGATTTACAAAACTCTAGCAGATCAAGATTTTATAAAAAAATTTTACATCCAAAATCAAGTTTTGAAATTTGGTCATCTTCTGCAACTACACTGCCATTAGATAAAACTAAAGAAGAATTTGATCAAGATCCTGTTTTACAAAGATTTAAACATCAACTATCTAAATCAGGTCTTGTTACAAAAAATGTTTTAAAACCAAATTTTGAATGGAGTTGTGAAGATATCTCGAATATAAAATCATTTTATAAGCTTGAAAATTATATTATTTTATTTCCTTTTTCTTCAGCACATTTAACAATTAAAAGATGGCCTTTTTACAATGAGTTAATTGCAAAAATTAACGAAAAATTTAAAGATAAATATCAAGTTATTATTGCTCCAGGTCCAAATGAGATTAAAATTGCAAATGAAATAGATGCTAAAACAATACTACATAATGAGAAAGCTTTAAATATTTCTCAACTTTCAACATTAATTAAAGACAGTACATTTGTAATTGCAAACGATACTGGGCCAGCACATATGGCTGCTCATTTAAATACAAAAGGATTAGTTTTATTTGGATCACACACTACTGCTAAAAAAGTTAGTATTGAAAGAGAGCATTTTAAAGCAATACAAGTTTCAGATTTGACTAAACTTTCAGCTGATAAAGTTTTTCAAAGGATGCAAGAAGCCATTAATTAGTTTTTTTAAATTTTGATAATAAAAAAGGCAAAAATAAAACTATTATGAAAATTCTTAAAAAATGATGGTAACTCACAAATATTGGATCAATGTTATAAGCAACACTAATTACAACCATTTCATGAATTCCCCCAGGAGCAAAACTTAAAAAAGTTGGTATAAATTCAAATCCTATATAAGTGAGCAAATAAGCAGTTATCATTGCAACAATTACCAAAATTGAACTAACTATTATTCCATGAAATATAAAAAATAATAATTCTTTAATTTTTAATCCGTTTAATCTGGTACCTAAAGCGGTGCCTAGAAATATAAATGCAATATTTATAAATGCATCTGGAAATCTGGCATTAATTATTTCAAAAGTATAAAAAGCACCAGATAAAGCCATTGCACCAACTAAAGTAGGTGATGGAATTTTATAATTTTTTAAGATGTTTGCAAAAATGAAACAAATTATTAACAGAAATAATATTTCTAAAAAATATCTTTCGTTATAAATATTTTCATAGTTATAACCTGTCATTTCCGAGAAGCCTAAATTATTAATAAAAAAAATAGGCACAAAACTTACAATAAATATCACTCTTGTAGCCTGAGGGATCAAAACCCCTTTATCGTTTTTTGATTTACCAAATTCTAATAATGCTGCAGATATTGGAACAAATGCGCCCGGAAGAGCTGCTAAAACTGAAATGAATTTACTAAATTTACAAACTTTAAAAAAATAATAACCAGCAAGAATAGTACTGACTATTGTACAGATTAACATCGCTAATGACGAAAAAATCCATAGATGAATTTTATATAATAATGTTACATTTAAAGTTCCACCAAGAATTATACCAACAATTAAAAATATAGGATTTAATAATTTAGTTGGAAAAACTATTTTAAAATTTGTAAATGCGAAACATAAATTTAAGCCTAGAGATCCTAATAACCAGGGCAAAGGTAGATTAATTAAAGTACCTAAGTATCCACCAACAAGTCCTATAAATAGAGCTTTATAACTACCTACTAAAGCTAAAATATATTCCTTTATGTTTTTGGAAAAATTATATTTGAGCATTGACTAAAATTTATAACTTATGTTTAATGATGGTTTCATAAATATAATAAGAGAGGAAATAATGAAACTAATTAAAACTTTTATTTCAGTTTTATTCTCTGCTTTCCTTCTATTTTCATCAACAAGTTCATTTGCAGTTGAAAAATTACATTTTTTAATTGGCGGTGGTGCTGGTGGTGGTTGGGATGGAACTGCTAGAGGTACTGGAGAAGCATTAACAAAAGCTGGTTTTTTGAAAAGTGCATCATTTGAAAACATGTCAGGTGGTGGAGGTGGTAAGGCTTTGGCTTACCTAATCAATAACGCTCCGAAAGATACAGTTTTAGTTCAGTCAACACCATTGGTGTTAAGATCTATTACAAGACACAAAGGTTATGTAAAAGGTACTGGCACTTTATCTTATAAAGATGTTAAACCAATTGCAGGTGTAATTGGAGATTATGGTGCAATAGTTGTTGCAAAAAATTCACCTATCAAAAATTTCAAAGATGCAGTTGATCAATATCAAAAAGATCCAAAGTCAATTAAAATGGCTGGAGGATCTGTAAGAGGAAGCATGGACCACTTAATTGGTGCGTTAGCTTTCCAAGCAGCTGGAGCAAATCCGAACGATGTGATCTATGTTCCATATGATGCTGGTGGAAAAGCGCTTGCTGGACTTTTATCTGGAGAAACTCAAATACTTTCAACAGGCTTAGGTGAAGTAATGGGTGCTAGAGATCAAGTAAGAATAATTGGTATCACAGCTCCTGAAAGAGTAGGTGATGCACCAGAAGCTCCAACATTAAAAGAGCAAGGATATGATGTTCAGTTTGTTAACTGGAGAGGTTTCTTTGCACCAAAAAGTATGAGTATGAGTGATTATAACAAAATCTCTAAAATGCTTGGCGATGTTCAAAAAACACCAGAGTGGGAAGCTGTTAGAAAAAGAAATGCATGGGTAAATATTTATAACCCAGGTTCTAAATTTGATGCATTCTTAGAAAAACAAACAGTTGAAATGACAGCTCTGATGAAAAAACTTGGAGTAATATAATCTTTATAGATTATAAAAAAATGTAAAGCAGTGAGAATAAGTCCTACAAAATTTATCTCACTGCTTTTTCTAGTTTTATCAGTATTTTATCTATACACAGCTAACAACATTCAAGTATTTGCATTTGATGAGAACTCACCATTCAATGCAAGGACTTTTCCAATATATTTAGGTTGGGCAGGAATAATTTTATCAAGTTTAAAAATAATTTTACCTGAGAAAATTACTACAGAGGTAAATCATAAACATCTAGATTATAAAAGTATAATTTATCTAATAATTATCTCACTAATATATGCAGCTGTAATTTTAAAAATTGGATATTTTATATCAACTTCTTTATTTCTTTTTGCATCTTACTATTTCTTAGGTGAAAGAAGATGGGGTTTGATGTTTATTTTATCTTTCCCATTTGTTGCTGCGTTTATGTATTTGTTACATGGATTATTAAATATTTATCTTCGCGATCCTTTTTTAAAATACATTGGAGTTATGGGATGATCGAAGGAATATTAATTGGATTATCAACCGCTTTATCACTAACAAATATTTTAATGGTGATGGTTGGTTGTTTTGCTGGAACTATAATTGGAATGTTACCTGGACTTGGTCCTATGACTGCAATTGCATTAATGATACCAATTACTTACGGTTTTGATCCATCAACGGGTTTAATCTTAATGGCTGGTGTTTACTACGGTGCAGTATTTGGAGGATCTACATCATCAATTTTGTTAAATGCACCTGGCATACCAGGAACTGTTGCTACTGCATTTGATGGCTATCCAATGGCACAACAAGGTAAAGCTGGAAAAGCTTTAGCAATTGCTGCTTATAGTTCATTTGCAGGAGGAACAATTTCTGCAATATTTTTATTAGTTGCAGCTCCTAGTTTATCCAAAGTAAGTTTAGCTTTTAGATCACCAGACTATTTTGCACTAATGATTTTGGGTTTAACAGCAATTTCTGCATTTTCGTCTAAAGGACAGTTCTTAAAGGCAATGATGATGGTTGTTTTAGGATTAATGTTAGCAACCGTTGGTCAAGATTCATTATCAGATATCACAAGGTTTACATTTAATAATATGAATCTAACTGATGGAATAAGTTTTGTATTAATTGTCATGGCTACATTTGCAATGAGTGAAGCTCTTACAATTATATTTAGAGGAAAGGACCCCAACAGAGCTGCAAAACAAATATCATTAACAGAATTAGGCTCAATTAAAGTAAATAAAGAAGAAACAATTAAAATGGCTAAGACAATACCTAGATCCTCAATACTTGGTTTCTTAATTGGTGTTTTACCTGGTGCAGGTGCAACAATTGCATCCTTCTTAGCTTATGGAATGGAAAGAAATTATGTGAATGAAGAAGAAAAACAAAAATTTGGAAAAGGTAGTGTTCATGGTTTATCCGCACCAGAAACTGCTAACAATGCAGCTTGCTCTGGATCATTTGTTCCATTACTAACATTAGGAATTCCTGGAAGTGGTACAACAGCTGTAATGCTTGGAGCTCTTTTAGGATTTGGTATTCAGCCAGGACCAAGACTTTATCAGACAAACCCTGAAATTTTTTGGTCGGTTATCATGTCAATGTATATTGGTATGGTTGTACTTTTAATTTTAAATTTGCCATTAATTCCCTATATCGCTAGAATTTTAGCGGTACCTAGAAATTACTTAATACCTTTAATTTTATTTTTCTCAGTTACAGGGATATATTTGATGTCATTTAACAATTTCGATATTTTTTTAATGATAGGTATTGCAGTGGTTGCAACTTTTTTAAGGCTATATGATTTTCCCATGCCACCTTTAATATTGGCTTTTGTACTCGGGGGATTAATGGAGGAAACATTGAGAAGATCACTTTTAATAAGTGATGGTTCGCCTAATTTCTTATGGGACAGACCTATAACATTGATTATCTTAATTATAACTATTGTGATTGTCTTTTGGCAGATATTTTCGACATTTAGAAAAAAAACTTAACTAATATAAATTTTGTCTGAAAGACCATAAATTAGAACAGCACTTAAAATTGTTAGAGCTGCAGAAGCTACTACACCTTCGCTATTTGTTTTCTCATTATGACCTAATTTATTAATATATATAGTGTAAACACCAACGACAAAATACATTAGGTTTTGAACAAATATCAAATTAAAGAAACCCCAAGTTCCATTTACCCCACCATCTCTAACAAACATTATGTATATGGCCATTAATATAGAGCCTATAAATGCTGCTCCAAAAAATCTTACCATTACCGCAGCACTATGATCTATTTTATATTGATCCATAAATGCTTTTGTCCCAACGACGGTTCTAAAAGCATAAACTGCATAAACCAAAAAATGAACAATAAAAATAATTAAATAAATTATTCCATTAAATTTTTCAATCATGTGATAATTTTATAAGATTCGTTTATAGTTTTCAATTATCTTATCCCAAAGAAATTTTTTTGAATGAGTTTTGCACTCCTTTCCAAACTCTATATATTTATTACCTACAAATAAATTATCTATACTTGAATAAATTTCATCTAAACTATTACCATCGCAAATTAATCCGGTTTTATTATGAACAATTGCGTCAGAAGCACCGCCATCTTTACCACCTATAGATGGAATCCCAAATTGTGCAGCCTCAATAAAAGAAATCCCAAAGCCCTCAACTGAAGTTTTGTGAATTATTGATGGCATTATAAAAATATTAGATTTTGCAATTAATGCATTTTTTAATTCATTAGAAATATCGCTTAAAAAAACTACATATTTATGCAGCTTTAGCTCAATCACTAATTTTTTTAAATTTTCTTCTTCATCTCCATATCCTATACAAGTGTAAGTAATATCAGGATATTTCTCTTTTAAATTCCGAATGGCCATTATAACTTTTTCGTGATTTTTTCTTTTATCAAATCTAGAAACGGTAATTAGCCTTTGTTTCTTTCCTTTTAGCATTTCTTCTGCTTGTTTAAGGTCGTCTTTTGGAATTTCTTCAATGGGATCTACACCTGGATTTATGACTATTAATCTTTTTTCTTCAACTCCAAGACTAATCGCTAAATTTTTCGTAAAGTTTGAGTTTGCCACCACATGGTCAACATTATTTAAAACTTCTAAAACTTTTTTGTTTAATCTAGATCCTTTAGGGTGATTAATTTCTTTAGAATGAATTAGACATATTTTCTTTTTTGGGGATTTTATAAGTTCTAAACTTTTCCAGTGATCTGCAATGATACAATTTACATTTTTATTTTCATTTAAATATTCATTTATTAGTAGAGATTTTCTATATTTTCTTAATAATTTAACTCCACTAACTCTTTCAATTGTAAATGAAACTTTATCATCAAACTTTTTATGATCTTCGTGATAATCAGCAAAAACTTTAACCATATCAATTTTTGATAAGGATCTAGCCAATCCCCACATTAGATTTTGCATACCACCAACATCAGGAGGAAATGTAGTTGTTATTATTAAATACATTAATTAGATGACCACTTAATACCACAACCCATACTTGGGAATTGTTCTTCAGGACCTTTGCCTGTTTCTGAAACTTGTTTCATAGCTAAAAATAAATCACTATCTCCTGATCTTACAGGCTTTAATTCCCTTAACTCTCTAATTCTCCCCCTATATTGAAGACCAAAATCTTTATCATAACCAAAAAAATCTGGGGTACATACAGCATCATATTTTCTTGCAATTTCTTGGGTTTCATCAATCAGATAAGGAAAATTATATTTATGTTTAATTGCAAATTCAATCATTTTTTCAAATGAGTCTTCTGGATAATTGATTGGATCATTAGAGCATATTGCAACTGAATTTATTCCTAAATCACTAAGCTTAGTACAGTCCTCCACCACATCTCTAATAATTGCTTTTACATATGGACAATGATTACAAATAAACATTACCAAAGTTCCATTTTCACCTTTGATATCATTTAAAGATATTAATTTGTTCTCTGTAGATTTTAATTCAAAGTTTTCTGCTTTTTTTCCAAAATCACATACTGGTGTTTTAATAGGCATAATGTAATAATATATAAATTATGTTTTACGATTTGGAAGATAAAAAACCAAAAAACTCTGGCGAAAATTGGGTAGCGCCAAATGCAACTATTATTGGAGATGTCACATTAGAAAAAAACTCCAGTGTTTGGTTTAATGCTGTAATTAGAGGGGATAATGAAAACATTCATGTTGGAGAAGGTTCAAATGTTCAAGATGGGAGCGTTCTACATACTGACCCAGGCTGCCCTTTAAGAATTGGTAAAGACGTAACTATCGGTCATATCGTTATGCTTCATGGATGTACAATTGGAGACAATAGTTTAATAGGTATTGGAGCTGTCATTTTAAATAATGCAAAAATAGGTAAAAACTGCATCATTGGTGCAAAAGCATTAATAACTGAAAATAAAGAAATTCCAGATAACTCGTTAGTAGTTGGTGCACCTGGAAGAGTAGTTAGAAAACTTACTGAGGAAGAAATATGTAAAATAATTGAGAACGCAAAACATTATCAAGATAATTGGAAAAGATACGTAAAAACTGTTTTTTAATATGCCAGCAGGGTATGTAATTGCACAATTAAGAGTAACTAATCCAGAAAATTATAAGGAGTACATTGAAAAAGTTAATCCAATTGTAAAAAAATTTGATGGAGAATTTTTAGTTAGAAATGGTGAATATCAAATATTTGATGGTGAAACTAAATTTCCAAGAATCATTGTTCTCAAATTCCCTAGTTATGAAAAAGCACTAGAGTGGTATAATTCTGAAGAGTACAAACCAATAAAGCAAATAAGACTAGATAATGCTGAGGGAACAAATATAATAATTAAAGGTATTTAACAATATGAAAAAAGTATTTTTAATTTTTACATTCTTAATTCTTAATGTGTTGTTCAGTGGTTATGCTTATGCAGGTGTTAATGAGCCTGGAGTAACTTCTATTAAAGGAGAGTGTGCTGGAGCATTTAAATATAATTACAAAAAACATATAGAAAAATCACTTAAAAAAATTAAAGAAAAAAAAACAAACTTTGTTTTCTATGCTAGTTGTGATTCTGGTAGCTATTCATATGCTTATAATAAAGGTAAAGATTTAGAGAATCTTCATAAAAAAACATACAAAAAATGCATGAAATATTCTAAGAAATATACTGGTGGTAAAGAATGTTATTTGTATGCAGTAAATGAAGAAATTGTTTGGAAATATGACCAGGCTAAAGCATCGGCCGCATTAGAAACAAAAATAGCAGAAACAAAAATGCTAAAAGAAAAAAATGCAAAGATGGATAAAAAACCAGGAAGATTTTTTGAGGATCAACCTGATGTAAATGATGATTATCAAATTCATTTCATATACATGCTGACAGCCAGTGATAAAGATCGTGAGCTAGATATAAATGGTAAAATTGAAGAATACGCTAACAAAATGAACGCTCTTGTTGAAAAGTTTAGTAAAAAAACAAAAGGATCTTCAGGTGTAAAAAAATATAAATACGATTATCGAAAAGATGGAAAATTAGATGTTACCTTTATAAGGTTAGATAAAAAAAGAAAAGAACTTCATAAACATATAAATAACAATTATCGTGGTTACCTTTGGTTAAATGGATTTAATAATCCAAAAAAAGTTTATTTTACCTTTGCTGATGTAACGAGTGTTGATGGTGGAGAAGGTGGTGTTGGAATGGCATCAATGTTTCTTAAAAATAAACATAATAAAAATATAAATAATATGGTTAAAACAGCTCTTCATGAAGTGCATCATGCGATGGGGGGAGGTTTTGCTTGTGTCCCAGGTATGAATAAAAAAGCTCATTTTTCAAGCGGCCAAGATACTGATGCAAAACATATGTTTTTTGGAAAAGCTTATGTTCATGATGTTGAAGGTTGTCCAAAAGGAGAGGATACTGTTTATTTAACTCCAACATCAAAAGATCCTTATGATCCGTTTAAACTTATATGTTTAAATGAGTGGGGAAAATATAATCATAAAAAACTTGTTGAACTTAGAGAAAAACAGATAAGCGATCTTAAAAAAGGTAAGTGGAATTATAGAAGTGGTGGATCTGGGTGTAAGTTTAATTATTGGGACAGAGCTGGTACTGGAGTTATGAAATTATTTAATAACGAACAGGCTAATAGAGCGTATAATTGAAATCCATAGATCATTAAATATTAAATGAAAACAATATTTATAATTTTTATCTCTTTATTTTTTTATTCTAATTCAGTTGTCGCTGTTGAAAAATTTAAGTTCAAATATAACTTGCATGAAAATTTACCAGAGAAATGGATTACTGAATTCAAAAATATAATGAATATTGTGCAAGAAGTTATGCCTATAAATGAGAATACTAACAATTGGGTAAAGAATAATATGAAATTAACAAACATGAAACAGGGCTATAATATGGATATCTATGCATGGCAAAGCACAAAAAATCCTTTTCCGGAAAAGCGTGCTAATATGAAGTACTCAGGTATTGAAGGATGTAATTCACCTGAACCATGGATGCAACTAGACATATTTCCAAAAGATTTTACAAGTTCAATTAATAAAATTCGCACTTACACTGTTATTGTTCATGAGTATTTTCATGTTTATCAAAACGCACTTTCTCACAGAGATAGGTGTCTGTCTGAAAACAGTGCAAAGTGGTTGGTCGAGGGAGGTGCTAAAGTTTTAGAAGAGATCTATTCAAGGCAATATTATAAAAAAGATCTTTTAAAGAGCGACATTAAAGAGAGTAAAAGATGGAGCATTAAAAAGGTTAATAAAGAACCTCATTTATACGAAAAACATAAGACATCACCACAAAAAAATGGATTTGATAGCAATTATGCTGGCTCTGCATTCATAGTACTGGCATTAGTTAACGAATTAAAAAAAAATAATATTTCTGAAGAAAAAGCATTTGAATTAGTTTTTAGAGAATTTTGGATACAAAGGGCTAAACAACCTTCAGGCTGGAATTGGCAAACTACTTTTAAAAATACTTTTGGTATGACTTTGGATGAATTTTATAAAAGGTTAAGTAAATACAAAAGAAAAGATCTTAAAAAAATACTTCCAAGCAAGACATTGAAAATACAGGATATCTTTAGTTAAGGAACTAGCCAAGTATCTTTATTATTATCAACATCAAATCTAGCTCTACGATGACCTTTTGCAGCTAAATATAACCATTCTATAGATTTAATTTTACACTGTATAACAGTAAAGTTTTTATATCCATCTTCGCTTTGTTCTTTTGTGTAATCAAAATTATCTAATTCAGGTTTTAAGCCAGATGTTGGAATATCAGACTCTGTACCTGGTCCATTATCTACTAAGTAACATTTACGACTTATATGTTGAGTTTTTTCCCAAGATTGTTTTGTTATATCATTATTGTGATTAATAATTGCTTCAACTTTTAATCTAACCTGAATTTTTTCATCTTTATCATAAAATAACATCGATGAATTTGGGTTTTTTTCCAATATTTTAATTTTATCAGATCTAATGTCACTGTGAAATTGAACTAAATTATTTTGCTCATCTGATTTTCTAAGAACAACAATTCTACTCTCGATTTCATTCTCACTCCCACATGAAAAAACAGGTATTCTAAAAGGTGAGGATCTATTAGTAACTGCATCATTTAACATTAACCAAATTTTCTTTTTTATTTCGGAAAAATCCTCGTAGTAGGGAACAGTGGTAGACACAATTACTTTTTCTTTTTTAATCTAGCAATCAAGCTAGAGCTATCCCAACGGTTTCCACCCATTTTTTGAACTTCTGCATAATAACCATCAACAATTTCAGTTACTGGTACAGGTGAACCATTTCTTTTTGCTTCTTCAATACAAATTTTTAAATCTTTTCTCATCCAATCTACAGCAAATCCGTAATCAAATTTATCTGCTACCATAGTTTTATATCTATTTTCCATTTGCCAAGATTGAGCTGCACCTTTAGAGATAGTTTCCATAACTTTGTCCATATCTAAACCTGCATTAATTCCAAAATTTACTGCTTCTGATAATCCTTGAACTAAACCACCAATACACATTTGATTAACCATCTTAGTTAGTTGTCCACTGCCTGATGGTCCGATTAAAGTTACTTTTTTACTATAACAATCAATTATTGGCTCTGCTTTTTTAAAATCATTTTCATCTCCACCAACCATGACAGTTAATATTCCACCTTCAGCACCTGATTGTCCTCCAGATATAGGAGCATCTAAAAAACCAAATCCTTTATCTTTTGCAGCTTTATAAAGTTCTCTAGAAATTTCAGCAGACACTGTTGAATTATCTATATATACACATCCTTCTTTAGCATTATGAAATAATCCATGTTCTCCTAATGAAACTTGTCTTAAATCATCGTCATTCCCAACACAGGTAAAAATAAAATCAGCATCTTTCGCAGCTTCAGATGGTGTATCAGCCATATTACCTTTGTATTCACCAATCCATTTTTCTGCTTTTGATTTTGTTCTGTTAAAAACAGTTACATTATGTCCTGCTTTTGATATATATCCTGCCATTGGATAACCCATTACACCAAGACCTATGAAAGCAACTTTAGAAGTCATATTTTTTTATGTTTAAAAATTTAAGTTTAAAAGTAATTGTATTTGGATTTATATTTACATTTTTTTCAAGCTTTGGACAGAGTTTTTTTCTTGGAATATTCAATACAAGTATAAGAGAGACACTATCGATAACTCATGGACAATTTGGCTCAATATATGCATCTGCAACATTGTGCAGTAGTTTATTACTTATTTGGGTTGGAAAGAAAATTGATGATATAAATATTTTTCGATTTGCAATCTATGTAACATTACTTTTATCTTTTTCTTGTTTTTTCTTTTCAAAAATTTCATCAATAGTTTTTTTATTCATTGCAATTTTTTTAATGAGATTTTCAGGTCAAGGAATGATGTCTCATACTGCAACAACAACAGTTTCAAGATATTTTACAAAATCTAGGGGTAGGGCATTAAGTATTTGCTGGTTTGGTTTATCTAGTGCTGAATTTATCTTACCTGTTTTAATGGTATTTTTGTTGTCATTAACAACTTGGCAAAATATTTGGACAGTAATTGCTTTATTAATTCTGATATTTTTACCGATTGCATCATTCTTTTTAGTTCGAACAGTTGAACTTGATACGAGAGAAAGCACTGAAGGTGAAGAATTTAAAGAGGAAAATATTAAGCAATGGAAAAGAATTGAAGTAATAAAAGACTATAAATTTTATATTGTAAGTATGAATATGCTGGCCATGCCCTGGATTGCAACTGGTGTATTTGTTTACCAATCATTTATTACCGAATCAAAAAACTGGGGACCATTTGTAATTGCTCAGTCTTTTATGTCATATTCAGTATTTTCAGTAATTACACTTTTAATATCTGGTTTCTTAATTGATAAATTTACAAGTCGAAAACTTTTAATTTTTATGAATATTCCTTTATTTCTGTCAACTTTTGTAATTATTTATTTTGATGCACAATTTACTGCATTTATATTTCTAGGTTTAATTGGAATATCAAATGGTTTGGCAAACGTTTTGGGATCTTCTACTTGGGCTGAAGTTTATGGTGTAAAGCATATTGGATCTATTAAAGCTTTAACTACTGCTTTAATGGTTTTTTCAACTGCTTTTGGAACTGCTCTTTTTGGAATTTTAATTGATATTGGATTTTCAATTGAGAAAATTGCTATAATATCTGCACTTTATATACTTATTTCTTTTATTCTTCTTTTTTTAGTAAGAAAAAAATTAAATCCAATTTTAGTGTAAAAATACTTGATTTTGTTGATCTTGGAGTATATTTAATCGCCCATGGCAAGAGTTACCGTTGAAGACTGTATAGACAAAGTAGATAGCCCTTATGAATTAGTTTTGGTTGCTAAAGAAAGAGCTACCCAACTTAATTCAGGAATTGAACCTACATTAGATAGAGATAACGACAAACACACAGTTATTGCTTTAAGAGAAATAGCTGAAGAAACAATTAAAGTTCCAGATTTAACCGAAGCTGCAGTTTACAAACTAAGAAAACATGTAGAACAAATTGATGATACTGCTGAAGAAGATGAAGATATTGGTGATGATTTTGAGAATTTGTACAAAGGTGAAATCTCAAAAAGTGGTGTGCCAATTCTTCCTTCTAAAAGAGCTAGAAAAATCCCTGAAAAAATTCAGGTTTCAAAAGAAGATCTTGCTGAATTATCACCATCAGCTCAACCTAATGGTAATCTAGAAGCTCCAAGCGAGGCTGAAGAAAGTGATGACGTTTCTTTAGATCAAGTTTCAGAAGCAGAAGAGCAAGTTTCAGATAACGTAAGCGACGAAGAAAACAATTCTTAATTAAGAAAACTCTTTTAATATTTGTTCCCTGTGTTCATCAAGATCAGGAATATCCCCTCTAGTACTTTTATCTTCGTATGAAGACATTTTTATAGGATTGCCTGCTAATCTAAAATCACCAACCACTTTATGATAGGCTTTAACAATCATGTTTCTTGCTTCGATTTGAGGATTTTCTACAGCTTCTTTAATATTAAATATTGGTCCGCAAGGTATCTTTAATTTTTCCATTTCACTTACCCATTCAGAAGTATTTTTTGAAGAAAGCTTATCTTCAAAAATTGATTTTAGTTCATTCATATTTTCACATCTGAGTGAATTAGTGTTAAATCTTTTGTCACTGACCATTTCAGGTATTCCTAATACTTCACAAAGTTTTTCATATAATTTATCGTTACCTGCGGCAATGATTATATAACTATCTTTTGTTTTAAATGCCTCAAACGGAGCAATCGAAGGATGTCTAGATCCCATCGGTTTAGGAATTTCATTTTTAGATAAATATCTTGCAATTGCATTTTCTAAAATCGCAATTTGGCAGTCTAACATTGAAACATCTATAAACATTCCCTTACCTGTTTTTTGTCTATCATACAAAGCTGCATTAATTCCAATTGCAGTAAAAAGGCCTGCTGTAATATCACCAATTGATGTTCCAACTCTTGTTGGTTCACTATTTGGATGACCTGTAACACTCATCAGTCCACCCATTCCTTGAACGACCATGTCATAAGCGGGTAATTCTTTTAAAGGGCCAGTCTGACCGAAACCAGATGCAGATGCGTATATTAATTTTGGATATTTTTTACTTACATCTTTCCAACCATATCCCCATTTTTCCAAAGTACCTGGTTTAAAATTTTCTACTAAAATATCTGCTTTTGCTAAAATTTTATCAAAGATTTTTTTATCATCTTCATTTTTTAAATTAAGAGCAATACTTTCTTTTCCTCTATTTAGCGACATAAAATATGCTGAATAATCTTTAACAAAAGGTCCAAATTTTCTTGAATCGTCACCAATTTCTGGTGCTTCTACTTTAATTACACGTGCACCGAGATCAGATAAAATCATTGTACAATATGGACCTACTAAAACCCTAGTAAGATCAACAACTAATAAATTTTTTAAAGGACCATCCATAATAAGTACGTCATTTCCTTATATTGACTCTTCTGCTCAAGTTCAATTTAATATCAACATTATAAATAAAAAGGGGAAAACTATGTTAAGAAAAATAACATTATATTTGTCTTCAATAATTATAGCTTTTTCAATAGTAGGATCTGCATACGCAGTTACATTAAAAGCAAGTCACCAATGGCCAGGCACACCAAGAGCTGATGGCTCTTTTGACCCTCGTCATGAAATGGTGCAAATTATTGCTGATGAAGTAAAAAAAGCAAACGTTGATTTAGAAATTAGAATTTATCCAGCTAAGTCACTTTATAAGCCAAAAGAACAGTGGAAGCCTATGACCACAGGTCAATTAGATATTTCTGCTTTCCCATTAGCTTATGCATCAAAATTCCATCCAGAGTTTGATGCTACATTAATGCCAGGAACTGTAAAAAATCATGAGCATGCATTGAGATTTAACAAAGGTCCAATGATGACTGAGATTAAAAAAATAATCAGTGATGCTGGTGTTGTAGTACTATCTGATGCATGGTTAGGTGGTGGTTTTGCATCAAAAACTAAATGTATCAAGAATCCAAGTGATGCTAAAGGACAAGTGATGAGAGCCGCAGGAAAAGCTTTCAACCAAATGTTAGAAGCTGCTGGTGCAGGTATTCAAAGTATGCCATCATCTGAAATCTATACTGGATTACAAACTGGTGTATTAACAGGTGCAAATACTAGTTCAGGAAGTTTTGTAAGTTACAAAATTTACGAACAAGTAAAATGTGCAACGCCTCCAGGGAAATTTGGTTTATGGTTTATGTATGAGCCAATTTTAATGTCTAAGAAAAGCTACAATGCTTTAAATTCTAGCCAACAAGTGGCTTTAATGAAAGCAGGTAAAGTTGCTGAGAAATATATGACAGCTCAAGTAGAAAACTTAGATAAAAAGTTTGAGGAAGCATACAAAGCTGCAGGTGTTAAATTAGTGTATATGGATGCTGATGATCATGCTGCATGGGTTGATATTGCAATAAAATCATCTCACAAAGCTTTTGCTGAAAAAGTTCCAGGTGGCGATAAGCTAATGGAAATGGCTTTAGCAGTTAAATAAAATAATATATAAAGAACCCCTATTTATTCTCTGTAAGTAGGGGTTTTTTTTATGAAAGAAAAATACTTAAAATTCTGTGATTATGTTGCAAGAGCTTGTGGAGCTTTTGCAGTTCTAGCTTTACTGTTATCAATTCTTGTAATTGTAGAATTAGTTTTTGAAAGATACTTTTTTCAAAGAGCAATAACATGGCAAACTGAGCTAGTTACAATGCTTCTAGTTGCTTCAACATTTATTGGAAGTGCATATGTTTTAAGTGAGAAAGCTCATGTGAGTATGGAGTGGATCTATGATTTCTTATCAAAAAAAAATATATTAAGACTTAAAATTTTCACTTCATTAGTCAGTTTATTATTCTTTTTAATTTTATTTTATTTTGGTTTTTTAATGGTTGAGGAAGCGTTTACTAAAAATTACTCAACAGGAACGGTTTGGGATCCTCCATTGTGGGTACCATATTCGTCAATGATGATAGGTGCTGCATTAATGATTTTACAATATATAGCAGAAATTATTAAGCTTACAGACCAAAAGGATACTAACTAATGGATCCATTAATAATTGCAATAATTGTTGCTGTTTTTACTTTGATAGTATTATTTTCCGGAATACCAATTGCTTTTGGTTTAAGCTTTGTATCAATAGCTCTTTTAGTTGCTTTCGAAGGTTTTCAAATGTTAGATGTTTTTGCTGAAACTTTCTATGCGGGATTAAATTCGTTTGTTCTGCTTTCAATACCAATGTTTATATTAATGGGGATGGCAGTTGCTAATTCCCCAGCAGGAAAAGATTTATATACAGGATTGGACAGATGGTTATGGAGAGTACCTGGAGGACTAGTTATTTCTAATATAGGAGCTTGTTCAATTTTTGCTGCACTAAGTGGATCAAGTCCCGCAACCTGTGCTGCAATTGGTACCATGGGAATTCCTGAAATGAGAAAAAGAGGATATTCAGATCAAATTGCAACAGGAACTATAGCAGCTGGTGGAACTTTAGGAGTTTTAATACCTCCAAGCATTGTTTTAATTGTTTATGGAATTGCAACTGGAACATCAATTGGAAGATTATTTTTAAGCGGATTGATACCTGGATTTATGCTTGCAGGCATGTTTGCTATTTGGGCACTTATACACAGTTATTTTATAGATAAAGACTCAGCTAAAGCTTTAAAGAATAGAACTCCACCAACCTTTAAAGAAAAAATTGAAGTTCTGCCAAGAATACTTCCTTTCTTAGCAATCATTGCTGGTGTTTTATATGTTTTATATGGTGGTGTTGCTACTCCTTCTGAGGCTTCAGGGGTTGGAGCCTTTTTAGTTTTTGTTTTGATTGCAGTCGTCTACAAGATTTATCAACCAAAAAAAATATGGAATATTGTTAAAGTTTCAATGAAAGAAAGCGTAATGATAATGTTTATAATCGCAGCTTCTTATCTTTTTGCATTTACATTATCACAACTTTACGTAACTCAATCATTAGCTCAAAGTATGGTAGAGATGAGCTCTAATAAATGGGTAGTATTTATTTTAATAAATATATTTCTTTTGATTGCAGGTTTCTTTTTACCCCCTGTTGCCGTAATTGTTATGACTTCAGCAATATTATTGCCAGTTATAACTCAACTGGGATTTGATCCGTACTGGTTTGCAATTGTATTTACAATTAATATGGAAATTGGTCTTATAACTCCACCCGTTGGATTAAACCTTTATATAATAAAGGGTATAACACCTGATGTTAGTTTGTCAGAAATTTTAAAGGGATCTATACCATTTATGATAATTATGGCTTTAGCTATACTTATTTTGTGTATTTTTCCTGAGATTGTGACCTGGTTACCTGACAAAATAATGGGTAAAAGTTTAGGTTTTTAATATATAAAAAACACAATGCTAAATATAAAAAGAATATTCGAGACAATTGCTGATGCTGGTCAAAAAATTTTAGAGAAAAAATCATTAAAAAAATTCTCTAAAAAAAGAGATTTGATTGAGCTATGTGATGACCTGTTATCATCAAAAGGAGCAGCTTTTGGAATTACATTAGCAAGAGATGTTTTGTTTAGGTATCATAACTTGTCTTACGATGAAAAATTAAAATTCTTATTACAAGTTAATGAAAAATATAAACCAAATTCAGATATCATAGATGAGGCAATAAAAGATTATAATCAAAACAAAAATAGTAGGTCAATTTTAAATTTATCAAGAATATCATCAGGTAAACGAAAAGAATTATTTAAAAGATTAAATATGGCACCAAATGGTACACCAGAAATAGTTTCTTTAAGAGAGGATTTACAAACTTTTCTAATTAAAAATCCAGAATTAAAAGATTTAGACTATGATCTCATAGATATCTTTAAAAATTGGTTTAATCCTGGATTTTTAAAATTAAGAAAAATTACATGGGATACTAAAGCAGCAATATTAGAAAAATTACTAAAATATGAGAAAGTTCATTCAATGAAAGATATGAATGAATTAAAAATTAGACTTGGAGAAAATAGAAGATTTTTTGCTTATTTTCACCCTGCTTTAGATGAAGAACCAATTATTTTTGTTGAGATTGCATTAACCAAAGGTTTGGCTAAGTCCATTCAAGAGTTGACACGACCTAATAATGAGAAAAAAGAAAATTATGACACCGCAACATTTTATTCAATTAGCAACTGTCAAGAGGGACTATCTAGGGTTACTTTAGGAAATTTTTTAATCAAAAGAGTAGTCTATGAGTTGCAAGAAGAATTAACTGATGTAAAGAATTTTGGAACACTCTCTCCAATGATAGGTTTTGCCGATTGGGTTAAGTCTTTAGATAATGAAAAAATAGGAGAAATAGTTAAAAAAGAAAACTTTCCTAAAGTTGAATTTCTAAAATCATTAGGATTAAAAATTGGAGATAGAAAATTTATAGACAATAAAGATTTACTTACAAAAATTGCTCTAAATTATTTAGCTATTCAAAAAAATGATCTAGGTTTTCCAATTAATGATGTTTGTAGATTTCATCTAAACAACGGTGCAGAAATTGACGATATTGTAATAAATGCAAATGTGTCCGATGTAGGTTTTAAAAGATCATTTGGAATAATGGTTAATTACAAATATGAACTTGGAAAAATTGAGCAAAATCATCAAGAGTATGTAAACGAAAAAAAAATTAATTTATCAAGTAAACTTAAAAAATATGTCTAGATTAAATAGAACTGTTTCTGTTGCTCCAATGATGGATTGCACAGACAAACATGAAAGATTTTTCTTAAGATTAATCAGTAAAAATGTTCTTCTCTATACTGAAATGATTGTCTCAGAAGCTATTGATAGAGGAGATAAAAAGAAACTATTAGAATTTGATATGAGGGAAAAACCTGTTGCTCTGCAACTTGGTGGTTCTTCTCCAAAACTATTAGGAAATGCAGCATATTTAGGTGAAGAATTTGGTTATGATGAAATAAATTTAAATTTAGGTTGTCCAAGTAAAAAAGTTCAGAAAAATAGATTTGGGGCTTGTTTAATTCAAGAACCTAATCTTGTTGCTGATTGTCTAAGTGAAATGATTTCAAAAACATCAATTCCTGTAACAGTTAAAACTAGAATTGGATATGACAATGTTGATCAATACGAAAATTTATATAATTTTGTGAATATTTTAAAAGAAACAGGTGTTAAAACTTTTATAATTCATGCCAGAAAAGCAATGTTAGGAAAATTTACACCTAAACAAAATTTAAATATTCCACCTTTGAAATATGAATACGTAAATAGATTGAAAAAAGATTTTAAAGATTTAGAAATAATAATTAATGGAGGAATAACGTCTACTGATCAAATCAAAGAACATTTAGATAATGTAGATGGTGTGATGATTGGAAGGTCAATTTATCATTCCCCTTACATGTTAGCAGATATTGAGAACCAAATTTTTAATAATAGTGAAATTTTGACAAGACAAGAAGTTGTTGAGAAACTAATTAAGTATGTAAAAGAAGAAATTAAAAAAGGTACAAGATTAAATCAAATCATGAGACATACTCTTGGTTTATTCCATGGACAAACAGGTTCTAGTTTTTGGAAAAGATATTTAAGTGAAAATATGTGTGTAAGAGACGCCGATGTTAAGAAAATTGATCACATAATGGATAAAGTAAAATTTAATCCACAAAGTATATCGGCAGGGCAAATTGAATAATACTCTTTTAGAGATTAATAATATTTATTTTATTTTTTTAATGATGGCAGCCGCTGTTCCGGTTGGTTTTTTTGCAGGTTTTTTTGGTATCGGAGGAGGATTAATTTCAGTTCCATTTTTATTTTTTGTATTTGAAGCATTTAACGTGGATAAAGATTATTTAATGCATTTATCTGTAGGCACAGCTTTCTCAATAACAATTTTAACAGCTACAGCGTCAGTATTAACCCATAGAAAGTATAATGCTGTTGATTTCAATATTATTAAAAATTATGGAACATTTGTAATAATTGGAGTTTTCTCTGGAACATTGATGGCAGCATTAATGAATACTAAAACATTGTTGTTCTTTTTTTCTGCTGTTGTATTCTTTTTTGGAGCTTACTTGTTGTTACAGAATGAAAAGAAAAAAAAAATTAATAAAAAATTTAATATTTTCCCAAGAATAATATTTGGATTTTTGTCAGGATTAATATCTGCTCCTATGGGTATAACAGGAGCTATGATGAATGTTCCAATATTAAGATATTTTGGCTATCCAATTAACTTAGCAATAGGAAGTTCTGCAGCGATTGGATTTATAATAGCCTTATTTGGATCAATTGGATTTTTTACATCTGGCATGATGTTAAAAGCAGATATCCCACTTAGTATAGGATTTATCAATATACCTGCTTTTATAATTTTTGTTCCAATAACTACATTCATGGCAAGGATTGGAGCAAAAACAGTTCAAGATCTAGATAGAGTTAAAACTCAAAGATTATTTGGTGTTTTTCTGTATGTTATTGGCACTTTATTTCTATACAGATTTTTAGTGACTTAGGAGACGAGGTGGTTTCAGTCTCCCTCCGCCACCTCAATTTAAATTTAATCGATTCTCTTATATTTCTTTAACTCTTTTTAGTTGAATTGGGTTTGATATTAACAAATCTTGATGTTAATCATTTATACACATGAATTTGTTCAAATACTTAATATTAATATTATATTTCTTAACTTTTGGCAGTATTTTAAAAGCTGAAAATATTAAATCAAAAGTAGAAAATAAAATTTATTCAAAAATTGATGATTTTGCACAAAATATAGGAGAAGACTTTGCTAATAGCTTTAGAGATTTTGAAAATTTAAAATATCTTGACTTTTCTTTAAATGTTCAAGAAGGCTTTGATCCATCAATACAAATTGAAAGTGTTTCAAAATTAATTGAATTTGATGACGGTGCTTTGTTTAATCAATTAAATTTAATATCCCAAGATAGCAAAACTACAATTAATCTAGGAGTTGGAAAAAGAAAGTTGTACGATTCTGATACTTACATGTTGGGAACAAACTTTTTTATTGATTATCAGTTCGATGAGTCTCACCTTAGAAGTGGATTAGGTTTTGAAGCGATTTCAAATTCTTTAGATTTTATTGCAAACTATTATAATGCGATATCTGGATTTAAAACTACTGGTGATGGAAGAGAGAAAGCACTAGATGGATATGATTTAAAATTAAATTATCATTTATCAAATCAATCTAACACAGACTTTTTTGTTCAATTATTTGAATGGGAAAATCCAAGTTCAACTTATGAAGAAAAAGGAGAAAAATTAGGTATAACCTCATCCATAGGTAATTTGGCTTTAGAAATTGGATATTTAAATGACAACAAAGACAATGATGGACTATTTGGAAGTTTAAAAGTAGTCATACCACTGGGAGAGCAGAGGGAAATTTTAAATAAAGATGATGAAAATAATAATAAAAGTAATTTAAATGTTCGAAATAAATTATATATGCCTGTTCAAAGAGAAAATAAAATTAAATTAGTTAAGATATCTTCAGGAGTAAAAGTCAGTGGTTTCTAAAATAATAAAAAATTTTGTAACAATTATATTTTTTGTAGTTGGATTTATATTAATATCTGAGAGTATGGCAAGTGCTGGAGATAAGTGTCATAGAAATGCTGATAATAAAATAGTTTTAGATGATACTTCAGGTACACCTGTTTCTCATGATAGCGGTAGCACTTATGATCAAGATTATTGTAATGAAGAACCATTAAATTACAAAATTAAAATCTTTGAAGCAATGGTTTGTTCTTCTGATCCGTATATTGCTGGAACAGGGGACACTGGTGCTGATCCAAACTTTACATCTTGTACAAATTTTTTTACAAACACTTCAGGCAAAGATGTAATAATTCAACCAAATGTAAAGGCCGACTTATTTGATGGCTCAAATGTTGCATTACCAATTGGTACATTTCCATACTCTGTTATTATTTTAAGTAACGAATTGAATATTAAACACCACGAAACATTTATAGACACCGGCGGAAACGATGCTGATATTAGAGGATATAAAGCTTCAGGATTTTCAACTGGTAAAACTTGTTATTCACATGGCAAAACAACCACTTATACCGGATACGCATCAGATACTGTTCATGGAAAAACAATTATATCTACATCAGCAGGCACTGGTAGTTCACTTGGACTTATATGCACCGATTCATTTGATCCAGATAATCCACCATCTGATTATGACTACACCACTGAAATTATAGACTCTATTGATGATACTTGTGATAGCTCAAATGACTGTGATACTACTTTCAGGCCTTATATTGGCTATCAGAATAGTAGCGCTATTAACGGGAGATATGCTGGTGTTTTAGTTCAAGATGACGGAAGGACTGTTGGTACAAATAGAAATAACTCAACAAGAATAGCTTACATAATGAATTTTAATAACTCAATTGAAATAACAGAGGATATATCAAGTTTTGAAATGCAGTTTGATACTAATTCCTCTGTAAGCATTGATTGGGACGCCGCAGCAAGTGTAACCAATGCTATCAAATTGGGAGCGGATCCTTTTCAAGTTAAGTATATTGTGACTAATTAGCCAATAGTTTGATCGTATTCTCCAACTTTACCTGTTTTTTTTAATAAACTATCAATAAATTCAAAGATCTTCATCTTTCTTTTTTCTGACGTTGCGCTTTCAATTACTATTACTAACGAAGGTTTATTAGAAGATGCTCTTATTAAACCCCAAGACTCATCTTCAAAAGAAAATCTTACTCCATTTACTGTTACTATTTTTTTAATTTCTTGATCATCTATTTTAGTTTTATCTTCTTTAATTTTCATTATATCTTCAGTTAATTGTTCAACAACTTGATATTTTTCATTATCTCTACAAAAAGGTCCCATAGTAGGACTTTGATAAGTTATTGGTAATTCTTTTAGTATTTCGCTAATGCTTTTTTCACTTTTATTTAGTAACTTACAAACCTGGATTGCAGAATTTATTCCATCATCATATCCGTAACCTAGAGGTTCGTTAAAAAAGAAATGTCCACTTTTTTCAAATCCAGCTAACGCTCTTTCAGCATTCACTTTTCTTTTAATATGAGAGTGTCCTGTTTTCCAATAAATTGTTTCACACTCATTTTTTTTTAATATTTTATCATTTGAATAAAGTCCTGTCGATTTTACATCAACAATAAATTTACTATTTTTATAATCTTTAGAAAGATTTCTAGCTATTAATAGCCCTATTTTATCTGAAAAGATTTCATTACCTTTATCATCAATAACCCCAACCCTATCTCCATCTCCATCAAAACCAAATCCAATATCAGCATTATTGTCTTTTACAGATTTCGAAATTGCATGTAACATTTCCAAATCTTCAGGATTTGGATTATATTTTGGAAAAGTCCAAT
This sequence comes from uncultured Pelagibacteraceae bacterium, assembly GCA_902595465.1. GTDB lineage: Bacteria > Pseudomonadota > Alphaproteobacteria > Pelagibacterales > Pelagibacteraceae > Pelagibacter. The sequence continues at coordinate 57,553 of CACJQE010000006.1, forward strand.
CAAGTTCACAATCAAGTTCAATTACTTCGCAACCAATACCCCTTAAAATATCTGGTGCAAATATTCCTGCCGTTCCATTGCCACAAGCAACTACTGCTTTAATTTTTTTATTTAATGGGTTTTTTGTTATTAAATCATTTTTATAAACATTTTGAAAATCATCAATTTTTTTTATATTGCCCTCTCCATTAATAAATTTTTGATTTAGAGTAATATCTTTTAGTTCTTTCATTTCTTCAGGTGCATGAGTTAATCCTTTTTTGATGCCCATTTTTACACCTGTCCAACCATTTTCATTATGACTAGCTGTAACCATTGCAATTGCATCTGAGTTTAAATTAAATTGTGCGAAGTAAACCATAGGAGATAAAGATAATCCTATATCTTCGATTTTGCATCCAGTTGAAACTAAACCCTCTTTTAATTTTTCTTTGATATGTTCGCTGTAAGATCTGTAATCTTGACCAACTACAATTCTAGGATTGTTTTTTTTTGTGTGTTTAATTATTTGAGTTCCGAGACCTTTACCGAGTTGAACGATTCCATCATCATCTATGTCTTTTTCGTATACCCATCGTGCGTCATATTCCCGAAAGCCGTAGGGATCAATTTTTCCCGAATTATTCATGTGGATATATGTACATTTTTTTAAAATTTTTGTTGATAAATATTTAATAAGTTCTATAAATGTTCTATTGATTTACAATTTATATAGTATATCAAGTAAATCTACACACTATATCTAGTTATTTACTAGATTTTTTAGTATAAAGATAAAAAGGGAGTTTAATGAACAAAATATTGTCTCAGGCAATCAGGAAGGCTGTCTCTGATTATAAACCAGCGGAAAAAATCAGCAATAATGACAAAAGACCAGACTTATTTTCACTAAATAACAACACTGAGTTGTTTCAAAATTCTAAAGGGATAACTATTAAAATAGATAGATCTAGAGATAATAATTTAACAGATTTTGGAAGAGCAACACTAAGCGACAGATACCTTGGAGAAAACGAGTCTTTCCAAGATTTATTTGCAAGAGTTGCGAGTCATTATGCAGATGACAACTTACACGCGCAAAGACTTTATAACTACATTAGTAATTTATGGTTTATGCCAGCAACACCAGTTTTATCAAATGGTGGAACAAAAAGAGGTTTACCAATTTCCTGTTTCTTAAATGAAGCGGGGGATAGCTTAACTGGAATATTAGATCTATGGAGTGAAAATGTTTGGTTGGCTGCTAAAGGTGGAGGTATTGGAAGTTATTGGGGCAACCTAAGATCCATTGGAGAAAAAATTGGAAGAGTTGGAAAAACTTCAGGCATTATTCCTTTCATCAAAGTTATGGACTCTTTGACAATGGCTATCAGTCAAGGTTCTTTAAGAAGAGGATCAGCAGCTTGTTATCTTCCAATTGATCATCCGGAGATTGAAGAATTTATTGAAATGAGAAGACCAACAGGTGGTGATCCAAATAGAAGGTCATTAAATTTACACCACGGTGTTTTAGTTTCAGATGCATTCATGAGAGCTGTTGAGCTAGACGAGCAATGGGCACTTAAAAGTCCAAAAGATCAATCAGTACAAGCTACTGTTTCTGCAAGAAATTTATGGATTAGATTATTAACTGCAAGAATTGAAACTGGAGAACCTTATATTGTTTTCATTGATACAGTTAATAGAATGATACCTCAACATCATAAACTGGCTGGTTTAACTGTTAAAACATCTAACTTGTGCAGTGAAATAACTTTACCAACAGGAATTGATAAAGAGGGCAGAGATAGAACGGCAGTATGTTGTTTATCATCTTTAAATTTAGAAACTTATGATGAATGGAAAGATGATGAAAATTTTGTTCCAGATGTAATGAGATTTTTAGACAATGTATTAACTGACTTTACTGAAAAAGCCCCCAAGTCATTTAGTGATGCAGTTTATTCAGCATTAAAAGAGAGAAGTGTTGGTCTAGGTGTTATGGGACTTCATTCATTCTTCCAACAAAAAATGATTCCTTTTGAGTCAGTAATGAGTAAAGTTTGGAACAAAAAAATATTTGAAAGCATCCAAAAACAAGTTGACCAAGCTTCAAAAGATTTAGCTGATGAAAGAGGCGCATGTCCAGATGCTGCTGATTATGGTATTAATGAAAGATTTTCAAATAAAACTGCAATAGCTCCAACTGCTTCAATTTCAATTATTTGTGGTGGAACATCTCCAGGTGTAGAGCCAATTGCAGCAAATAGTTATACACATAAAACTTTGTCTGGATCATTTAATGTTAGAAATAAATATCTAAGTAAATTATTAGAGAAGCATGGTAAAAATGATGATGAAACATGGTCAAGTATAACAACTAATCAAGGCTCAATTTCTCATCTTGATTTTTTAACACAACAAGAAAAAGACGTATTTAAAACGGCTTTTGAATTAGACCAGAAATGGATTGTGGAATTAGGTGCAGATAGAACACCTCATATTTCACAAGCACAATCAATAAATATATTTATACCTGCAGATATTCATAAAAGGGACTTACACCAAATCCATTTCCAAGCTTGGAAAAAAGGATTGAAGAGCCTTTATTACTGCAGATCTAAATCAATACAAAGAGCGGAAAACGTGAACGATGCAGGTTCTACAGATGTAACTGCAAACGTTTACAAATCAAAAAAACAAGAAAATCAACAACCAGAATATGAGGAGTGTTTATCATGTCAGTAGAAAGCCTAAAAGATACAAAACAAAAAATTATAGAACCGAAAAAAATGGGTCTATTAGTTGAGAACCCAGTTTATAAACCATTCAGATACCCATGGTGTTATGATGCTTGGTTAACTCAACAGAGAATTCATTGGTTACCAGAGGAAGTTCCACTTGGTGATGACGTCAGAGATTGGCAAAAAAATCTTTCAGAATCAGAAAAAAATTTATTAACTCAGATCTTTAGATTTTTTACTCAAGCAGATGTTGAAGTTAATAACTGTTATTTAAGACATTACACAACTGTATTTAAACCTACAGAAGTTTTAATGATGATGACTGCATTTGCGTCTATGGAAACAGTTCATGTAGCAGCTTATTCACATCTATTAGATACAATTGGAATGCCAGAATCTGAATATTCTGCTTTCATGAAATACAAAGAGATGAAAGATAAATATGATTACATGCAAAACTTTAATGTAAATTCAAAAGAGGATATCGCAAAAACTGTTGCGGTATTTAGTGCCTTTACAGAAGGTCTTCAGTTATTTGCAAGTTTTGCAATTTTATTAAACTTTCCAAGACACAACAAACTTAAAGGAATGGGTCAGATAGTTACTTGGTCAGTAAGAGATGAAACTCTTCATTGTAATTCTATGATTAGAATTTTTAAAGAGTTCATTAAAGAGAACCCTGAAATTTGGACTCCGAAACTTAAAAAAGAACTTTATGAAGCTTGCAGAACTATAATTGAACATGAGGATGCATTTATTGATCTGGCTTTTGAAATGGGTCCAATGCAAGGTTTAACTGCTCAAGAAGTTAAAGATTATATTAGGTTCATTGGTAATAGAAGATTAACTCAGTTAGGTCTTGAGCCAATATATGATGTTCAGAAGAATCCATTAACATGGTTAGACACTATGTTAAATGCAGTAGAGCATATGAACTTCTTTGAAGGTAGAGCCACTGAATATTCAAAAGCATCCACACAAGGTAACTGGATAGACGCTTTCTCCTAGGATTAAGTGATAGTAAGTCCCTGTATAAGTATTTGTAAAACTGATCCAGTATCAGGCCTATGCTATGGTTGTGGTAGATCTGATGAAGAAAAGAAAATTTGGAAAGACCCTGAAACAACAGATGATTGGAAAAATAACAATCTAAAAGAAATCGAAAACAGACTTTCAGGTTGGCAATTAGAGAGCTTTAAAATGTCTTACAAAAACAAAATTGAAAAAGGCATTTCTTTGTATAAACAAAAACAATCTAAATAGAATATATTTTATAAGTAAAGATGATTAACTAATTAAATTTAAATAATTAAATTTTTTCTTTATCTTCATAATTTGCTTCTTCATTAGAAACTTTGTTCTTCTTTGTATTTAAAATGTCAGCAAAACTATGATTCACATCTCTATGCCCAGCTTCATCGTCTCTTATCACCTTTACTACATCTTTTAGTCTAGAGTTTAACGGGAGGTTCCAGTAATTTATTGCTATCTCAGGAGCCTTAATATTTTCAATTTTACCTTCTTCTATTTCATTTAAGTACTCAGTGTAACTTATGACAGCTTCTTCTTCAAAATATCCAACAATTCTATGAGCAGTCTTCTGTGATATTAAATATATAAATAGATACATCAAAATAAATATAAATTGTGCAATCATTATAATTAATCTTTCTATAAAGGTAGGTTTTGCAATTTTAATAAAAGTCATTAAATGCATTCTTTCATTTGCAGCTTCATCAAGTAGAATTTTGATCCAACCTTTGTCATCTTGCATTTTTCTTAAAGATTTTAAATGTAACAACATTCCAGCCACCATACCTGGAACAGCAGCCACAGTTTCTAAGACCACAGCTCTATGCCCATACTTTTTTTTGAAAAAAGTATCAGCCAAGAATCTTAAAAATTTTGTAAATGCAAAAGCAATTTTATCACTTAAATTTTGTGGTTTGTGATGCCTATTTAAATTTTCCATAAGTTATATATGGCGATTATTTAATATTTTTAAATAGGTAAGTTAGACCTATCTTCTAAAACTCCAATAGGTGTGGTTAATTGGACCTTGTATTAAGAAGGTCACTTTGGTTTAATTCTTTATTAACTTAAGAGAGGAAATAATGAAAAAAATGTTTAATTTGCTTCTAAGTGCAATATTAGTAGTAACTTCATTTATTGGATTAGGGAATATAGCTGTCGCTGATGGCCATGGCTTTCCTTCAAAACCTATTGAAGTTGTAACACACGCTGGATTAGGCGGTGGTACAGACACAACTGCAAGAATGTTGCTTATTAGAACAAGAAAAAATTTAAAAAATAATGCTTACATCACTCCAAAAAAAGGAGACAGTGGTAACAAAGCTATGGCTTATGTTAAATCAAAGCCAAGAGACGGTCATACTGTTTTAGCAATTACTCCAACTCACTTATTTAGAATGGCTAGAGGAAATGCTGAATTGAAAATTGATGACTTTGTGGGTGTTGCAAGAACAACAGTTGATCCAATTGTTATATTTGTAAATGCAAAAAGCCCTTACAAAACCATTGAAGATTTGATTAAAGCAGGTAACAAAAAGCCAATTAAGTATGGTGGAACAAACGTAGGAAGTGTTGATCATATATCAGGTTTAATTTTTGCGAGAGAGGCAAAAACAAAAATTGCTTTTGTACCTTTTGAAGGTGGTGGAGCTATAATGACTAGCTTGGTTGGAAATCAAATTGAGGCTGCTGGATTAAACCTAGATGAAGGTAAAGATCAATTAGATGCAGGTGAATTAAGAGTATTAGCTGTAATGTCTGATCAAAGAATGTCAGCTTTACCAGATACTCCTACTTTAAAGGAGAAGGGGATCAATGCATCATTTGCTACAGTTAGAGGTGTAGTTGTTCTTAAAGGAACACCACAAGAAACTATCAATACTCTTGAAAAAGGTTTCTTAAAAGCTATGAAGCATCCAGTTTATCAAAACTACCTACAAGGTGCTGGATTAGATTCATCTAGTGTTGCAGGAGCTGCAGCATGGGATGCAGAAATTAAATCTATTTACAAAGAAGCACGAGCAGCTTTAGTAAGTTTAGGTTTAGCTAAATAATATCAAAAATAATAGCGGGGGAGCAGATCCCCCGTTAGTCACCACAATGATAAAAGATATAAAAATTCTTAGTGTAATAATTATTATTTCTGTTGCATTATTTGGATATACTTTCACATTTGATGAAGTACCAGAAATATTGGCACAAGGTATGCAACCCACAATGATGCCTAGATTAATTTTTTCATTAATAATTTTTCTGTCTGTATTTCAATTAGTCCAAAATAAGAAGTTAAAGTCTGAAACAAAAGAACTAATAAGAAGAAATGCCTTCATTACATTTGGTTATACTCTTTTTATAGTTTTGATAGCAGATAAATTAGGTTTTTTTATCTCTATATTTTTATACACGCTTGTAATGCCAATTTTGTGGCAAAGGAAAGATTATATAAAAATATTTTTTTATTCTCTTGTAATATCAATATTTGTATTTGTTTTTTTTACATTAGTTCTACAACTAAAATTTCCACAAGGAATTCTTGAGGAATTCATAATAAGGAATTTCTATTAATGGATTTTATGTCTAATATTTCTTTAATCTTAAATTATACAACATTTGGTCTGATTTTAGGTTCTACTATTGTTGGAGTTTTAATAGGTGCACTACCAGGACTTAGCTCAGGTATGGCAATTGCATTATTGTTACCTTTTACAATTTACTTAGAGCCAAGCCAAGCAATAGCTGCAATGGCAGCTTTATATTGTGGAGGCACTTTTGGTGGTTCAATAACTGCAATATTAATCAATGCTCCAGGAGCTCCACCAGCTGCTGCTACCGCATTCGATGGATTTCCAATGGCACAAAAAGGTGAAGCTGGAAGAGCTTTAGGAATGGCAGCTGTATCAAGTGTGGTTGGAGGAATACTATCTCTTATTGTATTAATTATTTTCGCTCCAACTTTGGCTAGAATTGCATATAAGTTTGGTCCGCCAGAGTATTTTGCACTAGCAATATTTGGATTATCCATGCTTGCATCAATTAGTTCTAAATCACCTGTAAAAAATTTAATTGGTGGTTTAATTGGTTTGTTTGTTGCTACAATAGGAGTTCATTTAACAACTGGTGTATCTAGGTTTACATTTGGAGTAGCAGAATTATTTGAAGGAATAAGCTTTGTTCCAGTCTTAATAGGTTTATTTGCAATGTCTGAGATTTTGGTTCAAGCATCTAAAAGTGAATTACTATTAGAGAGGATTAAATTTTCAGCAATTAAGCTTCCCTCAATTTCAGAATTTAAAAATTGTGCAAAGACAATTCTAAGATCTTCAGGTATTGGAACATTCATTGGTATTCTTCCTGCTGAGGGAGGAACGGTTAGTGCAATGATTGGATATAATGAAGCCAGAAGATGGTCAAAAAATAAGGATAATTTTGGCAAAGGTGAAATAGAAGGTGTTGCTGCGCCCGAGTCCGCAAATAATGCTGCAACCGGTGGAGCTATGATACCAACTCTTGCTTTAGGTATTCCAGGTTCTGCAACAACTGCAGTGATTTTAGGTGGTTTTCAAATTCATGGTTTAAGAGCTGGCCCATATCTTTTTGAACAGCAACCTGATCTTTTGTACACAATTTTTTATGGAATGTTATTGGCTAACTTTATATTTTTAATTTTTGGACTTCTTGGAGCAAAAATATTTTCAAGAATATCATTAATACCAAGAGGCTATCTATGGCCGTCAGTTTTTGTATTTTGTTTGGTTGGATCTTATGGTTTATCCCAATCGATGGTTGATGTTTATATTATGTTAATTTCAGGTGTAGCTGGCTTCTTTTTAAGAAGATACGGCTTTTCTCCTGCACCAATTATAATGGGAATTGTACTCGGAGAGTTAGTTGAAAATTCACTAGCTCAGTCAATAATAATTTTTGATCAAAATATATTTATGTTTTTCACAAGACCAATAGTACTAGTATTTTTTGCATTAACTTTTTTAAGTTTATTTTACAGACCAATTAAAAATCTAATAATGAAAGGAAAATAATGACCAAAGCTTTTACACCAAATATTAAATCTAAAAGAGGGAAGGACTTAACAAAATATGTTGCAAACTTTGTATACAAAACAAAATTTAAAAGCATTCCAAAAGAGGTAGTTGAATTAGCAAAAAAACATATTTTAGATGGTTTTGGTCTAGCATTATCAGGTTCGGTTGCAAGAACGGGTAACTACCTATTTGCACATATAAAAAAAAGTTCAGCCAAAGGAAAAGCAACTGTTATAGGATCTAAAATGAAAGTGCCTACTAACTTTGCAGCATTAGCAAATGGTGTTGGAATACATTCTGATGATTATGATGATACACAATTAGCAGTAGCAAAAGATAGAGTTTATGGTCTTTTAACACATCCAACAGCCCCTTGTTTGCCTAGTGCTTTTGCTGAAGGAGAAGTTAATAAAATAAATGGAAAAGACTTTCTAAATTCATATTTGATAGGTGTTGATGTTGAATGCAAAATCTCAGAAGCCATGTCTCCACGTCATTATCAACATGGATTTCATTCAACAGCTACTTGTGGAACATTTGCGTCAGCTTCTGCAGCAGCTAAAATAAGAAAATATGATTTAAATAAAATTGTAAAATCTTTAGGTATTGCTGCATCACTTAGCGCAGGTCTAAGAGAAAACTTTGGAACAATGACTAAACCTCTGCATGCAGGAAGAGCTGCAGAAAGTGGTGTTATAGCTTGTGATTTAGTAAGATATGGATGGTCATCTACTGATAAAATTTTAGAATCTCCAAGAGGTTTTTTTCAGGCACATGGAGGAGGGTATAATATTAATTCTTTGAAAGGTAAGCTTGGAAGACCATGGACTTTTAAATCACCTGGAATTTCGATTAAACCACATCCTTGTGGATCCTTAACACATCCTGGGATGACTAAAATGCTAGAGTTAATAAAAAAATTCGATATTAAACCTGAACAAGTTTTAAAGATCGATGTAGGCACAAATCATAATATGCAAAATGCTCTAATACATCATAGACCAAAAAATGAATTTCAAGCAAAGTTCAGTATGGAATATTCAATGGCAATATTGTTAATGGATAGAAGAGCCTACATACCAGAATACCAAGATAAGAGAATTAACAAACCAGATGTACAACAAATGTTAAAAAAAATTAACTTTTATAAAAATAAAATAGCTGAAGCTGCTGGTTACGATAAGATGACAACAATTATAGATATCTATTTAAAAAATGGAAAAAGAATATCTGGCAGAGGTGATTTTGGAAAAGGAAGTCCTGCAATTCCAATGACATATGATGAAGTAGCTGATAAATTTTTAGGATGTACAGAATTTGCTAAGTGGCCATCTATAAAGTCGAAAAAAATCATTGATACAGTTAGAAATTTAGAGAAAGTAAAAGATATTAGAATTTTAGGAAGATTATTATCTAAGTAATGATTTAAAATTGGATTTTTTTCAATTTTATTGAAGTGTTTTTAAACATATCAATTAATAACTCGTAAATTGTTAAGGATATAAAATAGAAATTTGATATGACCCAAATAGTTATGACTAAGTAATCATATAAATTATCTAATTTATAAATGGAATCTATAAGCAATTTAAGAGTTGTAATAAACCACAGAGCCATAAAAATTGTAGATTGAATTTTATATTTTTTAACACGAAGAGGGTGAACATATTTTAAAGGTATAAATTTAAGTATTATACAAAATGAAATCAAAAATAAGTTTGTCATAGAGTTAAAATCAAAAAAATAAATATAAAGTAAGAGAATATTCCAAATGCAAGGAAAACCTTTATAAAAATTATCTGAACTCATTAAATTGTTATTAGAATAAGAAATTGCAGATATAACTAGAATGATTAAGGGTATAACTATTTCAAAATACATAGGAACAATATCGAACCAATATATCATTATTGATGCGATTATTATGTAATTGAAAAAATCAATAACACTATCAAGCATCTTACCATCAATATTTTTAACATTCTTTGCAACCTCAAATTTCCTTGCAAGTGATCCATCAATTGCATCAATAATTAATGCCACTCCTAGCCAAATAAATGCACCTACTTGATTATTTTCAAAAATATTTATTAGTGAAAAAAAACCAGCCACTAAACCTGAACACGTCAATAAATGAATACACCATGAGATATATACTTTTAAGTTAAGTTTAATAATCTTATTAAAACTAGACATTATCTTTAAAACCAAAATAGACTTATCTTTGATTTAAAAGCATAACTTGCCTATGCTTATTACCTTTGTATTTAGCCAAAGGTCTTATCAGCTTATTTGATGCATGTTGCTCCATTATGTGAGCCGACCAACCTGTAATTCTTGAAATAACAAATATTGGAGTAAAGAAGTCGGTATCAAAACCCATTAAGTGATAGGTCGGACCAGTAGGATAGTCAACATTTGGGTGTATATTTTTTTTGTCTATCATTTCTTTTTCAACAATTTCATAAATTTTCAGAAATTTTTTGTCTTTCTTAATCTTACACACTTTTTCAAAATAACTTTTCATTGTAGGTACTCTAGAATCACCACTTTTATAAACTCTATGTCCAAAACCCATAACTACTTCTTTATTCTTAAGTGCGTTTTTAATCCATTTGAGCGCCTTTTCAGGTTTTTTTATTTTATTCATCATATGCATAACCTCTTCATTTGCTCCACCATGTAGTGGTCCTTTTAAACTTGCTATGGCTCCTGTTATTGCACCATGAATATCAGATAAACTACTTGTTATTGTTCTAGCAGTGAAAGTTGAAACATTAAAACTGTGTTCTGCATATAAAATTAAAGATACATCAAAGGCTTTTACGATTTCTTTTTGTGGGACTTTTCCAAAACACATATAGAAAAAGTTTTCGGCAAAGGTTAATTCCTTCTTTGGTTTTATAATTTTTTTACCTTTTCTAATTCTATAAAAGGCCGCTAAAGCAGTTGGAGTTTTAGCTAAAATTCTCAAAGCTTTTCTTGTATTTGCCTCCTGTGAATTATCTGTAGTTTCTTTATCTTCTAATCCCATCACACTTACTGCTGTTCTTGCAACATCCATAGGATGAGACTTTTTAGGCATGTGTTTAATTATTTCGTAAAGATTTTTCGATAAATCTCTATGTCCTCTTTCAATTTTTTCAAATTGTCTTAGTTCAATACTATTTGGTAAATCACCTTTTAAAATAAGATATGCAGCTTCTTCAAATCTACAAAATTCACATAAATCTTGAACAGCATAACCCCTGTAGGTTAATGAGTTAATTTCAGGCATAACTTTAGAAACTTCTGTTTCATCAACAACAATTCCCAATAAACCTTTTTTTACTTCTTCACTCATTATTCATGTCCCTCTGTACTAAAATTATATATCTTTTCGTCTAAAGAGTTGTATTTTTCATACTCAACTAAATCATATAATCTTTTTCTGGTTTGCATCTTATCTATAATATTATTTTGATGTCCATCAGCAAAAATGGCACGTAGACCATCCTCAACACTTTTCATTGCTAATCTTTGTGTAGTAACTGGATAAATTACAATATTGTAACCAAGGTCTTCTAATTGTTTAAAATCTAGCAACTTCGATTTACCAAACTCAGTCATATTGGCTAAAAGATAACAATCTAGTGATTTTCTAACTTTTTCAAACTCAGATTCATCTTTTAATGCTTCTGGAAAAACAATTTCTGCACCGGCATCAATATAAGATTTGCAACGATCAATCATTTTGTCAATACCTTCTACGTTTTTAGCATCAGAACGTGCAACGATTTTAAAATTTTTGTCTGATCTTGCTTCGACACATTCTTTGATTTTTTTTGTCATATCCTCTTTTGATATCAATTCTTTATTATCTAGATGGCCACATCTTTTCTGTTCTATTTGATCTTCTAAATGAATTGCTGAAATACCAAAATTTTCAAATGTTTGAACAGTATTTTTACAAGATTTAAAACCTGTATCGACATCTACAATGGTTGGAAGATTAGTAACACGTGCAATTTGTTTTGATCTGTTACTGACATCATTAAGAGTCGTTAATCCTATATCTGGATATCCCAAATCATTAGACATAACACCTCCAGATACATAAACTCCATCATACCCAATCTCTTCAATAACTTTAGCTGTTAATGGATTATATGCACCTGGTATTCTTAAAATTTTATTAGATTTAAGTTTATTATCTAAATCAATTCTTTTCTCTTCAGGTTTTTTTTCAACAAAGTGCACTAGAATATTCCTTTTTTATTATTTGATTTTAAATATCTTTTACTTACTTCAATATTTAGGTTTGTAAGCTGATTATTTTTTAATTTTTTTAAATTTTGAACATCTTTTAAAAATCTGTCACTTTCTTTTTTAGAAATAATATTTTCAGTTAAAATTTTAAATTTATTTATATAATCTAATCTTCTAAAAGGTCTCTTGCCATATGGATGAGCATCTGCTCTTTCCAGTTCTTCAATTACTTTTTTTCCATTATTTAATGTCGCTATCACTCTTGCTCCAAAAGATTTCTTTCTTGGATCAGGATCGTGATATTTTTTTGTCCATTTCTTATCCTCATGAGTTTTAATGGATCTCCATATCTTAATTGTACTTTTTTTGTTAGCTCTCTTTTTAGTATAAGACTTTACATGATGCCAATCTGCATCTTCTAAAGCTACTGCAAAAATATACATTATTGAGTGATCTAAAGTTTCTCTACTTGCATTCGGATCCATTTTTTGTGGATCATTTGCTCCAGTTCCTATTACATAATGAGTATGATGGCTTGTATATATATCTATTTTTTTAATTGTATTTAAATTATCAATTTTTTTATTAAGAGCTTTCGCAATGTCTATTAATGCTTGCGCTTGATATTCAGCAGAATATTCTTTTGTATATGTTTCGAGAATGGCTTTCTTCTCCTCGTTTTTTTTAGGTAAAGGAACTAAATACTTAGCATTTTTTCCATCTAATATTCTTGCAATTATACTGTCTTCACCTTCATAAATTGGACTTGGGGCTCCTTCACCTCGCATCGTTCTATCAACAGCTTCAATTGCTAATTTACCTGCATGAGCTGGAGCATAAGCTTTCCAACTTGAAATCTCACCTTTTCTTGATTGTCTTGTTGAAACACTCACATGCAATGCTTGTTGAACTGCTTGATAAATAGTTTCTGTATTTAATTTTAGCATTGATCCAATACCAGCGGCAACACTTGGTCCCAAGTGAGCGATATGATCAACTTTATGTTTATGAAGACAAATAGCTTTTACAAGATTAACTTGAACTTCATAAGCAGTTATAATTCCTCTCAATAAATCATTTCCATTTTTTTTTAATTGTTGTGCCACTGCTAATAGAGCAGGAATATTATCACCAGGATGGCTGTAATCAGCTGCTAGAAATGTATCATGAAAATCTAATTCTCTAACTGCAGTTCCATTTGCCCACGCGACCCATTCACAATCAAATTTAAGTTTTGAATTTATGCCAAAAAGATTAGCTCCATTTTTTCTAACATGTTTTTTTGCCATTTCTCTTGCTGATATTACAGGTCTTCTATTTAATGAGGCTATAGCTACAGAAGCGTTATCAATAATTCTATTAATAACCATTTCTATCGAATCTTTATTTAATTTAGCATTATCACTTGCTATCTCTGCTATTTTCCAAGCAAGCTGTTTCTTTTTTGGTAAATTTTTTTTTGATGGATAAACTTTTACAATATGTTTAATCATTGAGAAAATTTAATACTCCCTGATTAAGATTTAATCAATACTAATTAATAAGGTATTTATTAATTATTTGCTCAATACCATTAAAATCTTTTATCAAATGATTGTGATATATGTCATTTATTGTTTTGTCAGTATATCCATCTTCAACTAATATGAATGGTAACCCTGCAGCCTTTGCAGACTCAGAATCGGTTTCACTATCTCCAATCATTATTGATTTTTTTAACTCACCTTGAATAATTTCAATTACATTTGTTAGGTGTCTTGGATCTGGTTTACAATAGTCAAAAGTATTGTATCCAGCTACGTATTCAAAGTAATCGTATACATTTATTTGTTTTAAAAGATCTACAGCTAGATGTTCAGTTTTATTAGTACAAACAGCCATTGAAATATTATTTTTTTTACACCATTTAAGAAATTCTAAAACTCCAGGAAGTAGCTTGCTCTCTACTGCAATATTTTTTCCATAGTAATCTATAAATTCATCAACCATTTTAGATTTTATTTTTTCATCATCGATTTTTTTTAGTTCTTTTCTAGCTTGATTCCATAATGATCTACCAATCATAGAGGCTGCACCTTTCCCTACCAAGTTTCTTATTTCATCGGTAGATTTGGTTTCATAGCCAAATTTTTGCATTACATGATTATGTGCATTCATTAGATCAGGGGCTGTATCAATTAAAGTCCCATCTAAATCAAAAAGAACAGTGAATTTTTGTGTCATTTAAAAAGTATTAATAAGAAATAAATTGTGAATTAATTAAATTAATACCCAGTTATATACAACTATCTAATGAATAGTCAAAATTTACAAAATAAACTTAGAGACAAATTTTTAAAAAAAGGTGTCAAAATGAAGGGACCTGAAACGGTTTTTTTTTCTAAAGATACTAAAATTGGAAAGAATGTAGAGATAGAACCTTATGTTGTGTTAGCTGACAAAGTTCAAATAGGAAACAATGTCAAAATTTTATCTTTCTCTCATCTAGAGGGTGTTAAAATAGAAAATAATGTGAGTGTAGGTCCATACGCCCGTTTAAGGCCTGGAACAAAAATTAAATCTGGATCAAAAATTGGAAATTTTGTTGAGGTTAAAAAAACTATAATAAATAAAAATTCTAAAGTTAATCATTTATCATATATTGGTGATGCTCAAATAGGAAGAAATGTTAATATTGGGGCTGGGACAATAACTTGTAACTATGATGGAAGAAAAAAAAGTAAAACAAATATTAAAGATAAAGTATTTGTAGGTTCAAATACATCTTTAGTGGCACCAGTTACTTTAAATGAAAAAAGTGTTATAGGTGCAGGATCAGTAATTACAAAAAATGTAACTAAAGGGTCACTAGCACTAACAAGACCAAAGCAAAAAGAAAAAAAAAATTACAGAAGGAGATAAGAAGTAATGTGTGGAATAGTTGGAATTACTAGCTCTAAAGAGGTTACACCTAGAATTATAAGTTCATTAAAAAAACTTGAGTATAGAGGTTACGACTCTGCAGGTATAGCAACTCTTTCAGAAGGAAATATAAATGAAGTAAAGTGTGAGGGTAGAGTAGACGCTTTAGAGAAAAATATTATACAAACTAAAATATCTGGCTCTATTGGTATTGGACATGTTAGGTGGGCCACACATGGAAAACCTAGTTCAATAAATGCACATCCTCATTCATCAGAACATGTATCTGTAGTTCATAATGGTATAATTGAAAATTCAACTATTCTCAAAAAATTATTAGAGAAAAAAGGCTATAAGTTTAAATCTCAAACAGACACTGAAGTAACAGTTCATTTAGTAACTGATTATTTAAAAAAAAATAACCTTAAAAATACAATTATAAAAGTTTTAAAAAAATTACATGGTAGTTTTGCGCTAGGAATAATATTCAAAGACCAACCAGACTTAATAATTGGAGCAAGAAGAGGCTCTCCACTTGCAGTTGGTTATGGTCCAAATGAACACTATCTTGGCTCAGACTCTTATGCGTTAAAGTCAATGACTAATAAAATTTCATATTTAAATGATGGAGAATTTTGCATATTAAAAAAAGACCAGGTTGAATTTTTTGATGCTGATGGAACCAAAGTAAACAAAAAAATTTTAAATCTTTCTAAAGATGATCAAAATTATGAGAAAGGAGAATACAAATATTATATGGCCAAAGAAATAGAAGAGCAGCCAATCACTTTAAAAAATTGTATTAATGAGTATATTGACAAACATAATAAAGAAATAAATATTTATAATTTTCCTTGGAAAATAAGTGAAATTTCATCAGTGGTTTTAATTGGATGCGGAACTGCATATCACTCATGTCTTGTTGCAAAGTATTGGTTTGAACAAAATACAAGTTTAGATGTCAGTGTTGATATAGCTTCAGAGTTTAGATATCGAAAAATTAAATTTAAAAAAGATTGTCTATATGTGTTTGTTTCTCAATCTGGAGAAACTGCAGATACATTTGCAGCATTAGATTTGTGCAAAAAGAATAATGTTAAAACATGTGCTGTCGTAAATGTTGTCGAAAGTTCAATCGCAAGAGACGCTGATCTAGTTTTACCTATTCATTGTGGTCCGGAAGTTGGAGTTGCTTCTACAAAGGCTTTTTTGGGACAAATGTTAGTTCTTTATTTATTATGTACTAAGCTTTCTTATGAACAAAAATCAATTAACAAAAAAGATTACCAAAAAAAGATAAAAGATTTACTGTCTTTATCTAAATCTGCAAAAAATACTCTTAATATTGAAGATAAAATTCAAACACTTGGAAAAGATTTTGCTAATTCTAAAGGATCAATGTTTCTAGGTAGAGGATATTCATATCCAATTGCACTTGAAGGCGCTTTAAAACTAAAAGAGCTCGCATACGTTCACGCCGAAGGTTATCCAGCAGGTGAAATGAAACATGGACCTCTTGCTCTCATAGAAGAAGGTATGCCAGTAGTGGTAATTGCTCCAAGAGATGAACATTACAAAAAAACTATTTCAAATATGCAAGAAGTTATATCTAGAGGTGCAAAAGTTTTACTAATAACAAACAAAAGTACTGATGAAATTTATTCAGAAAATATTTGGGAGCAAATAGAAGTTGATGCCATATCTGATGAGCTCATTCCTTTTTTGACCACTATACCTTTGCAAAAGTTAGCTTATTATTCTGCATTAGATAAAGGATATGATATAGATAAACCAAGAAACCTAGCTAAATCTGTCACTGTTGAATAAATAATAAAGTCTGTTAAAACAATTTTGAGTTGAAATGAAAAATTGGAAAATAAATAGCTGGAGAAAATATCCTGTCAAACATATTCCTCAATATGAAGATGAGAAAGAATTGGAGATGGTTTTAAATAAATTAAAAACTTTTCCTCCTCTAGTTTTTGCAGGAGAAACAAGACATTTAAAAGATCAATTGGCAATGGTCAATGATGGAAAAGCATTTCTATTACAAGGCGGTGATTGTGCAGAAAGTTTTGCAGAATTTCATCCTGACAATATAAGAGATACTTTTAAGGTTATTCTTCAAATGGCATTGGTGATGACTTACTCAGCATCTTTACCTATTGTGAAACTTGGAAGAATTGCTGGACAATTTTCAAAACCAAGAAGTGCTCCAACTGAAAAACAAGGTGATAAAGAATTACCAAGTTATTTAGGAGACAATATAAATGCAATAGATTTTAACGAAAAAGCTAGAAGACCCGATCCAAAAAGAATGTTTAAAGCATATTCTCAGTCTGCTTCAACTTTAAACCTTTTAAGAGCTTTTTCAAAAGGTGGTTTTGCTGACCTAAATAAGGTTCATTTATGGAATTTAGATTATATTAAGAAAAGTCCACAAGCTAAAAAATTTAAAGAGTTAGAAGATAAAATAGCAGATGCTTTAGCATTTATGGATGCTTGTGGAATTACATCCGATTTTAATAATAGATTATACACAGTTAACTTTTGGACTTCTCATGAAGCCTTACATTTACCTTTTGAGGAAAGTATGACTAGAGTAGATTCAACTACAGGTGAATATCATGATACATCTGCTCACTTTGTTTGGATAGGAGATAGAACAAGACAATTAGATGGAGGACATGTTGAGTTTTGTAAAGGAATAGAAAATCCAATTGGCATCAAATGTGGCCCAACTTCAAAACCTGATGAGATTGCAAAGATATGTGAAGTCATAAATCCTAAAAATGAAAAAGGAAAAATAACTTTAATCTCAAGATTTGGTCATCAAAACGTTGAAAAATTCTTACCAAAATTAATCAGAGGAATTAAAAAGGAAGGTTTAAATGTCGTTTGGTCATGTGATCCGATGCATGGCAATACAATTAAATCAACTACTGGTTTTAAAACAAGACCGTTTAATGATGTTGTAAGCGAAGTTAAAAATGTATTTGCAGTTCATCAAGCAGAAGGCTCTTATGCTGGAGGTCTTCATGTTGAAATGACAGGGCAAGATGTGACAGAGTGTACTGGTGGAGCAAAAAAAATATCTGATGCAGATTTATCAAGCAGATATCATACGCATTGCGATCCAAGATTGAACTCTGATCAAGCTATAGAATTAGCGTTTTTAATTTCAGATGAGATTAAAAAGAATAGTTTGTATTCTAAATCTGCAATTAAAGCGGCATCTTAACAGTTTAAAAATAAATTTTTTTTCTTATATTTAAATTATGACACCCAAAGATAAAGTGAATCACATAAAAAACTGGATTTCAGATTATGTGAATTCTATGCCAAAAAAAGCTCAATCTTTAGTGATTGGTATTTCTGGTGGAATAGATTCTTCTGTCTCAAGTACATTAAGTGCAATGACTGGTTTAAAAACAATTGTTTTATCAATGCCTATTAAACAAAAATCTGCACAACATGATCTAAGTTTGGCACATCAAGAATGGTTAAAGAAGAATTTTAGCAATGTAGAGGGACACACATTAGAATTAGATAGTTTATTCAAATCATTTGAAGGAACACTAAACAATTTTGGTAGTGAGCACGGGATGGCAAACTCTAGAGCAAGATTAAGAATGACAACGCTTTATCAAGTAGCTGCAGCAAACAATGGAATAGTTGTTGGAACAGGAAATAAAGTAGAAGATTTTGGAGTTGGTTTTTATACAAAATATGGTGATGGTGGAGTTGATATTTCTCCAATAGCAGATTGTAATAAAACTGAGGTATGGGAACTTGGTAAAGAACTTGGAATTTTAAAGGAGATTATTGATGCTCCTCCTACAGATGGTTTATGGGATGATGGTCGTACTGATGAGGGACAGCTTGGTTTGTCATATAAAGAATTAGAAGAAGCTATGGATAATGAAAATTCTGTAAATAGAGATAAATATAATTCAATTCGAAGTGCAAATTTGCATAAAATGGAACCAATTCCAGTATGCAAAATTCCTAATTAATCAAATAGATTCACAAATCTATAATTTAAGTATATTCCTAGTTGTATGGCTAAAGATATATTTTTAACTAATAGTCTAGGCGGTAAGAAAGAAAAATTTACTCCCAAAAATGAAAAATCCATAGGCATGTATGTTTGTGGTCCTACTGTTTATGATGATCCACATATTGGTAATGCAAGACCATTAGTAGTTTTTGATATTCTGTATAAAATTTTAAAAAATAGATATGGATCAACATCTGTAAAATATATCAGAAATATAACAGACATAGACGACAAAATAATCAAAGCATCTAATGATCAAAATATTTCTATAAACGACTTAACTTCAAAAATTACTGAAAATTTTCATAAGGATTGTAAATACTTAAAATGTGAAGCACCAAACAGCGAACCAAAGGCAACAGAAAATATAAAACAAATGATTGAAATGATCACAGAACTAGAGAAAAAAGGGTTTGCATATTCAAAGGATAATCATGTTTATTTTGAAGTTAAAAAATTTAGTGATTATGGAAAACTATCTAATAAAAAGTTAGATGAATTAATAGCTGGTTCACGAGTAGAGGTTTCAGAAATAAAAAAAAATCCTGAAGATTTTGTATTATGGAAACCATCAACAGATAAAGAGCCTTCGTGGGATTCTCCTTGGGGTAAAGGTAGACCAGGTTGGCATTTAGAATGTTCAGTTATGTCTAAAAGATATTTGGGTGAAGAATTTGATATTCATGGGGGTGGTAGAGACTTGATTTTTCCTCATCATGAGAATGAGATTGCTCAATCAAGGTGTGCAAATGAAACAAATTCGTTTGCAAATTATTGGGTTCATAACGGATTTATAACTCTTTCTAATGAAAAAATGGCAAAATCTCAGGGAAACATATTGAAAATAAAAGATTTTAAAAAAAAATATAATGGCCAAGTTTTGAGATTAGCATTAATTAGTGCTCACTATAGACAAGGATTAGATTGGAATGAAAAACTAATATCAGAATGTGAAAAGACTTTAAGCAAATGGTATTTAGCCTATTCTGATGTTCACAAAGATACAATATTACCAGATGAATTATTAGATCCTTTATATGACGATTTAAACACCCCAGGTTATATTGCTAATTTACATTCTTTATATAGTAAAGCTTCAACTGGAACGAATGAGGATAAGGCAACTTTTGTAAAAGCTTGCAATTTTATAGGTCTATTAACTGATACTTCAGAAGAGTGGCTACAAACAAAAAAAAATACAATTTCTCTTTCAGAGGATGAAATTAATTCAAAAATAGCTGAGAGAAATAAAGCAAGAGATGAAAAAAATTATGAATTAGCTGACAAAATAAGGAAAGATCTTTTAGATAAGGGTATTTTAATTGAGGATAAAGATGGTACAACCTCGTGGAAATTAAAATGAGTAAAGAAAAAATCTATATATTTGATACTACACTTAGGGATGGGGCACAAACTCAAGGAGTAGATTTTTCATTAAATGAAAAAGAAAAAATCGCTAAATCTTTGGATAACTTGGGAGTCGATTATATAGAGGGTGGTTGGCCAGGAGCAAATCTAACAGATACAGAATTTTTTAATAAAGATCAAAACTTTAAAAATGCAAATCTTACAGCTTTTGGTATGACTAAAAAATCTGAGCATAGCGCAAAAAACGACCCGATGTTGTCATCTTTGATTAATTCAAAGAGTTCATCAATTTGTTTATTTGGTAAAAGTTGGGATTTTCATGTTGATGTTGCCTTGGGTATTTCAAATGATCAAAATTTAGAAAATATAAGTGAGAGCGCAAAGCATATAGTTAATTCAGGTAAAGAATTTATGTTTGATGCTGAACATTTTTTTGATGGTTATAAATCAAATCCTGAATATGCAATATCATGTTTAAAAGCAGCATTTGATAATGGTGCAAGATGGATTGTTTTATGTGATACTAATGGAGGGACATTGCCTCACGAAATTTCTAAAATTGTTGAAGAAGTAACAAAGCATATACCAGGTAATAACCTTGGAATTCATGCCCATAATGATACAGAAAATGCAGTTGCTAATAGTTTAGTAGCTGTGCAAGCAGGAGTTAGACAGGTCCAGGGTACAATAAATGGACTTGGAGAAAGATGTGGAAATGCAAATTTAATGTCATTAATCCCAACTTTTTTTTTAAAGAAAGATTTTTCAGACAAATATGAAATTAATATCAAACCAGAAAATATTAAAAATTTAACACAATGTTCAAGATTATTAGATGAAATATTGAATAGAAAACCTAATAAACATCTACCTTATGTGGGTGCTTCTGCATTTTCTCATAAGGGTGGAATGCATGTATCAGCTGTACAAAAAGATCCAAAAACTTATGAACATATTAATCCTGATGAAGTGGGCAATGCCAGGAATATTGTTGTTTCCGATCAATCTGGACAATCTAATATAATGTCTAGATTAAATGCAATTGGCATTAATATTAAAAAAGATGATCCAAAAATTAAAAAACTTCTTCATGAAGTAAAAGACAGAGAGTTTATAGGATATAGTTACGATGGTGCTGATGCATCTTTTGAACTTTTAGCCAGAAGATTGATGGGGGAAATACCAAGATATATTTCAATTAATGAATATGATGTTTCCGTTAAGAAAGACTCTACTGGAGAAGTAATATCATTTGCAAAAGCAAAACTTGAGGTAGATGGTCATGAAATATTATGTGAAGGAGAAGGCAATGGACCAGTTAATGCATTAGATAATGCAATTAGAAAAAATGTAAATAAACTTGAAAAATATTCAGAATATTTAAAAGATTTAAAGCTAGTTGATTACAAAGTTAGAATTTTAAATACAGGAACTGGAGCCGTTACTAGAGTTTCTATAGAAAGTGCAGACTCGAAACATGGTAATTGGTTCACAATAGGAGTTTCTCCAAATATTATTGATGCATCTTTTAAAGCTTTAGTTGATAGTTTGGATTATAAACTGTTCAAGGATAATGCTCCTGCTAGTACTTGATGTCATTAAGAAATATAACTTTTATTTTACACAAACCTCAACTATCAGAAAATATAGGAGCTT
>CACJQE010000007.1 GCA_902595465.1 uncultured Pelagibacteraceae bacterium
AAAAAATCTAAATTTATAAAATTCTTTTATTCAGACACTGCTGATCAAAACATTTTAAAAACAACTAAAATTTATGATTTAGTAATAAATAGTGAAAACAAAAATTTTATTTCAAATAAATTTTTTACAAATAAAATAAAAAAAGATTACAGAAGTAGAGCATATACATTTATCATAAATCATCGACGTAAAAATAATAATATAGCTATTCAAGTTTTTACAAAATTTGGACCTTTGGCATTCCTGCCATTGTCTGGCACTAGAACTTCAATAGTTTTTTCCTATAAGGGGATGAAAATAGATGATGAAAAAATAGTCGATATATTCAAAAAATATAATTCTTTCTATTCATTTACTAAAATTAGTAAAATTGAAAAGTTTAGTCTGAGTTTTGAAATGCTTAGAAATTATACTTATAATAATATCCTTGCTTTCGGTGATGTAATACATCGTATACATCCCCTTGCAGGCCAAGGATTTAATATGACAATTAGAGATATTAAAATAATATCAAAAATAGTTAATGATAGAGTATCCCTAGGTCTTCCAATAGATATTTCTGTTGCTCAAGATTTCCAGAATTCTACAAAACACCTTAATTATCTCTATGGAAAAGCAATAGATGCAATATATGAATTTTTTAGATTAGATAACAATATTAACAATTCAATTTCAAAACCAGTTTTTAACGTTTTAAATAATAATTCTATTTTTAAAAAATATTCTAATATTTTATCAGACAAAGGATTAAATTTATAAATTATTGAAGAGTAGTATTTTCAAACTCGTCTTTAATATAATTATTAAGTATTTGTTCCATTTTCTCTTTTCTTACATTTATATCAAGACTTTCTAATAATATTTGTTTTTCTTCTAATGAGAACGGTGATGCCATTGATAAATCATTAAGAGTTTGGCTAAGATCTTTCTTTTCTAAATCTTTTAAGTTCACAATATATCCTTGTTTTTTGAAAAATGTTTTCATGTTCTTCATAATTAAGCTTAAGTCTGAAAAATTAACTTCGTTGCTTTTTTGCATTATATCTTTTGAAAAATGATCATATTGAACATTGCATTCACGGTACATTTTGTCGGTATTTAACTCTGAGTTAATTTTGTATCTACAAATCCCGTTTAAAATAATAAGTATTCTACCGTCTTCTGTTTCATTGAAACTTGTGATTTTTCCAATACATCCTATTTCGTATAAATCAGGTTTTTTCAAAGACCCTGTTTTTTTTGGCTGTATCATTCCAATCATTCTATGCTTTTTCATACTATCATTTACCATTTGTAAGTATCGAGGCTCAAAAATGTTCAGTGGAACAGTTGTGCCAGGAAACATTATAAAATTTGATAGGGGAAAAATTGGTATAGTTTTTGGTAATTCCTCAATTTTCATATTTCAATTATAGTCATTCATTCTTAAGATACAATTGGACAAAATTGTTTAATATTTTTTTAAAATTTTTAGTTTTGCAACATCGTTTCTATATTTTTCTACAATTTTTAAATTCTCCTTTTTTTCAAGTAAACGTATTAAGAAATCAGCAAAATCGTAAGAGTTGTAAGAATAATGCATGATGTTGATTAATTTTTTAAGATCTTCACTATTTAATTCGTTAATAGTTTCATAACTTGGAACAAATACACAATCTAATTGTATTAAAGTATGTAAACCATTTAATGAACTTCCACCTAAAACTACAGGTTTAAATGTTTTTGTATTTATCTTTTGAAACATATTTAAATTAAATTTTAAATCTTCCATTTGTTTACACACATAAGAAAATCTCTTTTCTTTTTTATAAAGTGGTATTGGAGATAATTCTAATTCTACGACTAAACAATTTTTAATTGTATCTTTTGAACAATCTATAATCTCGGATTCTAAACCCTGCACATCGATCTTTAAAAAATCTACTTTACTTTCAAATTTAATTTCATCTAGTTTTTTTGTCTTTATTTTTATTTTATCTTTAATTACTGCATCCAACTCGAATCTATGAAAATTTTTTACATAATCTATATCTGCTTCAAGAAAAGAACTCCATCCCGGATATTCGCAAATATTGAAAATTTTCTCTTCACCATTACCAATTGCGTAATTAAAAAATTCTCTCTTTTTATCTTTATTTTCTGATATTAATTTTTCAAATTCAATCTTATTTGGCTCAAAACCATATAGTTTTGACTCAGTATTTTTTAATAAATTATCAATATGTGGAGTAGGATCACAATTACTAGCACCTATATCGCATGCAATTATTTTTGAATTGTTACTTACGTAGTCCATAATATAATATAATTTATTACTAATCTTTTGATATACTTCATAATATCATCATTTGAGATTTCATCACAAGTCTAACTAAACCTATCAAAACAATAAATTATTTTGTCACTTGCTAATTTTTAAAAAAGCTACTAGTTTTAATACTAATAGAACAAGCGGGCATAGCTCAGTGGTAGAGCGTCTCGTTGCCAACGAGAAGGTCGTGGGTTCAAGTCCCATTGCCCGCTCCATTAAAGGAATTATATTATGAGTGATCTAGCAAGTAAAAAATGTATCCCGTGCGAAGGCAACATCCCGCCATTCAACACAGAAGAAATTCATAAATATTTAAAACAAGTTGATGGATGGGAAGTTATAGAGGATAAAATCGACGGATTTCATTTAATAAAAAATTTTAAATTTGATGATTTTTTACAAAGTCAAGAATTTGTGAATAAAGTTGGCGAAATTGCTGAAACAGAGGGACATCACCCTGACCTGTGGTTTGGATGGGGCTATGCAAGAATTAAAATATTTACTCATGCAATTAAAGGTCTCGCTGAGAGTGATTTTATTTTAGCTGCTAAAATAGACAAGATAAATTGATTAGTGATTAAAGTGTCTTGTTTTGGAAAATACTAAAATTGTATTTGTTTGGTTAGCAAATTTAATAATTTTTTTATCATTCTTTGAACCCGACGGTTGAATGACTGCTGAAATTCCTGCTTGTACCAATTTTTCTATACCATCCACAAACGGGAAAAACGCATCAGATGCAGCTAGGATTTCATCACTATCGCTTATTTTCTGAAACTTTTTCATTTTATCAATTGCTATTTTGCAACTATCTAACCTACTTGGTTGACCAGAACCTATGCCTATTGTCTTGTAATCTTTTGTAATGACTATCGCATTCGATTTTACACTTCTGCATATATTAAATGCAAAAATGAGTTTGTTTAAAGTTTTATTCGTAGGTTTTAATTTTGATACAATTTTAAAATCTTTCTTAGAAAAATATTGAGTATCAGGATCTTGAACTAAAATAGAATTAAATTTATTTATAAAATTAAATTTAAAATTTTTTTCTAATTTACTAGAATCAATTAGCCTTAGATTTTTTTTCTTTTTTAAAAGTTTGACTGATTTTTTATCAAATCCATTTGCAACTATTACCTCAAAAAATATTTTATTAATCTCTTTAGCTAAACCAATTTTTAATTTAAAGTTACATGATATAATACCACCATAGGCACTAATTGGGTCACTTCCCAAAGCCTCTTTAAAAGATTTGATTTTGTTTGGATTAATTGAAACTCCACAGGGATTAGCATGTTTAATTATTGCTACACCGTTATTTTTTGGTAAAGTTTTAGATATACCTAGAGCTGAATAAAGATCGTTATAGTTGTTGTAACTTAGTTGTTTACCGCTGATTTGAATAATTCCCTGTTTGTTATTTTGTGAATATATCGCTGCCTTTTGATGAGGGTTTTCTCCATACCTTGTTTTCTCAACTAATTTTCCAGAAAATATATTTTTGATTGGGAAAAGGTTTTCAGACTTCTGATTGAAATAATTAAAAATTTTTGATTCATAGTATGCAGTTTCCATAAATGCTTCTTCAGCTAATTTTTCTCTAAATTTTAAATTCGTTGAACCTTTATTTTTATTTAATTCAATAGTTAAATCTTCATACTGTTTTGTGTTACTTAGGATAACTACATCATTATAATTTTTTGCAGCAGATCTAACCATTGTTGGTCCTCCAATATCTATATTTTCAATTATGTTTTTGTGACCAGAATTACTTAATAAAACTTTTTCAAATGGATAAAAATTTATAATAACTAGATCTATATTTTCATAATTGTTAATTTTCATTTCTTTTTGATGTTTTTTATTCTGCCTAACATTCAAAATCCCAGAATGAATTTTTGGATGCAATGTTTTTACTCTTCCATCTAGCAGCTCTTTTGAATTTGTAAATTTAGATACTTCTAAGCATTTAAAACCCATACTTTTAATTTTTTTGTATGTGCCACCTGAGCTTATTATTTTGATTTTATATTTTTTTAGTAAATTTAATAATGGCCTTAAATTGGATTTATCTGACAATGAAATTAAAGCAGTCTTAATTTTTATTGTATTTTTTCGAATGCCCATTTAATTTCCTGAGTTATATCTTTTATTTTACCTGATAAACATATATTTTGGTTTTCACTAGTTACATTTTTATTACCGAAATATATACCCGATTCAATATTTATAATCTCGCAGTTAGTAGAAAATTTCCATCCAGAATTTTCAATTTCAATTAGTATAGTTTTGTTATCTAGAGTTTTTGTTAATTTAACACCTGGTTCCATGTGAAATCTGATATCGTATTTTTTTGTTTCTAACTTGTTTTTTGAAATTATTTTATCGGTTCCTATCAATTTATTTTTTTCAACGAAATATTCTAAAGATCTTTCATATAAAATTCCAAATTTTTTTAAAAAGCCATTATGAGATGCTTTGATTAACCAATAGTTTTTTTCATTAACAATATTTTTATCACTAATTTTCAAACCGTTTTCTAATGTTTTATAGTTTCCATTGTTTCTAAATGAACAACTTGAATGATTATCAATTATAAGTACTGAATGAGCAGCACTAGATTTTGAAATTAGATTTAATTTGTTTTTATAATCCTGAAAGTAACCAGAATTTGAAATAAGTTTTTTATCTTTGTAGAAAAATTCAAATGAAAGAGCTCCACTTTGGTAGTTATGTGAAAAGGTTTTTTGGGGTGAATTTCCAACATCCATTGCAAGAATACAATTTTTGTTTTTTAAAATGGCATATCCTCCTACTTCATTATTTGAATTTTCGAACTTATATTTATAAAGCGAAAGATATTTATTAAATTCCTTTAAATCATTTTGATGATTCCCATTAAATAGTAAACTATGTTCGATTTTAGAAAAAACAGAATAAGATTTTCCTAGATAGAAAATTATTTCATCAAGGTACTCAGGTATATCATTAAAAGACTCCTTTAATAATTCTCTAACAAGAATAAAATATTTTAAATAAAAATTTAATTGCCTGATACTTCTTGTTTTTGGAAAATACTCATCGTCAAAAGAATTATTAATAATTTTTCTTAGTAATTCTAATCCATAATTTAAAAATTTTTCATTTGCGTATGATAATCCTGTAATTATTATTGCTATACAGCCTAATAATTTATCATTAACAGATCGAGATTTGCTTATTTCATTTATTAAATGATTAATCTGTTTATTTACAGAAAAATTAAATTTATTTTTATATTTAGTATCACTTTCATCATAAGATAATTTAGAGTTTGCAATCCAAGATATTATTCTCTTTGATAAAATATCTGTTTGCCATGTTAATGAATTATAACTTTGATTTTTTTCAATCCATTTAATAATTATTGATTGTGTAATAATTGGGGAAGATTTTAAATCAATACTAAATAACCAATAAAAATTATTTAGTTTATTGAGGTTATTTCCACTTAATAATTCACTTTCCCAAATATTATCTTTATCTAATTCTTCAATTTTAATTTTTTTTTTATCATATTTAACCAAGCAGCTTAAGATACTTAGACTTGGTCTATAGGAAATGTTGCTTATCTGAATTTTTGAAATTTTATTATTATAAAACCTTGATTTTAAGTATAAATTTCTTATTTGATTTTTAGTGTAATAAAAAAATTCATTTATTAATATTAAAGAATTTTTTAAATACATCTTACATTGATTTTAGAGTTTCTATATTTTTTTTAATATCACCATTGTTTTCTTTGAATATTGTTGTTCCAGAAACTAATATATTTGCTCCTGCTGATATAACTTCTTTTGAATTAGAGAAATTTATTCCACCATCAACTTCAATATCAAATTTTAAGTTATTTTCTTTTTTTATTTGATAAAGTTTTTTAATTTTTTCAATGACTTCTGGTATAAATTTTTGACCTCCAAAACCGGGATATACGCTCATAATTAAAACTAAATCTATTTCTTTAAATAATTTTTCAATTACACTTACCTCCGTATTCGGATTTAAAGATATGCCAACTTTTTTCTTTAATTGTTTTATAAGTTTAATCGAATCAATCAAATTGTCGGTTGCTTCAGGGTGAATTGTTATTATATCAGATCCTGCTTCAGCAAAATTTTTTATATATTTATGAACTGGTGAGATCATTAAATGTACATCAAAAGGTAATTTTGTATAATTTCTGAGTGTTTTTATCACTGGGGGACCAATTGTAATATTGGGAACAAAATGTCCATCCATTACATCGACATGAATTAAGTCAGCGCCACCATCTTCTAGTCTTTTAATTTCCTCACCTAATTGGCCAAAATCTGCAGAAAGTATTGAAGGCGAAATTTGTATATTTTTCATTAATAAATAAAAACTAGTACTATCAATTTTTGAATATATTTGAATTATTATTTACCAAATATTTTATAAATTTCCGCAGCTATTTCACTTTCTAATGGAAACGACAACATTCCCATAACAGAATAACCCATTAAATAAGGCATTAAATAAAATCTAAACATATAAAAAAACCACGCTACATAAAGTGGAACTAATGGTCCTATAATGAAACTAGGAGTTATGAATTTGAAAATTTTAATAATTGGATTTGTGTATTTTACAAATACTTTCATAAAAAAGAATTCAGAATCTTCTTTTTGAAAAATATTCATTGCAGATCTTCCAATTAAAGTCCACATAATGATACCTAAAATGTAGTCTATAACTAAAATATATAAAGGCATTTATCTGAAAAAAATGGGGGCGGATACCGCCCCCAAAAAGTTTAATTTAGTGTTGCTTACCAAGTATTGTCTTACCTGATGGAACACGAACTTCGTCTACCATTTGCTGTGTAGCTTTATCTGGTTCTTCAGTCATTAAACTTACTACAACCATTACAACTAAACAGACCGACGCTCCAATTATACCGAAACGTAAATGGTCAATACCTAACCAAGGCGCATTACCCATAAACTTAGGATAAACATAAATTAGATAAGCTGTTCCAGATGCAAGACCTGCTATCATACCTGCGATTGCTCCTTGTCTTGTTGCTCTCTTCCACCATACACCAAGTATTAATGGGAAGAACAATCCTGACATTGCAAAGTCAAATGCCCAAGCAACTGCACCAAGGATACTAGTGATCCTCATCGATGCAATATATGCTCCAGCAGCACCAATAACTATTAGAAGTGCTCTAGCAACTAACAACCTTTTTCTTACATCCGCTTTTGGATCAATGATTTTGTAATAGATATCATGTGATAAAGCATTAGCGATAGCAAGAATTAGACCATCAGCAGTTGACATCGCAGCAGCCATTCCTCCTGCAGCAACTAGTCCAGAGATTACGTATGGTAATCCAGCAACTTCAGGAGTTGCTAGTACAACCACGTCACCTCTCATAAACCATTCATTTAACTGAAGAATACCATCTCCGTTAAAGTCTGCTATGAAGGCTTGTTTTACATTAATCCAAGCATTTACCCACTCAATTTGCATAATTTCAGCAATTGGTTTTCCAATAATACCTGTTGGTAAGTTTGGATCTATTAGTGAGATTTTGGATAATGTTGCAAGCATTGGCGCTGAAGTATAAAGCAATGCAATAAAGAATAGTGACCATGCCACTGATTTTCTTGCAGCTTTAACACTTGGAGTAGTGAAGTATCTCATTAAAATGTGCGGTAAAGAAGCTGTTCCTACCATCATACATAGTGCTAATGAAATAAACTTCCATGCAGCCATTCCACCTTCTGGTACACCTGCGTGTGACACAGCGATAGATTTTAGACCACCTGGTACACCTGCAGCTTTAATGTCTGCAGCAGCATTTTTAACTAATCCAAATTGCGATTCAAGTGCACCTAATCTAGCTACTTCCTCACCTAACATAAAGTGTGGAAAGAAACCAAATCCTGATTTGTTACTAATCCAGAATACTGGAATTAGATAAGCAATAATCAATACTATGTATTGAGCAACCTGTGTCCAAGTTACCGCTCTCATTCCGCCTAGCATTGAACAAAGTAAAATACTTACTAGTCCAACCCAAACTCCTAATTCAAATGGAATACTTAGTGCTCTTGATGCGATTGTTCCTGTTGCGTTAATTTGAGCTGTTACATAAGTGAAAGATGCCAATGTTAAAACAACTACGGCACAGAACCTTGCGAAGTTTCCGCCATATCTTGTTCCAATGAAATCTGGCACAGTATAACATCCAAATTTTCTTAAGTATGGTGCTAAAAGTGATGATACTAAAACGTATCCCCCAGTCCATCCGACTAAGAAAGCCATATAAGTATAACCACCAAAGTAAATACCACCAGCCATTGCAACGAATGAAGCACCTGACATCCAGTCAGCTGCAGTTGCCATTCCGTTAAATACTGTTGGTACCTGTCTTCCAGCAACATAATAAGCGTCGACCTGTACAGTTCTAGATAGATATCCAATTATGGCATATATACAAACTGTAAAGGCGACAAACAAAATACCAATTGTTTTTGCGGTCATACCTGCTTGCTCTGCTATTGCCATCAAAATGATGAATATAAAGAAGCCTCCAGTATATGTTCCGTAAATTTTTGGTAGGTTGTCAATAAAATTGCCTTTAAACATTAATCATCCTCCTTTTCGGTAAAACCAAACTCTTCATCGATTTTTTCCTGTCTATTTGCAAACCAAAAAATTAGGACCACAAATGCAATGATGGAACCTTGCGCACACATGTAATACGCTAATGGATATCCCATAAAACTTGAAGTGTTTAGGTCAGAACCAAACATGAAGATCAGATAACCGAAAACAAACCAAATAATTAATGTAATAATCATTAATCCTTTGGTTTTTTCCCAGTGCTTTTCTTTGTTTGACATTATTTTAATCCTCCCTATAGGTTAAAGATATAATTCATACTCATTTAATGTGATAATTAAAGGGTAAAAAATGGCTTATATTTATAGTAAAAGTAGTAATATTGGTTCTAAATGGGCATTAAATACAAATTAAAGCTCAAAGATCTGAAATTTGAGTATTTAAAGGAATATTTCATTCCATTCTTAAAATATTTCAAAAAAACAAAAAAAATCGAAAATTATTCTGATTTAAAAGAATTCATTCAAAAAAAATCTGCATGGGTAAGCCAAGTTACTTTATATGGATATCTTAAAACAAGAATGGGAGCAAAATATGTATTGATGTTCGAAGATGAGATATTTTTAGGATCTATTAACAAAGCTAAATGGAACATTTACTCAACTGCTTTACAGGATTTAACCTTTTATACTATATCTTTCTTAAAAAATATAAGAAATCATCATGATACCGAAAAGGCAAATGAAATATATTTTCAGATTTTGGATAATGAACTTCAAAAGAATGAAATGCCAAAAGAAATATATGAAAACGCAAAAAAAAAATTTCTTGATAGATATGAAAAAATTAATTGGAGTGAATATCACGATTCACTGCCATTTAACACAAGTGCTTTATCTTTATATGAATGGTCACCAATAGCTGAAGAGTTAAAATCTCTAGACAAAAAAATAGTTTTAAATTCGATGATTTTAAAATGGGATAACGTTAAGAAAGAATTTATTGAATTAATAAATTTTTAAGTATTTTTTCTATTTTCAACTAAACTTTTTACTACACTTGGATCTGCCAAGGTGGTTGTATCACCTAATTGATCATGTTCATTTGCTGCAATCTTTCTTAGAATTCTTCTCATAATCTTACCTGATCTTGTCTTTGGAAGTCCAGGTGAAAATTGTATTAAATCTGGTGTAGCTATTGGGCCTATTTGTTTTCTAACCCAAAGCTTTAAATCTCTCTCTAAATCCAAAGTCGATTTTTCTCCCACATTTAAAGTTACATAACAATACAAGCCATTACCTTTAATATCATGAGGATATCCAACAACAGCAGCCTCAGCAACTTTTGGATGAGCTACAAAAGCACTTTCTATTTCTGCAGTTCCAAGATTATGTCCTGAAACAATAATTACATCATCAACTCTTCCTGTAATCCAGTAATATCCATCTTTATCTCTTCTGCATCCATCTCCAGTAAAATATTTTCCGTCAAATTGCGAAAAATAAGTATCAATAAATCTTTGATGATCACCGTAAACGGTCCGCATCTGACCAGGCCAAGATTGTGCAATACATAAACGACCTTCTGCTTCTCCTTTTAAAACTTTTCCTTCTTTATTTACTATTACTGGTTTAATCCCATAAAATGGTTTTGTTGCTGAACCTGGTTTTAAATTTATAGCTCCTGTTTGTGGACTAATTAATATCCCACCCGTTTCAGTTTGCCACCAAGTATCAACAATCGGACAATTGGAGTCTCCCACAGTTTTATAATACCACTCCCATGCTTCGGGATTGATTGGTTCACCTACAGTTCCTAATAATTTTAGCGATTTTCTTGATGTTTTTTTGACTGGCCTGTCACCCTCTCTCATTAAAGCTCTTATCGCTGTCGGAGCAGTGTAAAAAATATTTACTTTATATTTATCAACTATTTGCCACCATCTTGAACTATCGGGATAAGTTGGAATTCCCTCAAACATTATTGTTGTTGCTCCATTTGATAATGGTCCATAAATAATATAGCTATGACCAGTTACCCAACCAATGTCAGCTGTACACCAATAAATATCTTTAGGCTTATAATTGAATATATATTGATGCGTCATCGATGCGTAAACCATATACCCACCAGTTGTATGCATCACCCCTTTTGGTTTACCTGTTGAACCTGATGTATATAAAATAAATAAAGGATCTTCTGCATTCATTTCTTCGGGTTCACATTTATTTGAAACTTTTTTTGTTAACTCGTGGTACCAAACATCTCTTCGTTCATCCCAATTTATTCTATTGCCTGTTCTTTTAACAACAACACATTTTTTTACATTTGGGCAATTTACTAAAGCTTCGTCAGCTATTGATTTTAAAGGTATTATCTTTCCACCCCTTACACCTTCATCAGCCGTAATTAGATAATCAGACTCGCAATCGTTTATTCGTCCAGAAATACTATCGGGCGAAAAGCCTCCAAAAA
The DNA here is from genome assembly GCA_902595465.1 of uncultured Pelagibacteraceae bacterium. Lineage (GTDB taxonomy): Bacteria > Pseudomonadota > Alphaproteobacteria > Pelagibacterales > Pelagibacteraceae > Pelagibacter. Next base: position 11,423 of record CACJQE010000007.1, read on the forward strand.
TTATTGAATGCACCGCTCCTATTCTTGCACAAGCTAGCATTGTGTATGCAAGCTCAGGAATCATTGTTAAATAAATTGTAACTCGGTCTCCTTTTTTAACTCCCAATTCTTTAAGTCCATTTGCAGCTTTTGAAACTTCTTTGTGCAATTCCTTATAAGATATTTTTTTTTGTACTTTTGGATCATCACCAACCCATATAATTGCAGTTTTGTCTTTATTTTTTTTTAAGTGTCTATCAATACAATTTGCTGATGCATTAAGAGTACCATCATAAAACCATTTTATTTTAACATCTGACTTGCTGTATTTAACATCTTTAATTTTAGTATAAGGTTTAATCCAATTTATTCTTTTACCTTCTTTTTTCCAAAATCCATCGTTATCTTTGATAGATGCCTTATATTTTTTTTCGTATTGTGATTTATTAACAATTGCTTTGCTTATCCAATCTTTTTTAGTTTTATATATAAGTTCTTTTTCAATATCGGAGATTGTTTTTATCTTTCTTTTTTTCGCAATTTTTTTTATTTTCGTTTTTTTTATTTTTTTATTTTTTTTTTTAGGCATGGATTTTTTTTCCTAGATACTACCCATCTTCAAAATAATTTTCCAGCATTTAGTATCTACAGGCATAACCGAGAGCCTACTTTGTCTTATAAGCGCAATATCTTTTAATTCTCTCTTTTGTTTAATATTTTCGAGTGAAACAGCCGTTTTTAGTTTACTTTTGTACTTAACTTTTACCGCTACAAATCGCTTCTGCTTGTCAGTAGGATCTATAAATGCAGTTTTAATAACCTCAACAATTCCAACAATTTCTTTACCTATATTTGAATGATAAAAAAAACAAAGATCCCCTTTTTTCATTTTTTTTAAATTATTAGCTGCCTGATAGTTTCTAACTCCGTCCCAATCCGCTCCATTATGTCCAGCTTTGATTTGATCATCAATTGACCAAACGTTTGGCTCCGATTTAAGTAACCAATGCTGCATAAGTAAATATTATTTTTTAATAATGTTAACTTTTAAAAAAATTATTAGTATTATTAATTTTAAATCTAATAATTTATGGATAATTTAATAAAAAGAGCAATTAATTGCTACCAAAATAAAAAATTTATTGAAGCAGAAAAAATTTGCCAAAATATATTAGATTTAAATCCAAATAATTTTGATGCAATAAACCTATTAGCAGCAATAAATTTTCAAAATAAAAGTTTTAGTAAATCAATAGAGCTATTTAAAAAGGCATCTAAAATTAATCCAAATAGTGCTGATTTGTACAATAATTTATCAATAGCATTTTTACATGAAAAAAAATTAAAAGAGGCGATACAATCATGGGACAAAGCTATAAAATTAAAACCAGATTTTTTTCAGGCTTATTTTGGCAAAGGTAACGCATACAGTAATTTAAAAGATTATTCCAATGCAATAGATAATTTCAATAAAGCTATAGAAATAAAAAAAGATTATAAAGAAGCTTATAATAATCTTGGAAGTTTGTATGCTAATTTGAAGGATCACAAAAATGCTTTAACATTTTTTAAAAAAGCAATATCTATAAATCCAGTTCATTTTAACGAATTTAATAATTTAGGTAATGTTTATTACGAATTAAAGAAATATCATGATGCAATCGATAATTATAACTTAGCAATAAAAATTAATTCTGATTTTGCCTTAACATATTATAATAAAGCTAAAGCTCTACAGAAGATAAATCTAATAGAAGAGTCTGTGATGAATTACAAAAAAGCTATTAGCCTTAATAAAAATTTTTCTGAAGCTTATAAAAATCTGGGAAATATCTATATGGATTTAAAATTGTTAGATAAGTCGATTTACAATCATAAAAAAGCATTAAAAATTAATCCAGGTATTAAATTTTTGTTAGGAAATATATTACAATCAAAATGTGGGATATGTGATTGGGAAAATTTTGAGCAAGAAAAAGATTTTTTAGAGAAGCAAATTTTGGATGGAAAAAGATCTGCTAGTCCTTTTTCAACCCTTTTACTTTATGATTCCCCATCTTTACTAATGAAATCATCAAATATCTTCTTAGAAAGTGAATTTCAAAACTCAAAATGGATTAAAAAAGAAAAAGTTCGAAATAAAAAAATTCGAATAGCGTACTATTCATCCGACTTTCATAATCATGCTACTATGTATCTGATGGCTAATTTATTCGAACTTCATGATAAATCAAAATTTGAGATTTATGCATTTTCTTTTGGTCCGGATGATAATTCTCAAATTAGGAAGCGAGTAATAAAAACTTTTGATAAGTTTATTGATGTCAAACAAAAAACAATCCAAGAAATTGTTGAAATATCAAGGCATGAAAACATAGATATTGCTGTAGATTTAAAAGGTTTTACTAAGGATAATAGATTTGAACTATTTACTGAGAGATGTGCGCCAATACAAATAAGTTTTTTAGGCTTTCCTGGAACAACAGGATCAGATTGTATTGATTATTTAGTTGCAGATAAGATGGTAATTCCTGATCAAAAAAAAAAATATTATTCTGAAAATATAATATATCTACCGAATTCTTATCAAGTTAATGATGCTACTATTACTATCTCAGAAAAAAATTTTAGAAGAAAAGAATTTGGGTTACCTGAAAATAGTTTTATTTATTGTTGTTTTAATAATACTTATAAAATCCTTCCTGATATGTTTCGTTCCTGGATTAAAATTTTAGAAAAAGTTCAAAATAGTGTTTTATGGTTACTAGTTGATAATGATATCGCAAAAACCAATCTTAAAAAAATATTGACTTCAAAAGGAATAGATCAAAATCGATTGATATTTGCTAATAGAATGATGCATTCTGAACATCTTGCTAGATTAAAGTTGGCAGACTTATTTTTAGATACGTTTCCTTGCAACGCACATACAACGGCAAGTGACTCTCTTAGATCTTGCCTTCCTATCTTAACATTAAGGGGAAATTCTTTTGCAAGTCGTGTGACATCAAGTTTACTATCATCTGTTGGTTTAGATAAACTTATAACTGATACCAATCAAGCATATGAAGAATTAGCTGTAAAAATTGCACAGGATGATAATTATTTTAGTGTAATAAAAAATGAACTAAAAGATAACATTAAGACCAAGCCTTTGTTAAATACAATAATGTTTACAAAAAACTTAGAAAGAGCATATTTTAATGCTTACGAAAAATATGTTAACAACGAAAAACCAGATACTATTGAAATCAATTAATTCAGTACTTTTATAATTTTACACCAGCACCTTTCAAAAATTTTGCATTTATATCTAGGGGCATTCTAGGACTTGCTTGTAAATCTAATTCATCAAATTGATTACTTTTAAATCTTTCTAGTCCTGCCATTGCTATCATCGCTGCATTGTCTCCGCATAGTTTAATGTCAGGGTAAATTGCTTTGAAATTATTTTCTTTACTTAATTGATCTAATTTATTTCTTATTCCTTTATTAGCCGCAACACCACCAGCTATTACAAAGTCATATTTTTCCTGTTTATTTATTTTTTTAAATTCTTCAAAAGCTTTTTTTGTTTTTACATATAGTATTTCTTCTATTGTTTTTTGAAAAGATGCAGCTAGATCAAACCTTTCTTTTTCTGTATTTATTCCTTGCGAAATTTTCAAAATAGCAGTTTTCAATCCAGCAAATGAAAGATTGCAACCACCTTTATTTATTATTGGTTTAGGTAGTTTAAATTTATTTGGATCTCCTTTCTCCGCAAATTTTTCAAGTTTTGGACCACCAGGAAATTCTATTCCTAAAATTTTAGCAGTCTTGTCATATGCTTCGCCAAGTGCATCATCAATTGTTGTCCCTATTCTTCTATATTTGCCCAATCCATATACAACCAGATATTGGCTATGACCGCCTGAAATTAAAAGAAGCAGATAAGGATATTCTAAATTTTGTTGAAGTTTTGGGCTTAAAGCATGACCTTCAAGATGGTTTATTCCTATAAAAGGAACATTTAAAGAAGAGGATAAAGCTTTTCCAAAATTTAAACCAACACTAAGACAAATAATCAATCCTGGACCAACTGTAGATGCAACTGCTGAAATCTTGTTCAGGCTGATACCACTCTCTTCAAAGGCTTTTCTAGCTATTAAATTAATTTTTTCAAGATGAGACCTCGCTGCAAGTTCTGGAACAATACCACCAAATTCTTTATGAATATCAAATTGGCTTGATACTATGTTTGATAAAATTTGTGGTATGCCATTATCATGATCTTGAATAATTGAAATCGCCGTTTCATCACAACTTGTCTCAATTCCTAATATTATTGGATTTTTAGTCATAAATTTTTTTTTATAATTAATACAATTAAACTATAAGAATGTAATAAAAATAAGTTTTATGAAAAGAACTAATATAGTTATTGGAACTCGTGGTAGCAAGTTAGCAATGATATATGCAGAAAAGGTGAAAAACGAGCTAAAAAAACACTTTCCAAATAAAATTGAATTAAAAAAAATAGTAACAACAGGAGATCAAAAACAAGATGAAAGATTGTCCAAAATAGGAGGCAAAGGTTTATTTTCAACGCAAATTGAAAAAGAGTTAATTAATAAAAGTGTAGATATTGCTGTTCATGCGCTTAAAGATATGCCAACTGTAGAAACAAAAAATTTAATAACAAATAATTTTTTAAAAAGAAATTCTCCTAATGAAATCTTAATTAGTAAAAATAACATAAGATTTGAAGATTTAGAACCCGAATCTATAATTGGAACTTCATCTTATAGAAGAGAGTATCAGCTTAAAAAAAAAAGATCTGACTTAAAATATAAATTGATTAGAGGAAATGTTGATACAAGAATTCAGAAATTAGAAAAAGGTGAATACGATGCAATACTTCTCTCAAAAGCTGGAATAGACTCGTTAAAACTAGAGCATAAAATTTCGCAAGAATTTAGTGTTGATGAACTTATCCCTTGTGCTGGACAAGGAATTATAGCAATTCAATGTAGAGATGAGGATAATGAGATTAAACAATTGCTTGAAATTATCAATGATCAAGACACGAGGACTGTTGCAAAAGCAGAAAGAGAGGTCTTAAAAGTTCTTGAGGGAGACTGCGATACCGCAGTTGGTGTATTTGCAAAATCAAATGGTGAAAAGGTAGATTTATTATCTGAATTATTTTCTATTGATGGAAAACATAGGTATTTTATAAAAAAAAGTGTTCCAAAAGTTAATATTAAGTCTACTAGTAGAATGATAGGAGAAGAGCTTAAATTACAATCAAAAGGTTCTTATAAAAATTAGAATGCATATTTTATTAACCAGACCATTAGATGATAGTAAAGAATTAATTTTAAAATTTACTTCGATGAAACATAAAGTTTCACATCTACCTTTGTTACATATAAAAAAAATAGAAACACAATCAATAGAATTTAGCCAATTCAAAGGAGTTATTTTTACAAGCGCTAATTCTTTAAAAAATTTAGAGGTTTCAAAAATAGATAAAAATATAATATGTTTTTGTGTTGGCCTTGCAACTGAAAGAAAAGCAAAAGAGCTTGGTTTTCAAAATATTTTTTGTGCTGAAGGAAATGTAAATAATCTTAAAGAATTAATTTTACAAAACTTTGATCCCAAGACTGGACCTATGGCTTACATTAGTGGAGAAATCGTTTCTTATAATCTTGATCAAGAATTAATTTCAGAAAACTATGTTATCAGGAGAATTATAAATTATACTGCAATACCAAATGAAAATTTAAGTGATGACTTTCTAAGAGATATCAAATCTTCTGTGCCAGAAATTGTTTACATATATTCTGAAAATAGTGCAAAGACATTTTTTACATTAATAAAAAAATATAATTTAGATAATATTTGGATGGAAACCAACCTAATGTGTATGGGTGAAAAAGCATCTTCAGCATTGAATAATATAAAATGGAAAAAAATTTTTCTTTTTAACCCTGGCGAAGAAGAGTTTTTGCTATATAAAATTTAAAAATGGACGTTTTAAATAAACTAAATGAGTTATTTTTATCTGTATGGAAACAGGGTATTCTAGGGGTAGATTTCTTTCAGCTAATAGTAGGTCTTGGAATATTTGTAATATTTTTAATATTTAGAGGTCTAATCAGTAAACTTGTAATAAAAAAATTAGAATTAATTTCAAAAAGAACAACTAACAAATTAGATGATACTTTTGTAAAATCTATGGAAGGTCCTGCTAGGTTTCTTCCAATTGTTCTTGGTGTCTTTTTTGCCAGTTACTATATGTCTTTTGATAATGAGACTAGGGGTTTCATTGATAATGTTAACAGAACTTTAATAACAATTTTAATATTTTGGATAATACATCAGATAATTGAACCAATATCATATATTTTAAGCGGATTAGATAAAGTTCTTACAAAAGAATTAATCGGTTGGATTATAAAATCTCTTAAAATTTTAATTTTTATATTAGGCGCAGCAGCTGTTCTTGAGTTATGGGGAATTAAAATTGGACCAATAATTGCAGGATTAGGTTTGTTTGGAGTTGCAGTAGCATTAGGCGCTCAGGATTTATTTAAAAATTTAATCTCTGGAATTTTAGTTTTAGTTGAAAAAAGATTTAGAATTGGCGATTGGATTAAAGTTGAGGGGGTTATTGAAGGGGTTGTTGAAAATATAGGATTTAGATCTACAGTTATAAGAAAATTCGATAAATCATTGGCAATTATTCCTAATTTTCAATTTGCAGAAAATGCAGTGATTAATAACACAAGAAAGACAAACTGGGCTATCAGTTGGATAATAACTCTTCAATACGACACTTCAATTGATCAATTGAAATCAATAAGAGATGAGATTGAAGATCATATAAATAAAGGTGATGATTATGACCAATCTGTGGGAGTTGCTGTAAGAATAGACAAGTTTTCTGATAGCTCGATTGATATGTATGTTAGATGTTTTACAAAAACAAATAGTTGGACTAATTATTTACAAGTAAAAGAAAATTTGGCACTTGAAATAAAAAAAATTGTTGAAGGTAAGGGAGCTGCTTTTGCATTCCCAAGCCAGTCCATCTATGTTGAAAAAAAATGATCGCTATATTTTATTTAGCACTACAAATATTAAAACTTTATTCATATGTTGTAATAGCCAATGTCATTATAAGTTGGTTAGTTGCTTTTAATGTATTAAATACAAGTAATCGGTTTGTATATTTAATATTAGATTTCACTTATAAAATGACAGAACCGATTTTATTTAGAATTAGAAGATTTTTACCTAACCTTGGAGCTTTTGATATTTCACCTATCGTACTTCTTTTATTGATATGGTTCGTAGAAATGTGTATGAAGCTCTACATTGCACCACTAATATTTTAATAAATGATTTTAATTGACGGGAAAAAAGCTGCCGCTGATTTAAGAGAAGAGCTAAAAAAAGAAGTCTTATCATTAAAAGATAAGCACAATAAAGTACCAGGTTTAACAGTAATATTGATTGGTGATTTAGCACCTAGCCAAATTTATGTTAGAAACAAAGAGAAATCTGCCAATGAAGTAGGCCTTAAATCAGAGGTGATTAGATACCCTGACAGTGTTGAAGAAAGTGAAGTTTTAAAAAAAATTGATGAACTTAACAATGACGACTCCGTTTCAGGAATTTTAGTTCAGTTACCACTTCCAAAACATATTGATAAACAAAAAGTTATAGAAGCAATTTTGCCAGAAAAAGATGTAGACGGATTTCATCCCATGAATGTTGGTAATCTGTCCTCAGGTTATGAAAGCTCTATTCCATGCACTCCTTTAGGTTGTTATTTATTAATAAAAAAAATTGAACCGAACCTTAATGGAAAGAAGGCTGTAATTGTTGGAAGATCAAATTTAAATGGTAAACCAATGACACAGTTGTTGTTGAAAGAAAATTGCACAGTTACAATTACTCACTCAAAAACTAATGATCTTAAGAGTGAATGTTTAAAAGGTGACATTATAGTCGCTGCCGTTGGAATTCCTGAGCTTGTAAAAGGTGATTGGATAAAAAAGGACGCAATTGTGATCGACGTTGGAATTAATAAAACTGAAAACGGTTTAGTTGGAGATGTTGCATTTGATGAAGTATCAAAAGTTGCAAAAGCTTTAACTCCAGTTCCTGGAGGCGTTGGTCCTATGACAATCGCTTGTCTTTTAAAGAATACAATTGAATGTTTTAAAAGAAACTTAGGAGATTAATTAACAATCTCCAAGAATAAATTTTCAAACTCTTTAATAAAATTATCATTATTAAAAATAAATTTATCTGCTTGACCGCTGAAATAATTTTTTAAATCATAATTGTTGCTATTTGCGATTTCTATAGCATGATCAACATAATCATCTATATTAGTTTTTATTGGAGCATCATTGATCTTCATTTGTTTATATGCACCAGTAACAATTCTACTTTTCATATTTTCGTTAGGCATAGATATTGTTGGAGTTCCATAAAACATTGATTCAATAAAACTTGTAGCAGATCCAAAAATAAAAGGGTCTAATAAAACTGACGCCCGACCGCAATGGTTTATAAATTCCTCTACATTATTTGGTTTAATAAATTTAATTCTATCAAAATCTGATGAAATACTTTTTTTTAATCTGTTTATAAATTGTTTATATAAAATTTCGCTTTTATCTTTTACGAAATATATTTGAGCTTTTTTATCTCTATGTAAAATTTTTTTGATTGCTAGGTCAAAATTTGGATGCATTTTAAATATTGCCTGCGGGCAAGAGTAAATATTTTTTTCTGTGAGTTCATTTTTATCTAATTTCGATTTGATTTCTGGTTTATAAAAATATAGTGGGAGTGATTCTGAAAGTATAACTTTTTCTGTGTATCTTTTTTCATAATTATCTGTTTCTAGTAATTTTGAAGATAAAAAATAATCAATTTCTTTATTTCCTGTAGTTTCTGGATGCCCCAAAGTTGTTACTTGATACCTTGCCAATTTATATAATGTTAAAAAATATAAATTTGTAGACATATGAATGTCTGTATAAAATAATATGTCTAAATTTTTATCCTGTATTATTTTTTTTTTTTCAAAAAAACTTTCAGGAAGGAAAATATTTTCATATTTAAATATTAGCTCATTTCTTTTTATTTCCTCAAATCTATTACCCCTTTTAGTTTTGTCTGAATGAAATACAAATACCTCAAATTTTTGTTTATCTAATTTGTATATTATTCCTTTAAACCATTTCATAATCGAGTGATTTGTAAAAAACTCTGAAATAAAGGCTATTTTGATTTTATCTTTGCTTTTGTTAGCATCCAAATTTTGTTCATCATTTATCTGGTAAATTTTTTTATACAACTTTACTAATTTCTTATATGTTTCAATATTAGATTTGCCATCATACGTTAACCAAAAGTTTACAGGATTCAACATTTCGTTTTCTAAGTTTAGTTTTGGACAATCTTTTGAATTTAATAGATGATTAATATTTTCATTTATATTATCTCTAGCTATATCTATCTCCTCATTAGAATTAAAAAAACTAGGATAAAATAAGGTGTGTTTCAAATAATTTAATTTATTGTCTAGATTACTGATACTTATTCTATTTTTATTTAATACTATTTTATTAATATTATTTTGCTTAGTATAAACTTCTAAAATTAATTTAAAAGCTTCCTTCTTTTCTTCTTTAAACCCAACTAATAAAAATAATTTTTCCAATTTTTCCTCTGCTTTTTCATAATCATGTAACTTGAAGTAAGTTTTTGATAAATTTAGTAAAATTGATGGCCTATTAGGCTCAAGTTTTAGGGACTCTTCAAATTTTAATTTAGCCTCATTATAATGTTGATTTGAGTACAATTCAATTCCCTCTAAAAAATATTTTTTTGAAATTTCAAAATTATTCATCACTAGTCATTTAATTATAAACTAAAATATTATTTTAAATTTAAATTTCTATAAAAAAATTTATTTATTGATTTCTTATAAGTGGATATACTTTAGGATTTAAGTATTTAATATTAGTTAGCATAATTAAAATCAAGGTAACAATACCAATAGAAGAGCTAACGTAAAATAAAACTTTAAATTCAAATTGCCAAACTAATTCAAAAATATTCTCCATAATGAATTTTGAACCAATCACCGCGAAAAAGATTGCAATTAATATTACAGAAATAAAAATAATTACAAATTCTATCAAAGAGGAAAATATAATTTCTTTTTTTGAGAAACCTAAAATTTTAAATACAAGATTTTGGTACTCTTTTACTTTTCCTTGGACCATTATAGCGCTTGAGATAACAATCAATCCAATGACAATAGTTACACCAGAAATTAGGCTTACAGCTATGAAAACTTTATTTAAAACTGATGTTACTTTATTAAGGTAATCGGCAATTTTTATCATAGATAAACTAGGTAATACTTCTAACATTTCTGTTTCCTCAAACCTGTCTGGATTTTTAAATTTAGCAGTTGCTAAATATTCATGTGGAATATTTTTTGCAAATTGTGGATTAAATAACATGGCAAAATTAATACTTAGATCACGATAATCAACCTCTCTAAAATTGACTATTTCACCATCGATTTCTCGCCCATAAATGTTTAAGGTAAAAATATCTCCCAACTTAATATTAAAATCTTTAGCCACTTTTGCATCAAGCGATATCTGAAGTTGGTTAGGTTTAGATAAATCCCACCATTCCCCTTTTAAAATTGGGTTATCTTTAGGTATATTTTCAACCCAAGAAGATCTTCTTTCACTTCCAATTACCCAATAACTATCATTATCTGGTTTAATATAGCTATTTGGATTCACGCCATTAATTTTTACTATTCCGGAAGAAACCATAGGTACTATTTCAATGTTCGCATCAGGGTTCATTTTGTAAACACCTTGTTCAAATTTTTTCTTTTCACCTTTTTGAATTCCAACAAAAAAATAATCAGGTGCAATATCTGGAATAGATCTTGCAATTTCTCTTTTAAAATTGGTGCCAACTAACGCTAATGTTAATAATAAAGTTACACCTAAACCTAACGACATAATCGTAATAGGTGTGATACTTTTTGTTTGAGTTATATTTTTTATTGATACTTTTAAAGAGATATTTGAACTAAAATTAAACTTTCTTAGTAAATAAATTATAATTTTTGAAATTAAAAAAAATACAATTAGACACATAAAAAAAGCTAGAAAATAGCCCAAGCTATAAAATGGCCTTTCGGATCCTAATGTAAACAATAAAACTAAAAATGATAACAAGATAAAACTTAAAAGAATTGACTTTTTTGAGTAATAAAATTGTAGGTTTTGAAATACATTTCTAAATAAGTTTGATGCTTTAACTTGATCTATAGAACTTATTGTTGGTATTGAAAAAATTATAAGAACCAATAAACCTACAATAAAAATTTTTATAAAATTAATAAAAGAGAATTTTGGATAAACATTTAATCCCAACCCATCAGATAAATATTTGTCTGCAATTGGTACAATTAAAAAACTTGAGCCATAAGAAATTACAGTAATAATAAATAATAATATAAATAATTGAAGATAATAAAGTGTTTTTATATTCCCTGAATAAAATCCTACAGCTTTTCTTACGGCTATAGACATATTGTTCTGGTTTATAAATGACAACAATGTATTAGCGATACCTATTCCAGCAATTAACATTGCACTAATTGAAACTAAAGAGAGAAATTGGGAAAAATTATTAATTATCCTTTTCAAGCCACTTGCTGAATTTTCTGGAAATCTAAGTTTTACTTTTTGGTCATCTTTAAAAATATCTTTGATCTTACTTTCTATTTTTTCTGGATCATCACTTGGATTAAATTTTACTTTATATTCATAATTCAAAAAACTACCTATTCCATTTAGTTTTAGTATCTCCAAAGTTTGTTTTCCTGTTAATGCCCAATCTCCAAAAGCTACAAACCCACTGACATCAGGTACAGATTTTATAATTCCAACAACTATGAAACTTTGATCTTGTACCTTAACTTTGTCATTTATTTTTATCTTTAAAGTTTTTGATAAACTTTCATTAATCAAAATTGTCTTTGGTTCCTTTTGCATTCTTTCATAAGCATCTTCTGGCTCATAAACAACTTCACCATAAAGTGGATATTTTTCATCAACTGTTTTAATCCTTGTAAATAATGATTTATTTTTTTCTCTGCCTGTCGTAGAAAGCATTGTACTGAACTCTATCATTTGTGAGACAGTTGAAAATTCCTTTACTTTATTGACTAAATTAAGATCCCCCTGATTACGGTTATAATCGATTTCGAGATCTCCACCCAAAAGAACTTTTGCATTATCATTAAGCTCTTTTTTTAAACTATCTTCGATTGTAAAGATGGCACTTAAAATAAAAAGACTGATAAACAGCGTTACAATAATGCTTGAAATTTTTTTATAATTTCTGCTTAAATCCTTTAAAGCATACTTGAATATTAAACTTAACTCCGAAGAATTATTTAATTTTTCCATCTTTGATTTTAATTTTTCGTTTTGCTTTGTCTGCTAATTTTGGATCATGTGTGACCATTATTAAAGAAGACCCTTCTTCTTTGACGTATTTAAATAAAATTTTAGAGATCATTATTGAGTTTTCGGTATCTAGATTACCAGTTGGTTCATCAGCTAAAATCAAATCTGGTTTCATTGCAATAGCTCTTGCAATCGCCACACGTTGTTGCTCTCCGCCAGATAATTGACTTGGAAGATTATTGAATCTATGTTTTAGACCAAATCGATCTAATAAACTTTTTGCTTCTTTCTCTGGATTTTTAAATTCATTAAGTTCAAGTGTTAAAGCTACATTTTCAACAGCTGTATAATTTGGAATTAAATAGAAAGATTGAAATATAATTCCTATATTTTGCTTTCTAATTTTAGATACTTCGTCTTCATTAAGATTTGTTATTTCCCTGTCTTGAAATATAATTTTCCCTGAGGTTGGACGTTCTAGTCCACCAATAAGCATAATCAAGCTTGTTTTTCCTGACCCACTTTCTCCAACCACAGATACAGTTTCTTTTTTTTTTATAGTTAAATCAATATTTTTTAAAACATTGATATTGTCCTTCCCAGTTTGGTATTTGAGATTTATTTTTTTTAATTTAAGAAGTGTGTTCATGAATAAAAGTTTATTTATAAAAATATTGTTATTCTTTCTAGTGCACATAAATGCAAGTGCAATAGAAAAGGTTATATTATTCGGCGATAGTTTAATGGCGGGTTATGGTCTACCTAAAGAACAACACTTATCTTTGGTTTTAGAAAGTAATCTCGTTAGGAGTGGTTTAAATATTAAGGTAATAAATGGAAGTGTGTCAGGAAGTACTTCTTCTGGTGGATTGAATAGAGCAGAATGGAGTTTATCAGAACCCGGTATTGATCTAATTGTCCTTGGTCTTGGGGCAAATGATATGCTTAGAGGAATTCAACCAGATGAAACTGAAAGAAATTTAGAAGAAATAATTAAAATTGCTAATAGTAAAAAAATAAAAATTATAATAGCTGGGATGGTTGCGCCAACAACTCATGGAACTAAATATAAAAAAAATTTTGATGCTATTTATCCTAAATTGTCAAAAAAATATAATTTACCTCTAATTCCATTTTTGTTAGAAGGTGTTGCTCTTGATCCAAATCTAAATCAACAAGATGGAATACATCCTAACAAAGCTGGAACAATAGTTATAAGCAATACAATTCAAGATATTATTTCAAAAAATTATTAATCGGATATGAAAAAAAAATATCATCATTTAGCAAATGGCACATTTCGTAATCCTGAAGGATCAAAGGTGATTGATATGAATTTCAATTGGTCGTTTAAGGTCTTTAACCAAGAAAAAAAAAAATTAGATATGACTTTTCCTGAGAGTAATATCATTAAAAAAGAAAAAGTTTTATTGGATTTAAATAATTTCCAAAAAGAAGATTATGTAGCGTGGATAGGTCATGCAACATTTTTATTAAAATTAGGGGAAATAACAATAATAACAGATCCAGTTTTTTCAAAAAATGCAGGACCTTTATTTTTTGGGCCAAAGAGATTTACCGAACCAGCATTAAACCTTAATGAGATACCAAGAACAGATATTTTCCTACTAACTCACAATCACTACGATCATCAAGACATGAAAACAATTATGAGATTTCCTTATAAAGATTCTAAAGTTTTGGTACCTTTAGGACTAAAAAAATATTTTAAAATTAATAGATTTAAAGATGTGAATGAAATGGATTGGTATGATCAAATAAGAATAAATCAAAATTTAAATATTACTTTTTTGCCATCGGTCCATTGGTCAAAAAGGAGCTTAACGGATACTAACAAAACTTTATGGGGTAGTTATTTGATTGAATACAAAGGAAAAAAAATATTATTTTCATGTGATACAGGTGTTGGAAAAATATACAAAGAATTGGGAGATAAATACGGTCCAATTGATTTAACATTTATTAACATTGGCGCATATAATTTTTATCCTATGGCTTCAATTAAAGATTCTTCTGCTTACCACACTAACCCTGAAGAAGCCCTTGGACTTGCTAAAGATTTAAAAAGTAAAAAAGTAATTGGAATGCATTGGGGAACTTTTGTCTTATCACTTGAACCAATATTAGAGCCCCCTTTAAGGTTTAAGCAAAATGCAGAAAAATTTGGATTTAAAAAAGATGATGTAATTATTTTTAAAATTGGTGAATTTAGATTATTTAAAGAGCTTTTTGATACTAACTAGAATTTTCCATCAACCACAATCCATCTTGATTTAAAAAATATAGCTTACCATTTATAGGATGAATTTGTATGTCTCTGATTCTTCCAATTTTATTTTTAAATATTATTTCCTCTTTTACGTTTGATAAATTATTAAACTCTAATTTTCTTAAAGACTTATCTTTAAGAGATGTAATTAATGCATGACCATTCCATTCTTTAAATTCATTACCTTTATAAATTGTGATTGCACTTGTGGCTATAGATGGAACCCAATATTGAATGGCTTTTGTAAAGCCAGGTTTCCATTTTGGCCCAATTGGTATACCTGAATAATTTGTGCCACCCCATCCAAGAATTTTCCAACCATAATTTTCACCTTTCTTTGCTTCACCAAACCAATCGCCTCCTTTTGCACCATGATTGCTCATATAAATTTTTCCATCAAAAGGTGATAAAGCTAAACCTTGAGGATTTCTTACACCAATTTGATATATTTCAGGTAGCCAGTCTGATTTCCCCTCAAAACGAGGATTGTCTTTTGGAATGCCACCATCTAGATAAATCCTAATTATACTTCCTGGATGTTTATTTCCATCTTGAGCAATCATTCCCCCGCCTCTTTCACCTGCAGAAGCAAATAAATAATTGTCTTTAATTACCAGTCTTGAACCAAAATGATAGGGCGAGTCAATTGGTGGATTGGCTTGAAAAATATTTTTAAAATTTAATTTGTTATTATTAAATTTTGCACGTGCAATTGAAGTACTAGTCTTCCAATTATTTCTATTTTCTGTGTATGAGATGTAAATGTAATCTTCATGATACAGAATATCCAATAATCCTCCCTGTCCATATTCTACAAAATTTAAGTTATGACCAATTTCACTCATCTCTCTTGTTGAAATATTAACAAGTTTTATTTTGCCACCTTTCTCGGTAATAATCATTTCATTATCATTAACGAACGACGAACCCCAAGGTGCTTCTAATTCAATAATTTTATTAAAATTAAAATTTTTACTAAATGAATTAGTTGAGAATAATATTAAGGATAAAAGAAATAAAAATTTCTTCACTCTATGAAAGTTTTGATCTACCACCATCGACAGCAATAATTTGTCCTGTAACCCAAGAACTGTCTTCAGTTATTAGAAATTTTGCAAGTGAAGCAGAATCTTTTCCCTCTCCTAATCTTTTTAAAGGATGGGCTCTCGCAATACCATCGGCTAAAACTTTATTTTTAAGCATTGGTTCTGCAATTTTTGAATTAGTTAAACTTGGAGCAATGCAATTTACTCTTATATTAGGAGCAAATTCTGCTGCTAAAGAAACAGTTAATCCTTCAACAGCTGCTTTAGTTGAAGCTATAATTGCATGATTTGTAAAACCCCTTTGAGCAGCAACAGTTGAAAACAAAACAATCGATCCTTTATTTTTTTTTAAAACGTCTTGATAACCTTTAATTAAATCTACTGCGGAATATAAATTTAGTTTCATACATTTTGTAAAATCTTGTTCTGAAACCATTCTGAAAGGTTTTAAATCAATTGAACCAACACAATAAGCTATACCTTTGATATCATTTATTTCGGACTTAATCTTTTCAACAAAACCATTTTCTAAAACATCAGAGACTGTATATTTACAATTAAGTTTTTCAGACAAAGATTTTGTTCTTTCTTCATCCCTACCAATTAAATGTACTTCTTTGCCGGCTTCGTATAACTGTTCGGCTAAATTAGATCCGATAGATCCTGTCGCACCTACTACTAAATATTTTTCTGACATAAATTTTTAAAGAGTTATATATAGTTAATGAAATTATTTTTTCTACTTGGAAATCAGCTTTTCTCAGAGAAATATCTAGAAAAGTACAGAAAAGACCACTTTTTCTTTATGGCTGAAGATTATCAGCTTTGTACGTACGAAAAGCATCATAAACAAAAGATATTATTGTTCTTATCTTGCATGCGATCTCACGCAGATATACTAAAAAAAAATAAATTTAAATTAGAATATTCTTCGATCGAGGATAAATCTTTCAAGCTAGATTACACAGAAAAATTAAAAAAAATAATTAAAGCAAAAAAAATTAAAGAAATTTCAAGTTTCGAAATTGAGGATAAATTTTTTGAAAATAAAATTACCAATTTTTTAAAAAAGGAAAAAATTAAATGGAATATTATTCAAACTCCAATGTTTTTAAATTCTAGAGAAAAATTTAAAAACTATTTATCGAAATCAAAAAAACCTTTTATGGCAGTTTTTTATAAAGAGACTAGACGAGATTTGGATATACTCATGAAAAAAGATGGTAATCCAGAAGGTGGCAAATGGAGTTTTGACGAAGACAATCGAAATAAACTTCCAAAAAATATATCTATACCCAAATTTCCTAAAATTACCGAGACTGTTCATACGAAAAAACTAAAAATTTTAATTGATAAAAATTTTAAAAGTCACCCAGGTAATACGAAAAACTTTTGGTTTGCTACGGAATATGATGATGTAATTAAATTATTAAATTTTTTTATTAAAGAGAAATCAAATTTATTTGGGGATTATGAAGATGCAGTTGATCAGAAAGACAATATATTATTTCATAGTGCTTTAAGTCCTTACATCAATTTAGGTCTTATCACTCCAGAATTTATAATCAAAAAAGTTTTAGATTTTCACAACAAAAATAAAATAAGATTAAATTCCTTAGAGGGTTACATTCGTCAAGTAATCGGGTGGAGAGAATTTATGAGGGGAATATATCAAAGCTATTCAAAAGAAATGGAAACTAGAAATTTTTTTAAACAAAATAGAAAAATGAAAAACTCATGGTACGAAGGAACAACAGGATTACCACCTCTAGATTATGCTATTAAAAATGCAGTGAATTATGGTTGGTCACATCATATTGAAAGGTTAATGATCTTATCAAACATAATGAATTTATGTGAAGTTAAGCCAACGTATGTTTACAAATGGTTTATGGAAATGTTTGTGGATTCCTCTGACTGGGTAATGGTCCCGAATGTTTATGGAATGGGGCTTTTCAGTGATGGAGGAATCTTTGCAACAAAACCATATATTTGCGGTTCCGCTTATTTCATGAAAATGATGGATTTTAAAAAAGGAGAATGGTGCAATACCATGGATGGTCTTTATTGGAGATTCATAAATAGAAATAGAGCCTTCTTTTTAAAAAATCCTAGACTTTCTATGATGGTTAGAATTTTCGATAAAATGAAACCTGATAGAAAAAAATTAATTTTAGCTGAGGCAGAAAAATTTATTAAACAAAATACTGCATAGTGAGAAAAGAAAATTTACCCACAAAAATTTGCCCTGTATGTAAGAGACCTTTTACTTGGAGAAAAAAATGGAAATTAAACTGGGATAAAGTGAAATATTGTTCTAAGAAATGTTCAAAGAACAACTAAGAATTTAATTTTAATAATTATTTAATCTTTCTGAAATAATTTTGTATCTTATTTAAATTATAAATTTTTCATGCAAAGAAATTTAGTACTAATTCTATTATTAATACTTTTCAACAGTTCACAATCTCTAGCAAAAACATTTAATGTCAAAAATTCAAAAGATTCTGGTCCTGAAAGTCTAAGGCATGCACTTTTAAAGGCATCTAAAAGTAAAGAATCATCAAAAATATTAATTACAACTGAAGATGAAATAATTATTAATTCAACTTTAGAATATACAGGACTACAACCCCTAGATATAGTAGGGTCAGGACAGTCTATTAAAACTACCCAAAATCAAACACTCCTCTTTATTTCAAATGGTGCTGACCTTACAATATCTAATTTAAATTTTTATGGAGTAGGTGGATTTAGTATTAAAAAAGGAGGATGGGGCAAAGGTATATTTGTAGATGTTAGAGACGACCAAAAAGGTTTAGTAAATGTAATTTTAAATAACGTTTCTGTTAACGATGTTGCCAGTCATGGAATTCATATTTCTGACTGCAGTCTAGCCGATGACTGTGGTGGTGGACAAGGCGGTGGGGGAGAAGGTTCAGATGCTTCCATTAAAGTTGTAGTTGATAATTTAACAATTAGTAATGTAGGAAATGGAAGATTTGATGCGGATGGATTTAGGATTGATGAAAGAGGCATTGGTGATATCGATTTCAAAGCAAGTAACTCTCTGTTTACTCTTGTTGGTGCGGATGGAGTTGAGTTAGATGAAGGTAATGCTGGAAATGTTAATGCTACAGTAAATAATTCATCTTTTGTTTTAAATGGAGCATATTGTGATCCAAAACTTTTAAAACCATTTATGCCCAAACAAGATGAAGGTGAATTTGATGATAATGTGAGAAAAGAAGAAAGTATACCTGGAAAGATTAAGGGTACCCCAGATGATAGATGTTTTGAGAGAGAAGTTGATTTGTATGACTCTGGTTTTGTTAAAGAATTTGAATTTGGCATAGATTTAGATGATGGTTTTGATATTGATGAAGCTGGTCCCGGAAATTTAGTTGTTACCATTAATAACTCATTTATAAATGGAAATTTAGACGAAGGTTTAGATTTTGATGAAGCAAATAATGGTGATATATTTTTAACTATCAACAACACTATTTCTATAAATAACACAGACGATGGTTTTAAAAATTCTGAAGAAGATGATGGTTCAGTTATAGCAAGTATTGATGGTGTAATTGCTGTAAAAAATGGTGGTAAAGGAATTGTGCTTGAAGAGGAAGGTGTAGGTGATGTGAGAGCGTTTATTGAAAGTACAATTACAAACACTAATGATGATAGTGATAAAACTGGATTAGAGGCAGTGCAAGAAGATGTTGGATCTGGTATTATAAAAATTGTTAATTCTCAGTTGTTTGATGGTATTGATGCTGAAGGTGTCCAGCTAAAATAGATTAACAACAAGAACAACTTGTCTTTTTCTCTGATTTTTTTTCTTCAATTACTTCTTCCCTAGCTGCTGATTGTTCAAGAATTTTTGCTTCTGCAGTTTCTTTCTCTTTTAATATTTTATTTTCGATATATGCATAAAGAGAGTTGAAACCTAATTTTTAAGCTTTCTTTTCTTCGTAATTCCTTCTGCCTTTAAGATTTTCAATAATTTCAAGAACTTGTGGGTTATTCATATTATGGTTATCTCATAATTTTGATAATTTACAATAGTTCTTTAAAAAAATTCTTTAATTATAGTTGGTATATACTTTTTGAAATTAAAAAAACCTTTATTGCAATATTTCCAAGAATTTCGGTCTAAATTACGATAAAGAAATTTTATATTATTTATTCCTTGAGAAGTTAAAAAATCTAAGTTTTCTCCAACACAAGGATATAAAAAATAACTATTCTCAATTGTTTTAAGGTTACCAATATCAATAATTTCACAATCCAAAGATTTTTCATCCAACCTTCTTTTTTGATCCTGAATTAAATTAGTCTTAAATTTCACTGTTTTTTCACTAAGTTTAATATTCCTAATGTCGTTATTATTATTAACTAAATAAATCTTTTTAAATTTATGGTCTTTGAAATCAGTCAACTCAAAAGAAAGATTATTATCAAAAATAATTAAATTTTGCTCATCTAAACTTACTGGATTACTAAAATCTTTTAAGACAGCCTTGTATATTTTCTCGCTAACTTTAGGTGGTGCATTTTCATTTAAATTAATGTCATTAAATCTGTTATTAGTAAATTTTTTTATATTCCATTCACTTGCCAAATAATGCTTACCTTGTGTTTGTATCCCAGCAACCCATCTCCATCCTAATGTATTAGATGCTGCATCTCCATCATAGAGATGCTTCATAAAAAATTCAGCTCCCAATTGCCAAGGTAAATTTAAAGTAAAAATCCAGATACTGGCAAACCACATTCTTGTATGATTATGAAGGTAATTAAATTCTTTTAATTCCTTAACCCATTCATTAAAACATTCTATATTTGTATTTCCATCAATGGCATTTAAATAATCTTTATTATCTTTGTATTTTTCTCTTATAATTTTTAGTTCTATTATGTAATCTGTCCATACATTAGGTCTTAATTCTAACCATCCTTTCCAATAAGTACGCCACAAAACCTCCTGAATAAATTTTTCATTTTTAGAAAATGAAAATTTCTTTAAGGCTTTATCTATAACTTCTAACTCATTTAATATTCCATGAGATATATATGGAGAAATACAAGATATATTTGATCTTTTATCTGGACCAAAATCAAAATTTCTCAATCTTGAATATTCAGAAAGATTATTTTCAACGAAATTATCTAGTTTATTAGTGGCTTGCGCCCGATTTGGTTCAAAATTCATGATGTTTTATTTTAATTTTTTCTTATGAAAATTAATAAATCTTTCAACATTTAATTTATTAAAAGTTTTATTTTCCTCAAATGAAACTTTTTTCATAGAATAAGCTGAACTTCTAGTTATTCTTGAATGAATAATAACATTCCCTTTATATAGCCTCAATTTAACTGATCCATTAACTTTACTTCTCTTAAGATCTATAATTCTTTGTAATTTAAATCTCTCATTAGAAAACCAATATCCATTATAAATCAGTTCCGCATATCTAGGCATAATTTTTTCTTTCTTATGCATTGTATCTTTATCAAGTGTAACAGACTCTATAGCCCTATGAGCGTGCATTAATAAAGTTCCGCCTGGTGTTTCGTATA
The DNA here is from genome assembly GCA_902595465.1 of uncultured Pelagibacteraceae bacterium. Lineage (GTDB taxonomy): Bacteria > Pseudomonadota > Alphaproteobacteria > Pelagibacterales > Pelagibacteraceae > Pelagibacter. The sequence continues at coordinate 32,848 of CACJQE010000007.1, forward strand.
CACCTCTTGATTTTATACCGATAAATCTATTTTCTACTAGATCAACTCTTCCAACAGCATTTTTTCCAGCTATATCGTTTAATTTTCCAAGCAATTTAGATGGAGATAATTTTTTCCCATTCACTGCAATCGGATCTCCACTTTTAAAGTCTATTTTTACAATTGAAGATTTATTAGGTGCTTTTTCTGGAGATACCGTTCTTTGAAAGATAAAGTCAGGTGCAGAGTTTTTTGGATTTTCTAACAACTTTCCTTCTGTTGATGTATGAAAAATATTATCGTCTACTGAAAAAGGCGGCGCTCCTTTCTTGTCTTTAGGTATTTCAATTTTATTTTTTTTTGCATAATTAATTAGATCTGATCTAGATTTCAGCTTCCAAATTCTCCAAGGCGCAATAACTTTTATTTTAGGACCAAAATAATGATAACCTAACTCAAATCTTACTTGATCATTTCCTTTTCCTGTTGATCCATGAGACACAGCATAGGCATTGAATTTTTTAGCAATTCTAATTTGATCTTTGGCTATTAAAGGTCTAGCAATTGAGGTTCCAAGCAAATAAACACCCTCATATATTGCATGGCCCCTAATCATTGGATAAACATAATCTTTTACAAAAATATCTTTTAGATCTTGAATAATAATATTTTTTACACCAAGTTTTTTTGCGTTTCTGAAAATTTTATTTCTATCTATTTCTTGACCAATGTCTGCAGTATAACAAATTACTTCTACATCATAATTTTCCTGTAACCATTTTAATATGATTGATGTGTCCAAGCCTCCAGAATAGGCAAGAACTATCTTTTTCTTTGATTTCATTATTTAACTGCAGCTTTTTTTAGCTGCGTTATATGCTTTAGTGAAGCCCATCAAAGAATAATGATCAATTGTTTGAGAACCAGATTTATTATATCCAGTAACCATTAATCTTGATGCCTTTTTCATTCTTCTAACAACTTTTTTCTCAATTTTATTACTTGAAATCCATGCAAAATTATCTTGAGCTATATCAAATTTATATTTTGATTTACCAGAGCTAGCTGTAATTGAATTTTGACTGTTGTATTCATAGCCCGAAGTTGTGCTTACTTCGTCTTTAATTTTTTCAGATGGTCTGAAAGTTACAAATAATCTTGCATCTCTATCATTTTTTTTAGGAGATTGAAGAACAGGTTTAGATTGAGCAAAACATACTTTACTATCCCCACTAGTTACAACAATTGCATCCCAGTCTTTAAATGTTCCTATTTTATTTAATTCTTCTGAATAAGAAGTTGATCCAAATAAGAGAATAAAAAAAATTATTTTAAAAATTATGGACATGGATTTGGATATTTTTTTTGGATTTCATTAATTTCATTAATTATTTCTTTATCAAGACTCACTTTTACACTTTCTATATTTGTTTTCAACTGCTCCATTGTTGTTGCACCAATAATAACGCTAGACATGAAATCTTGTATCTCACAAAATTTTATACACATTTGACTCATATCAATGTTGTATTTTTCACTAATATTAAAATACTCATCAACAGCTTCGTTAGTATTTGGTTTTCGATATCTTGTCCAAAAATCCCAATCTCTTTCCATCCGAGATCCTTTTGGAAATTGCTTATTTCTATATTTACCACTTAAAAAACCACTGGCTAAAGGAGAATAAGATAAACAGCCAATATTTTCTCTTATAGACACCTCAGCTAATCCAACTTCATATGACCTATTTAATAAACTATAGGGATTTTGTATGGACATCATTCTTGGCAAACTCTTTTCCTTTGAAAGTTTGAGATAATTCATAACACCCCAAGGAGTTTCATTAGATAAACCTACATGTCTAATTTTACCTTGCTCAATATACTTTTGTAATTCAACCAACACGTCTTCGAATTTATTCCATTCATTTTCTTTATGCACATAACCAAGTCTTCCAAAATTGTTTACATTTCTTTCTGGCCAATGAAGCTGATATAAATCTATATAATCAGTTTTAAGTCTTTCAAGACTGTTATGAAGTGCAGTTTCGAGATTCTTCCCTACAAAACTATTTTCACCATTTCTAATATAATCTCTTGCAGGACCACAAACTTTAGTTGCAAGTATCACATCTTTTCTTTTTTTTGTTTTTTCAAACCAATTTCCAATGATCGTCTCTGTATGACCAAAAGTTTCAGCTTTAGGAGGTACCGCATAAAGTTCTGCTGTATCCCAAAAATTAACCCCATTTTCTAGTGAGAAATCCATTTGTTCGAAGGCCTCTTCTTGGCTATTTTGTTCACCCCAAGTCATGGTACCGAGACAAATTGTGCTAATATCTATATCAGTTGTTCCTAATTTTTTATAATTCATTAAATATTAAGTATTTGTTACCTATATTTTGACTGCTTGAAAAATTTAAAATTTATTACTATATATTTAATCATGGAATTCAATAGAGACAATATTCTAAATAGATCAACAACTGCAAAAAAAGCTGTTGTGATGGATGAAGGCCTTAGAGCCTACATGCTTAAAGTTTACAACTACATGGCAACTGGAGTTTTGCTAACGGGAATCATTGCATTGCTATCTTTTAAAATGTCAGTAGTTACAGATGCAAGTGGATCAATAGTTGCTTTAACTGAGTTCGGAAATGCAATTTATCTATCAGGATTGAAATGGGTGGTTATGTTAGCTCCTCTCGGAATTGTTTTTTATATGAGTTTTGGGATAAATAAAATGAGTTCTTCAAAAGCTCAAACTACTTTTTGGATTTTTGCAGCCTTGATGGGTTTATCATTATCATCAATTTTATTAGTTTACACAGGACTTAGTGTGACGAGAGTATTTTTCATATCTTCAGCAACATTTGGAGCTATGAGTATATATGGTTACACAACTAAAAGAGACCTCACAAAATTTGGATCATTCTTAATGATGGGTTTGATCGGTATTATAATCGCATCTTTAGTAAATATTTTCTTAAAATCTTCAATGATGTACTTCGCTATTTCAATCATTGGAGTTCTTATATTTGTTGGATTAACTGCATACGATACACAAAAAATTAAGAATATGTACGCAGCATCAGATTCAGGTGAAGTAATTGGTAAGAAAGCTGTTATGGGAGCTTTAACATTATACTTAGATTTTATAAATTTATTTATAATGCTTTTAAGATTGTTCGGTCAAAGAAGATAATCAAAAACTATAGTTTTTTCCAATTTGTTTTTTTTAGAAGTATTTCTAAATCATAAGCATTGTTTAAAATTTTACCATTTCTATCAGTTATTAAATATTTCAAATTCTTATTAGAAGGTTTAAAATTTTTACTAATGTTGTAGATAGCTTTTTCTGCTGCATTTTTAAAAATACTAAAACTTACTCTTTTACTTGATATTGAGAGGCCATAGTCTTTCCAAGATCCTTCAGATACCATTTTAGCATATAGGTCTAATATAATTTTTAGTTCTTTTTTTTCAAAAAAATACCTTTGGTTTTGTTCTTTATTTGAATTATTTATTACTAATTTTAAATTACTCATTTAATTTGTGTTTATTAATCAATCCAACTTGTGATGCTGTAAAGATGAATGTAATTGGTAGCATTCCCCAAACTTTAAAGTTAACCCAAAATTCTTCTGTTTGAGTTCTCCAAACAATTTCATTTAATATAGCTAAAAAAATAAAAAAATAAGTCCATCTGTTATTCAAAATTTTCCAACCTTCATCAGACATTGGCAGTGTTTTTCCAAGTATTAATTTTAAAACTGGTTCATTGGTGAAGTATTTTCCAAAGAATAAAGCTAAGGCAAATAAAATATTTATAATAGTGGGTTTCATATAAATAAAAATTGGATTATCAAAATAAATTGTTAAACCTCCAAATAGAGTAATTAAAATTCCTCCTAACAAAGGAACCATCGGAACTTTTTTTTCCAGTATCCAAACCAAGAGAACAGAAATTATTGTTGCGACAATTAGAGGTGGTATTGCAACTTTTAAATTTTTATCACTGTTATAATAAAAGAAGAAAAAAATAGCTAAAGGCCCAACGTCTGTAATGAATTTTAGAAGTGATTTATTCACTGCTACATATTAACAGATTAATAAAACATTTATATTTTTTTTATTGATTTTTTTCATCAAATATCCATATTTAATATCGTGAGTACACAAAAAGCTAAATTTTCAATTGGAGACGTTGTAAAACATAGACACTTCGATTTTAGAGGTGTGATTTACGATGTTGACTTTGAATTTAATAACTCAGAGGAGTGGTATCAATCGATCCCAAAAAACGTGAGACCTAGAAAGGATCAACCATTTTATCATTTACTAGCAGAGAATGACGAAATTACTTACGAGGCTTATGTGTCTGAGCAAAATCTATTATTTGATGACTCTGAAGAGCCTATAAAACACCCTCTAATTAATGAAATTTTTTCAGGTAAGCGTGGATCAAGCTACTTCAAGCCTTCGAATTAACTAATAGCCAATATTTAAACACAATTGTCCCAAATCTCTGTCATATCTGTTTGTTATAAAATATTTAATTCTGATCAAGAGTACTGTTTTTCCTCTATCTCCCTCTGTATTCTTGGTCAGAAAATTTTGAACAATTTTAATCTAAAATTTATGTGTTATAAAAAATTATGATTAATTATTTCAATCCAAATAATACTTTAAAGATAATTAATAAAATACAAAAGTTTGTATTTGCGCTATTTATAATTGTATTGTTACTTGGATTAGTTGAAGCTTTAGTTCTTTCTCCCGAGGATTATAAGCAGAGTGATTCAGTTAGGATTATGTATGTCCATGTTCCATCAGCTTGGATATCACTCGGAATATTTTCATTTATTTCCATTCTTTCTTTTGGAGTTTTTGTTTTTAAAAATAAAAATTTCTCTTTAATAACAAAAAGTTTAGCACCTTCTGGTTTTGTTTTTAGCATAATAGCTTTAGTTACAGGATCAATTTGGGGAAAACCAACCTGGGGAACTTGGTGGGCTTGGGATGCAAGAATAACTTCAATGCTCTTGCTTTCAATTTTTTATTTATTGTTCATTACTTCTTGGAAGATTACGACAGATACTAGTAAAGCAGAAAAAATTAGCTCAATAATAGCAATTATTGGTCTTATAAATATTCCAGTTATAAAATTTTCAGTAGAATGGTGGAATACTTTACACCAACCTGCGTCGGTAAAAATTTTGCAAGAAACAACTATTCATTCTTCAATGTTGACACCATTAGCTATAATGACTGCGGCATTTGCTCTATTTTCACTTTTGATATTTTTAATGAAATATAATACAGAACTGTTAAAGATTAAGAATAAAGGTCTTAATAGATTATGATTAGTGAATTACTAAATATGAATGGATACGGTGTATACGTTTGGTCATCATTTATATTTACTCTATTTTCTTTTAGCTTCTTGTACGCGGTAGTAAAATTAAATTTAATTAAAGAGAAAAAGAAATTTGAGGAAAATTATAAATCACTAGATGAAAAGAAACTTGCATCAGTAGCTAAGCAAAAAACGTACAGAGAGATATTAGCAAACACCTCCACATCTAAAGTTTAACTAAAATTCACATGTACGGAAAAAAAGTTAAATTTAGAGCCCTTTTTATTTTTTTAATTTTAATTTCATTAGTTCTTACAATTTTTTTGGTGGTTAAATCTCTTGAGGAAAACGTAGTATATTTTAAGTCTCCAACAGACATTAAAAACCTTAATGAAATCAAAAATGCTCAAAAAATTAGAGTTGGTGGAATGGTGAAAAAAAATTCTATTAAAATAAACGATAAAGAAATTTTTTTCGTAATTACAGATTTCAAAAATGAATTATTAGTCAACTTTAATGGATCTGTACCAAATCTGTTTGAAGAGGGTAAGGGTGTAGTTGCTGAAGGTTTCTTAAAGGATAAAAGTTTTCTAAATGCTGACAAGATTTTAGCAAAACATGATGAAAATTATATGCCTCCTGAAGTCAGCGAAGCTATGAAAAACAATTAATTTGTATGTCTAATTATTTAGGAAATTATTCTTTATACATTGCTTTAATGGCATCTGTTTATTTAATTTTTAAGTCATACTTGGATGCAAATTCAGAAAATAAATATTTAGATAAAAACTTTATTTTAATTACTTCAATACAAACTATAATGATTACGGTAAGTTTTTTTAGTCTAGTTGCAGCTTTTGTAATTTCAGATTTTAGTAATGAAACTGTTTTCAACAATTCTCATACTTTAAAACCTTTATTTTATAAAGTATCAGGCACATGGGGAAATCACGAGGGAAGTTTATTATTGTGGTTATTAGTTCTTTCAATTTTTCTAATTATTTTTTTATTAAATTCAAGATCACAAGATACTAAATACAAACTTTTAACGATACTATTTCAACAAATTATTATTTCAGGTTTTCTAGTTTTTATTTTATTAACTTCCAACCCATTCAAAATGCTATATCCAATTCCTAGAGAGGGATTAGGTTTGAACCCTATTTTACAAGACCCTGCTTTAGCTATTCATCCTCCAATTTTATATTTAGGTTATGTTGGAACATCTATTATCTTTTCAGCTTCACTTGCCTCAATGATTAGCGGAAATATTGGAGATAAGTGGGCAAGGCATATTAAAAAATGGGTTTTGGTATCTTGGGTATTTTTAACAATTGGTATTTTGCTTGGATCTATATGGGCATATTATGAGTTGGGCTGGGGAGGTTTTTGGTTTTGGGATCCTGTAGAAAATGTTTCATTAATGCCATGGTTTTGCTTAACAGCGCTACTGCATACTGTAATTGTTTTACAGAAAAGAAATTCGTTTAAAGAGTGGACTATTATTTTGTCAATTACAACTTTCTCACTGAGTATGAGTGGCACTTTTCTTGTTAGGTCTGGAATTTTAAATTCAATTCACACTTTTGCAAACGATCCATCAAGAGGGCTATATATATTAAGTTTTCTCTTTATCCTAATTTTGATGTCTGTATTAATTTTCTTTTTTAATCAGAATAAAATATCAAACACAGCCAAAGAGAATTTTATTTTAAGTAAAGAGACTGCAATATTAGTGAATAATTGGTTTATGATGTTTTTTTTATCTGTTGTTCTTGTTGGTACAATTTATCCAATTTTTCTTGAAGTTTTAAATGGTTCAAAAATTTCTGTTGGTCCACCTTTTTACCATAATCTTTTAATACCCTTCTTAATTCCTTTTTTAATATTCATGAGCTTTGGCCCAAGTTTGAAATGGATTAAAGATAAATTAAAAAAGTTTAACTATAATATTTTAATTATTTTTTTAGTTTCACTACTTATTTCATATGTCATTTTAACAAAAACTGAAAATTCGTTTCTGTTGTCTATTCCTCTGATAGTTTTGAGTATCTATCTTTTATTAGTAACAATTAAGGATTTTTTTGTTAGTAAATCCTCGATTAGCCAAAAAATTTCACATTTTGGTTTTAGTTTATTAATTACTAGTATCTTATTGAATGGTCTTTTTTCTAATGAATTCAATTCAAATATGAAAGTAGGAGATGAAAGAATATTTAATGAAAAAGTTGTAAAATTAAAAGAAGTTAATGTTACAGATGTGGACAATTATAAATCTCTTAAAGCTAGTTTTGAAGTTACAAATAAAAATTCCTCTTTTGCTTTATACCCAGAAGTTAGAATTTACCAACAGCCTTTAACTATTACGAGTGAAGCGGATATTAAGACAACATTATTTTCAGATAATTTTTTAGTATTTAATATTTTAAAAGACGATGGTTATTATAATGTAAGATATCAATATAAACCCTTAATGATTTGGATATGGATCTCAACTATATTTATTGGTTTTGGTGGTTTATTAAGTGTCATTAGAAAAAATGAGCAAAAATATTAAATTTTTAGGATTACTACTAACATTAATAATAATTTTTATAATCTTGCTCAAGGGATTGGACGTATCGAAAGATTACTCTAACGAGAAATTAAAAAGTAAAATAGATTTTTCACTTAATGCAAAAAAACTATTTTCTGATGAAATAATTAATATTTCAGACTTATTTGATAAAAATAGTCCTTTTGTAGTAAATATTTGGGCATCTTGGTGTGCACCATGTAGAGAAGAGCATCAGTTTTTAATGAAATTAAAAGACATGAACATAAATATAATTGGAATTAATTATAAAGACAGTCCAAAAAATGCGAAAAATTTTTTAAGCTCACTTGGAAATCCTTATTCAGAAGTTATTACCGATAATGATGGAACAAAATCAATAGAATTTGGAGCTATTGGTGTTCCTGAAACTTTTATTATTAGTGGTAAAACAAATGAGATAATAAAAAAGTATATTGGTCCATTGACAAGCGAAAATTTAATAGAAATAAAAAATTTATTAGAAAAAAATGCTTAAAATTTTAAAATTAATATTGCTGCTATATTTTAGTTTTAATTTTTCCTATGCTAATGAAATAAATACCAAAGTAGATCAAATTACAAAAAACTTAAGGTGTTTGATATGCCAAGGTCAATCTGTTTACGACTCTCAGTCCGATTTTGCTGTTAGTATGAAGCTTGTTGTAAAAAATAAGATTGATGAAGGTAAAGAAGAAGAAGAAATATATGATTATTTAAAAAATAAATATGGAGAGTGGATTGTATATGAACCAGAATTAAACCAAAATACTTTTTTACTCTGGTCAATACCTTTGATTTTGTTCGCTTTTGGCGGCCTTTTAATTATTAGAAAAGTATCTATAAAGTAACCAGGATTTTTAATATGAAGATTTTAATTAAAACTTTGATAATTTCATTTCTTACTGTCTCATTTTCTAACGCAGAAAATAAATGGAGTTTTTACACTGGCATGTTCGATTTCAGCGATGATGGTAAGAGAGCAAATCTATTTGGTGTCGAATATATAAATTTTAATGCTAGCAAAGATATTTTCTTAGGAAATGTTCAGCCTGTGACAGGAGCAATGATAACAGCTGATGATGCATTATATATTTATACAGGTTATCAATTAAATCAAAAATCTAATTCAACTACTTTCTCTCCTAGTTTTGCAATTGGATATTATGACGAAGGAGATGGTAAGGATTTAGGTCACGAAATTGAATTTAAGACACAAATACAGATATTATTTGATATCTCATCTAATTCTGAATTAGGTATTTCTTATAATCATATTTCTAATGCAAGTCTTGGAGATAAAAATCCTGGGGCAAATAGTTATATGTTTAATTTTACAAAAAAATTTTAACTTAAGATATGAGATTAAAAGATTGTCATAACTTTTATGACTTTAGAAAATTGGCAAAGCAAAAGCTTCCATCTCCAATATTTCATTATATTGATGGGGCTGCGGATGATGAAATAACTTATGCAAGAAACAGTAGTGCATTTAATGATGTTGACTTAGTTCCAAATGTCTTAAGAGGTGTTGAAAATGTGGATTTGTCGACAACTATTTTTGGAAAAAAATTAGATTTGCCTTTTTATTGTTCTCCAACAGCTCTGCAAAGGTTATTCCATTACGAAGGAGAAAGAGCGGTTGGAAAAGCTGCAAAGAAGTTTAATACGATGTTTGGTGTTTCGGCATTGGCTACAGTTAGTGTTGAGGAAATTTCATCTTTAATAGACACACCAAAAATGTTTCAATTTTATTTCCATAAAGACAGAGGATTAAATGACTCTTGTTTAGAACGAGCAAAAGCAGCAAAATTTGATGTGATGGCTTTAACTGTTGATACGATAACAGGAGGAAATCGTGAAAGAGATTTAAGAACTGGATTTACATCACCTCCAAAATTAACACTTTCGAGTTTGTTTAGTTTTGCCACAAAACCAATGTGGGGAATAAATTATTTAACTAAAGGAAAATTTGAACTACCACATCTTCAAGATTTCGTTAAAGAAGGAACTGACACAAATACATCAATTGGTAATTATTTTTCTACTATGTTGGATCAATCTATGAACTGGGACGACGCCGAAAAATTGTGCTCTCAGTGGGGTGGCCATTTTGCACTTAAGGGAGTTATGAGTGTTGAAGATGCTAAGAGAGCAGTTGATATCGGATGCACTGGTATAATGGTATCAAATCATGGAGGAAGACAACTTGATGGATCTAGATCACCTTTCGATCAGTTAGCTGAAATTGTTGATGCAGTTGGTGATAAGTTAGATGTTATTTGTGAAGGTGGATTTCAAAGAGGAACTCATATGTTAAAAGCTTTATCTATGGGTGCAAAAGCTTGTGCTGGTGGAAGATTATATCTTTATGCTTTAGCTGCAGCAGGTCAAGAAGGTGTTGAGAAAGCACTTAACTTATATAAAACCGAATTAGTAAGAGACATGAAATTAATGGGCTGCACAAAGATCAGTGATCTTAATCGAAATAATTTAAGATTCCGAAATGCATGAGTTTAAAGAATTGTTATAATTTTGAAGATTTTAGAAAGCTAGCTAAAAAAAAACTTCCAGCTCCAATTTTTCATTACATTGATGGTGGTGCAGATGATGAAACCACTTTAAAAAGAAATACAAATTCATTTGATGATTGTGACTTAATCCCTAATATTCTTAGAAGCGTAGGAGAACCAGATTTATCAACCACAGTTTTTGGAAGAAAAATAGATATGCCAATTTTTTTATCACCTACAGCTATGCAAAGTTTATATCATCCTGATGGAGATAAAGCTTCAGCTAGAGCTGCAGAAAAATTTGGTACCATGTATAGCATGTCGACAATGGCTTCATTTTCGATTGAAGAAATTGCAAACATATCAAGTGGACCAAAATTATTTCAACTTTATATCCATAAAGATAAATCATTTACTGATGATTTGATTGATAGGTGTAAAAGAGCAAACTTTGACGGTTTATGCTTAACTGTTGATACTTTGGTTGCAGGAAATAGAGAAAGAGATCACAGAACTGGTTTTACAACTCCTCCTAAATTCACATTAGAAAGTATAATGAATTTCGCGATGAGACCAGGATGGTTATTCAGATATTTTACGAATAAGAAATTTGAACTTGCAAATATTAAACACAAAACTGACAAGGGAACTAACATTACAAAATCTGTAATAGATTATGTTAATGAACAGTATGATCCACAAATGAATTGGGAAGATGCAGAATACTGTATAAAAAAGTGGGACGGACCTTTTGCCTTGAAGGGTGTAATGTCTGTTGAGGATGCAAAGAGAGCAGTTGATATTGGTTGTACAGCAATAATAATATCAAATCATGGAGGAAGACAACTTGATGGATCTAGAACTCCTTTTGATCAACTAAAGGCTATTTCAGATGCTGTGGGTGATAAACTTGAGATAATTTTAGATGGAGGTGTTAGACGGGGAACTCATGTTCTCAAAGCTATAGCTGCAGGTGCTACTGCTTGTAGTTTTGGTAAAGCTTTTTTGTTCAGTTTAGGAGCGGGTGGACAGCAAGGAGTAGAGAGGCTGCTTCAAAATATGCACGATGAAATTAGAAGAAATATGATCCTTATGGGCTGCAAAAGTGTAAAAGAGTTAGATAGATCAAAGATAATTTACCGAAATTAAATATTTTTTATAAATAATTATTATTATTATTTTTACTTTAAATAAATAGACATGAAGTTGCTTTTCAGTTAGTTTGTCGACGAAAAATTATGATTGAATTAGCAAAAGCATTAGATCGTTTAGGAACTGAAAGTGCATTTTCTGTTCTAGCAGAAGCAAAAAAATTAGAAGCACAAGGCAAACCTATGATCCATTTAGGTCTAGGACAACCTGACTTTAAAACTCCAAAACATGTTGTTGAAGCTGCAAAAAAAGCTCTAGATGACGGTCATCATGGTTATGTTTTATCAAATGGAATTCCAGAATGTCGAGAAGCTGTCGCAAGATGGGTAAAGAGACTTTACAATGCTGATATTGATCCAAATAGAGTTTTAATAATGCCAGGTGGTAAACCTACAATGTATTATGCAATTACTTGTTATGGTGAACCAGGTGTTGAAATAATTCATCCAACTCCAGCTTTTCCAATTTATGAGTCAATGATTAATTATTCTGGAGCAAAAGCTGTTCCATATGATTTAACTGAGGATAAAGATTTAAAATTTGATCCAGACAAAATTCTGTCTTTAATAACTGACAAAACTAGACTTTTAATTCTAATAAATCCAAACAACCCAACTGGAAGCTTTGTTGAAAAACCTGCAATTGACTACTTAGCAAAAGAATTAGAAAAACATCCGCAGGTCACAATTTTAAGTGATGAAATTTATAGTAGACAAATTTTTGATTATAAAGAAATGCCGACTTTCTTTAATTATCCTAACCTAAGAGATAGATTAATTGTTCTTGAGGGTTGGAGTAAAGCATATTCTATGACTGGATGGAGACTTGGTTGGAGTTACTGGCCAGAGCATTTGGTTGAACATGTAAACAAACTTTTGATTAATAGTGTATCATGTGTAAATGCAGCAGCCCAATATGCTGGTATAGCTGCATTAGATGGTCCAGAAGATTCTATTAAAGATATGTTAGACAAATTTACATTAAGAAGAAATTTAATTCACAAAGGATTAAATGATTTACCAGGAGTAGAGTGTAGTTTGCCGGGAGGAGCTTTCTATGCTTTTCCGAATATAAAAGGGACTGGCATGAATGGATCTGAGTTTTGCAAAAAAGCTATGCATGAAGCTGGAGTTGCGATTGTTCCTGGCACTGCGTTTGGTAAAACTTGTAATGATTACGTTAGATTTAGTTTTGCCGCATCTAGAGATAATATAATGCAAGCCTTAGAAAATATAGGCAAGATGCTTTCTAAATAAACTGTATTTTTAATCAATATTTTTGTATTATTAAAGAATGAACGAAACCGTCCAAGCAGAATTAAAAAAGATATTTAACGGAAGATTTTCTACCTCAGAGTCTACTCGTGCAAATTATGCAAGAGGGGAAGATACCTATAACCCAATATTATCAAAGGCAGTTGTATTTCCAGAAACTAATGAAGAAGTTTCAAAAATTCTAAAAATTTGTAACGAGCATAAAATTCCAGTGGTTCCATTTGGAACCGGCACATCTCTTGAAGGTCATGTTGTTGGAAATCAAAATGGTATTACGATTTCTTTAGAAAAAATGAATAAAGTTTTAAGTGTAAATGCTGAGGATTTTGACTGCAGAGTGCAAGCAAATGTAACAAGAAAGCAATTAAATGAATATTTAAGAGAAGATGGAGTATTTTTTCCAATAGATCCTGGTGCGGATGCTGCACTCGGTGGAATGGCATCTACTTCAGCATCAGGAACAATGGCAGTGAAATATGGAACAATGAGAACAGTAATTTCTGGCTTAACAGTTGTTTTACCAAATGGAGACATAATTAAAACTGGTGCAAGAACTAAAAAAACTTCTGCGGGATATAACTTAACTAATTTGTTTATTGGATCTGAGGGAACATTAGGAATTATTACAGAAGTTCAATTAAGACTATCACCAATACCTGAAAGCATAATGAGTGCAGTTTGTTATTTTCCAGATTTAGACTCAGCAGTAAAGACAGCGCAAGAAGTTATTCAGTATGGTGTTCCAATTGCAAGAATTGAAATGTTAAACAAAGACCAAATGGAAATTAGCATTAAATATTCAAAGCTAGAAAACATCAAAGCATCACCAACTTTATTCTTTGAATTTCATGGAAGTGAGCTATCGAATAATGAGTCTATTAAAATTGTAGAAGAACTATCAAAAAATAATGGTGGAAGTGATTTTCAATGGGCATCTTCTCCGGAAGAACAAAAAATACTTTGGAAAGCAAGACATGATGTTTATTATTCAGTAAAAGCTTTAGGTCATGATATGAAAGTTTACTCTACAGATGTTTGTGTACCAATTTCGAAGTTAGTAGAGTGTATTTCGTGGGCAGAAAAAGAGGTTAAAAAGTTAGGTCTAACTGCACCGATGGTTGGTCATGTTGGGGATGGAAATTTTCATTCTATAATATTGTATGATCCTGATGATGAAGAAAAACAAAAAAAAATTAGGCAGTACAGCGATGATTTAATTAACAAAGCTTTAGAGTTAGAGGGAACAATTACAGGAGAACATGGAATTGGTCTTCAAAAAAAACATTACTTATTAAGAGAGCATCCAGATAATTTGCCAGTAATGAAAGCTATTAAAAGAAGCATTGATGTAAACAACATCATGAATCCTGGTAAGGTTTTTGATCTAAATTAATCTAAAATAAAATGAAAAAAATTTTAATCACAAGAAGGCTTTTAAGATCTTGTGAGGATAAAGCTAAAGAATTATTTGATGCTAACTTTAATTTAAATGATGAACTCTACTCTCAAAAGAAGCTAATAGAGATGAGTACAGGCTGTGATGGTATTTTATCAGCTTTAACAGATAAGCTCGATGCAGATACAATTAATCAATTACCTGATAGTATTAAAATTATATCAAATTTTGCAGTAGGTTTTGGAAATATAGATTTAGAAGCCGCAAAGAAAAGAGCGATCGCAGTTACGAATACTCCGGATGTTTTAACCGATGCAACAGCTGAAATAGGAATGCTGTTAATATTAGGTGCTTGTAGACGAGCTGCCGAAGGTATCGAAAGTGCTAGAGACGGTGGATGGAAGTGGTCTGCAGATTACTTAATTGGAAAGCAATTAACAGGTGCCAGATTAGGAATACTTGGTATGGGAAGAATTGGACAAAAAATCGCTAAGGTTGCTAAATCTTTAGGAATGATCATTCATTATCATAATAGATCTAAGTTAAGTGAAGAAAAAGAAAACGGAGCTACTTACCATAATAATTTAAAAGACTTACTTTCAGTATCAGATGTATTATCTGTTTGTTGTCCAGCCTCAAAAGAAACAGTTAATATGATCAATAAAGATACAATTGAATATTTACCTAAAGGAGCAATTGTTACAAACGTTGCAAGAGGAGATATAATTGAAGATGAAGCTTTAATAGATGCCTTAGAAAGAAGAAAAGTTTATGCAGTTGGGTTAGATGTTTACAAGAATGAGCCAAATTTAAATCCTGGATATCTTAAACATAAAAGCGCTTTTATTCTTCCCCACTTAGGTAGCGCAACAAAAGAAACTAGAACTGCAATGGCTAATTTAGCAATAGATAATATCGATGAGTTTTTTAAAACAGGCAGGTGCAAAAACAAAGTTAATTAACAATCTCAAGTTGTAATTTGCTATTTAAAATTATTCTAACTTTCTAGACATATTTTTTATTTCAATTTAAGATTTGTTTATAAAAAAAAATTTAGAGAGGTAAATAATGAAAGCACAGGTTTTACATAAGTATGACCCAGAAATGAAAGCAGATGTTTGGGTCAGAGGTGAAGAATTACCAAATCCTAAAATTGAGAAAGCAAGCGATGTCATTGTTAAAATTGGGGCTGCAGGTGTTTGTAGAACTGATTTGCATATCATTGAAGGAGTTTGGAAGCACATTACAGATCAAAATAACGATCTATTGCCTATGGTTATGGGACATGAGAACGCTGGATGGATAGAGGAAGTAGGTAAAGATGTTACAGGATTTAAAAAAGGTGATGCAGTTATTTTACACCCTAAAGTTTCTGGCACAGGAGGAACATGCTTGGATTGTAGAAGAGGAAACGATATGCATGCTGAAGATCCGATTTTTGCAGGTTTGAATGTTAAACACGGAGGGTATTCAGAATTACTTCAAACTAGTGTTAGAAATTTAATAAAAATTCCAAAAGTTTTAGGTCCAATAGATGTTGCACCATTTTCGGACGCAGGCTTAACTGCTTACAGAGTTGTAAAAAAAGCTACAAGACACCTTTTGCCAGGAGAAAATTGTGTAATCATAGGTGCTGGTGGATTAGGACATATAGCAATTCAATGTATGAAAGCAATGTGTGCTGCAAATATTATTGTTGTTGAAAAAGCAAAAGCACCTTTAGATCATGCAATGGAGCTCGGAGCTGACCATGGTGTTCTAATAGATGGTAATGAAATTGAAAAAGTAAAAGAACTTACAAAAGGTAAAGGAGCAGAGGCTGTTATAGATTTTGTTGGTGAAAAGGGTTCTACGCCAATGGGAATTAAGATGACAAAAGCAACTGGGACTTTTTACATTGTAGGTTACGGAGAAGAGATAAGGGTTTTGGCAATCGATATGATTGATCAAGAAAAAAGTATAGTTGGAAGCTTAGTAGGTACGTGGGCTGAATTATATGAATTAATGGAACTAGCTGATAAAGGTTTAGTAAAACTTTCAATGAAAGAATACAAACTTGAAGAAGCTAATAAAGCACTACACGATTTAAATGATGGTAAGATTAAAGGTCGTGCAGTGTTAGTTCCATAATTAACAACAAAGAGAGGAAAAAAGATGAAGACAATAAAAACTTGCGTAACCGCTCTAATATCAGCTTTGTTGGTATTTAGTCCTGTTGCGTATGCTGATAAGTGGAGTGATCAGTTTCCACATATCAAAGCAACTGGGGATATTCCTGGTGATTGTTCTTACGAGTCTATGTCTAAGAAAAACTATAAAGGCAAGACGCTTAAGATTAATACACATGCTGTACCAGTCATGGGAGAGCCAACAGCTCTACATGCTGAGCAGTTCGCTAAACTTACTGGAGCAAAAGTTGATGTTACTCATACACCAGCAGGTGACTTATATGCGAAAGCAATGGTACCATTTCAAGCTGGACAAGCTCCATATGACATCGTGTTTGGATTTTCAAACTTCATTAACGATTGGAGAAGATACTTAGAGCCAGTTCCAAAGAAATACGTTGAGATGAAACAAATGAAAGACGTTACTCCATCGCATATTGGCGTAGCATCTTGGGATGGTGTTATGTATCAGTTTCCGGTTGATGGGGACAGACATTATCTAAAATATAGAAAAGATGTAATTGATAATCCTGAGTACCAAAAACAATATAAGGAAGCTACTGGTAAAGAGTTAAAGGTACCAACAACTTGGAAAGAATATGGAGAAATGGCCGCTTATTTCAATGGATGGGATTGGGATGGTGATGGTGAGAAAGAATATGGATCAGCAGAAGTTATGAAAAAAGATGACCTAATGTATGCTGCTTTCTATTCAAGATCTGCTGCTTATTCTAAAAATCCAAAAACACCTGGTGGTTTTTTCTTTGATTTAGAAACTATGGAACCACTAATTAACAATCCAGGTTTTGTTGAAGCATTAACAGATTGGGTTGCTGCAACTAAATATGTTCCTCCAGGAGGAATAAATTTTGGTTTAGGTGATGAAATTGGATCATTTGGTGGAGGACAAACTCTGTTTAGTTTTTCATGGGATGATGCATTTGTTGCTGCCATGCAACCAGATAGTCCAATAAACAATAAAGTTGGTGCTGCACAGTTACCAGGAGCTACAAAAGTTTGGAACAGAAAAACTAACTCTTGGGATGAAGGCTTTAACCAAGCTCCTTTCTTCGTGTGGGGATGGGCAGTTGGAGTAGCTAAGAAAAGTAAAGAGAAAGAAATGGCTTTCGATTACCTATGTTTCTTTGCTAACGAAGCTAACCACCAAGCAGATATTGGAATTGGTAGATTTGGTGTAAACCCATTTAGAAATGATGACTTTAAAGTTGATGTATGGACACAAATTGGTTGGGATAAAGATATTGCTCAATCATATGTTGATACTCTTGCACAAATGGAACAAAGTAAAAATAGAGTATTTCCATTAAGAGTTCCTGGAACTTTTGAGTTTAATGCTGCATTGGCTACTGCTGCTGCAAAAGCATTAGCTGGTCAATTATCTCCACAAGCTGCTTTAGACGAAGCTGCTAAACAGTGGGAAGATATACTTAACAGAGTAGGAAAAGATAACGTAAGAAAAGCCTATGCTGTTGGTGTAGCAATGGAAGATAATAAGCAATAATTTTGTAAAACTTGTGGCCGTTTTTTAACGGCCACATTTTAAAATAATCCAAAAAAAAATTATGAATTTTAAACACAAGTTTGTTTTTTTATTCCCAGGATTGTTTGTACTTATTGGAATTTTAATTTTTCCAATTATTTTTACTATTAGATTAAGTCTTTCTGGATGGAATAGTTATACACCAGAAATGAACTTCATAGGCATTACGAATTATATAAGGTTATTTACTGATGACCCGAGGTTTTGGGAGTCTTTTTTTAGGCTAAGTTTTTTATCAGTAACTACAGTTATTCTTCAATATGTTATCGGATTTGCTTTAGCGATGATGGTTTGGAGAGAAATAAAATTTAAAAGATTTTTTAGAGTAATTTTTCTAGTACCAATGATGACAACTCCAGTAATAATGACAGTTATTTGGAGAACATTTTTTCATGAGTCACTAGGTCCTGTAAATGATTTGTTAGGTGGATTAGGAGTAAAACCTATTTTATGGTTGAGTGATCCAGTTATTGCAAAGTTTACTGTTATAATTGTTGAAGTTTGGCAATGGACACCGTTTATGTTTTTACTATTACTAGCTGGACTTTTGTCACTTCCAAAAGAACCCTTTTTGGCAGCCGCTATAGATGGAGCAAGTCCATTTAGAAAATTTGTTTATGTAACTTTTCCTTTGATGGCTCCAATATCAATTGGGGCAATAATAATAAGACTTATCGAGGCTTCAAAAATAATGGATACAGTATTTGTTTTGACTTCAGGAGGACCAGGAACTGCAACTGAGACGTCAAGTTTTTATATTTATATTAAAGGATTAAGAGAATTTCAGATGGGGTATGCAGCAACCTTATCTTTCACTTATCTTGTCATAATGATTATCAGTTTAACGATAATAGCTAAAGTATTAACCAAATTAATGATCAAAGAATAACTATGAGCAAACTTTACACTTTTCTTAAATATTTTTTTATTACATTTTGGACTGTATTTGTTGTTGCACCATTTCTGTGGGCTGTATCAACATCTTTTAAAGACTTCCAATCTGTAAATAGTAAAGTGACTTATATTCCTTGGTTAGACTTCGAACCAACATTGGAGGGTTGGAGAGTTTTAATTAAGTCTCCTGCGAAAGGTGGAGTAGATATTGTTGAGCCTTATTTTAATAGTATTTTTGTAACCTGTACTGCTAGTTTAATAAGTATTGTTCTTGGTACTCTTGCTGCTTATGCTCTATCAAGATTTACCTTTAAAGCTGGATTTGTAAGAAACAACGATATTACTTTTTTCTTCATTTCACAAAGAATCATGCCTCCAATTGTATTATCAATTCCTTTCTTTATTTTTCTAAGCACAATAGGATTGCTTGATAGTTTATTAGGTCTAGTGGTCGTATATATCGTTTTATTGATGCCAATTGCTGTTTGGATTATGGTAGATTTTTTTAATCGAGTTCCAAAAGAATTAGATGAGACTGCATTAATTGATGGGTGTAATCCCTATCAAGCTTTCTATAAAGTTGTTTTACCAAATTCAATACCTGGTTTAATTGTTGCAGGAATGTTTTGTATTATTTTTGGATGGATAGATTTCTTTTTTGCATTTATTTTAACATTTACTGAAGTACAATTGTTACCTGTAAAAGTCGTTGCACTTAATTCATCAATAACACCATGGTGGAGCCTCTCGGCATCAGCTTTAGTCTCAGTTGCACCATTAATAATCGTTGCATTTATAGTTGAGAGATATTTATCAAAAGGAAATTTATCAGGAGCATTAAAATAATGAATTTAATTGGAGAGAAAATTTCTTATAAACCTGATGAGCAGTTTCATTTAAACGATGTCTCATTTAATTTTAAAAAAGGAAATTTGTATACCATTTTAGGTAGGACTTTATCTGGCAAGACTACACTTTTAAAAACAATTGCTGGATTATTAAATCCAGATCAAGGCTCAATTTCTTTTGAGGAAAAAGACTTTATTAAAATACCAGTTTGGGAAAGAAACGTTGCTATGGTTTATCAACAATTCATTAATTATCCTCACTTAAATGTTTATGAAAACATAACTTTTCCATTAAAACAAAGAAAATTAAGTCCTGAGCAAATAAAAAAAGATGTAGATGAAGCTCTAAAAACTGTTGGATTAGTTGGATTTGAAAATAGAAAAATTCAGGAATTATCTGGTGGACAGCAACAAAGAGTTGCGCTTGCAAGATCACTTGCAAAAAAAGCAAAAATTTTATTGCTAGACGAACCGTTAGTTAATTTAGATTATAAACTTAGAGAGCAGTTAAGAGAAGAATTTAAAAGAATTTTCTCAGAAGGACTGTCCCAAGATACAATTTTAATTTATTCAACAACAGATCCCCAAGAAGTAATGGAACTAAATGGAGAAGTAATTGTTTTAGATGAAGGGAAGGTATTACAAAAAGGGCCTGCCAAAGAGATTTTTGAAAATCCATCTAATTTAAAAGTTGCAGAAATATCAAATGATCCACCAATGAATGTTCTGAAGGGTTCAAAAAATTCAAAAAATCTAAATTTTGAGAATATTTCTTTAGAAATTCCAAATCATTTTAAAAATTTAGAAGATAGAGATTATAATTTTGGAATTAGAGCTTCAGAAATTAAACTTGATGAGAATGGTGAAGAATTCGAAATAGAATTAGCAGAAATAAGTGGGTCAGAAACATTGCTCCACCTAAAAAGAGGAAACTCAAAAATAATTGCCTTAATCGAGGAAGTAATGAATTTTAAAATACACGAGAAAGTAAAAATAAATTTTAATGCAAATAAGTTTTATGCTTTTGGAGAAGATGAAAAATTAGTTTCATCGCCATATGGAGGAACAAATGGCTAAAATTGATTTATCTAATATTTCTCATACTTATAATCCTCTAGATCCAAAACCAACTTATGCCCTTAATCCGTTTTCAATGACTTGGGAAAATGGCAAGCGGTATGCAATTTTGGGACCTTCTGGGTGTGGAAAAACTACAATGTTAAACATTGTTTCTGGACTAGTGAGGCCATCAAAAGGTGAAATATTATTCGATGAAACACCTGTAACCGATTTAAAAACAGAAGATAGAAATATTGCACAGGTTTTCCAATTCCCAGTAATTTACAATACAATGACAGTTTATGATAATTTAGCGTTCCCACTAAGATGTAGGGAATTTACAAAAGAAAAAATTGAAGAAAGAGTAAAAGCAGTTTCAGATACTTTAAATTTATCTTCATTTTTAAACTCACCAGCAAGAAAATTAACGGCTGATCAAAAACAACTTATCTCTTTAGGCAGAGGTTTAGTTCGAGACGACGTTGCTGCTGTTTTAATGGACGAACCTCTTACAGTTATAGACCCAGATTTAAAATTTAGACTTCGAAGAAACTTAAAAGAAATCAATGAACAATATAAAACAACATTGGTTTATGTAACTCATGATCAAAACGAAGCTATGACTTTTGCCGAAAATATAATTGTTATGGATCAAGGTGAAATCGTGCAAGTTGGATTGCCAAAAGATTTATTTGAAAAACCTAAAACAACTTTTGTCGGTTATTTTATTGGCTCTCCTGCGATGAATATTTTTCATTCAACTGTATCCTCTGATCATGAAGTAAAAATTAATGATACCACTATTAAGACAAATTCAAATTTAGAAAATTTAAAAGATAAAAATGTTAAACTGGGAATTAGATCCGAGTTCATAGAATTGGCTGAAAAAGAAAAAAGTAATACAGTTAAAATTAAACTCACAAGAGTTGAGGACTTTGGTAATTTTAAGCTCCTTACAGGAAAAATGGGTGATTTAGTGATTAAGTCAAAAGTAGAAAGAGAAAAACCCATTCCAGACGGAGAATTAAATTTATATTTTCCACCAGAGAAATGTTGCGTTTATTCTGATGAAAAATTAGTTTAAGAGATAAATGAAACTCCTAAATTTATCAGCACAACAACTTTTAAAAAAACTTAAAAATAAACAATTAACTTCCGTTGAACTTTGTAAAGCATATATCAATCAAAAAAAAAAATATGATAAGAATATTCAAGCTTGGGAATATTTTAATGAAAAAAAACTACTAAGTGATGCAAAAAAATCTGACAATCAGAGAAAAAAATTAAAATCTTTAGGGGTTTTGCATGGTCTACCAGTAGCACTTAAAGATATTATCTCAACATCTGAAATGCCAACAAAATATGGTGCAAGAATAAAATTAAAAAAAAAGAATAATTCAGATGCTAAAATTGTTGAGCTCTTAAAAAAAGCTGGAGCAATAATTATGGGTAAAACCGTAACTTGTGAATTAGCATTCTTATCGCCATCGAAAACTAAAAACCCACATGATTATTCAAGAACACCAGGGGGTTCATCTAGTGGCTCTGCAGCCGTTATTGCATCTGATATGGCACCATTATCAATTGGAACTCAAACGGGTGGATCTGTAATTAGGCCAGCCTCTTATTGTGGAGTTGTTGGTTATAAACCTACTTATGGATTAATTTCTAGAAATGGTGTTTTGCAAACATCGTATAATTTAGATCAAGTAGGTGTGTTTGGAAAAACAGTTAGTGATGTAGAACTTTTATCGAAAGTTTTATTTGTTAGAGACGATGCAGATGAAACAACAAAAAGCATTAATTTCTTAAATAAAAAAATTAAGATGAAAAAATCAAAATTTGTTTTTTATAAAACCAAACGTTGGAGAAACGTTGATAGTATTTCAAAAAAATCATTTAATAAATTTATTTTAAATAATAAAAAAATAGTTAAGGTTGAGACTGCTCCTAAATATTTTGAAGATATGATCGATTTTCATACAATTATATATGAGACCGAGATGGCTCAAAATTTTTATCATTATTACAAAACTTCAAAAGGAAAACTTTCTGTAGAAATTAAGAAAGCAATAATTAATGGAATAAAACATCCTGCAAAAGATTATGCTTTAGCTTTAGATGCGATGAGAAAATATTCAAAAAATTTAGATAGTATGTTTGAAAGGTTTGATGCAATTATAACTCCAAGTAGTTGTGGAATTGCAGACAAAGGATTTAAGACAACTGGTAGTCCAGAATTCAATAAGATTTGGTCTCTTGCCCATGTTCCTTGTATTTCATTACCAATATTGAAAGGTGAAAAAGATTTACCACTAGGATTGCAAATAATAGGTAAGCAATTTGAAGATTTGAGCATGTTAAGGCATGCCAAAATATTCAAGAATTAAAGAAAATTCATAAATATTTACAATCATAGATTGTAATTAAGTGAAAAATCTTCACTTTTTTAAAATGACTCTAAGAAACATATATGCTTTAAATAGAACAGTTAATTAACTTAAAGAGGAGAAATAATGATTAAAGATAAAAAACTATTGAAGGGTAAAACTCCTTCAAGACGTAAATTCTTTAAAGCTGCTGCTGCAACTGGTGTTGCCGCTGTTGCTGCATCATCTTTAGCTGCTCCTGCAGTTGCCAAAGAAAGAATCGAAGTTTCGATGGTGGCAACTTGGGGAAGAGATTTTCCAGGTCTTGGTACAGGTGCGCAAAGATTTGCTCAAAGAATTACAGACGTGAGTGATGGAAGAATTCAAGTTACTTACTATGCCGCAAACGAGAGGGTTAAAGCGTTTGACTCATTTGATGAAGTTGCATCAGGTAACTCGCAAATGTATCATGCAGCAGACTACTACTGGGTGAAAAAAGATCCTGCATGGGGTTATTTTACTGCCGTACCTTTCGGTTTCACTTACACTGAAATGAATGCATGGATTAGATTTGCAGGTGGTCAGCAATTATGGGATGAGCTATCTGATAAATTTGGTCTAAAAAACTTCATGTGTGGTGACACAGGAGTTCAAATGGGTGGATGGTTTAATAAGAAAATTAGAAGCCCTAATGACTTCAAAGGTCTTAAAATGCGTATGCCTGGATTAGGTGGACAAGTTATCGGTAAACTTGGAGGATCTCCAGTTTCACTTCCTGGTGGACAAATTTATGAAAACCTTGTTTCTGGTGCAATCGATGCAACAGAGTGGGTAGGTCCATGGAATGATGAAGCTATGAAATTCCAAGAAGCTGCTAAATATTATTACTATCCTGGTATGCATGAACCTGGGTCAATGTTAGCTTGTGGATGTAATAAATCATGGTTCACGAGCTTATCAAAATCAGATCAGCTATTAATCGAAGCATGTGCATCAACAGAGAATGATGTTATGATGTCAGAGTACAATGCGAAAAACGGTGCTGCTTTAGAGAGATTAATAAATGATCATGGAGTTAAATTAGAAAGATTTAGCGACAAGGTTTATGATGGTTTCGGTAAAGCTGCTGAAGAAGTTTTTGAGGAAACAAGAGCAAGCAGTGGTCTCGCTGAGAGAATCCACTCTAGTTTCTTAAAAGCTAGAAAAGAAATTGGTGCTTGGACAAACTTGTCAGATTCACCATATATTCAGCAACGAAACAGAGTGTTAGGAATGTAATCTAACTAAACTTAGTTATTAAAGGGCCCATAATTGGGCCCTTTTTTTTTAAATAAAATCGATTATTACTTAGTTATTTTAAAATACTATGGTGTCAAAAAATTCAAATCTTTCTCTATATCTCAGAATTATCAGTTATTCCGTTTTAGCTTTTACTTTAGCATTTCTCATTAACAATGTTTTAACAGTTTGGAATGATTGGCCAGGCATAAAAAAGATTTTTTCACATCATGAGATATTTGGATTTAAGAAAAAAGCTCTTGAGGGATCTGATTTAAATTACGGTTATATGCAAATTGGTTTGTATCTGATTTTTATTGCTGCAGTTATTTTTTATGTTTTTAAAACATATAGCCAAACTTTAGAACAAGATTCTAAAATTTTATCAAGATTTTCAGCATATATTATTAGATCATCATTCTGGGCAGTATTTTTAGTTGGTGTAGCTGATTTTGTTATTTCATTTATGGTTGTAGAGAGATTATGGGAAGCAATCTTCAGTCCTGAGGTAAAAGCATTAATGGTTAAAGCCCCTGTAAGAATTACTTATATTCACTTTCCAATTATATTAATTTCTTTTGTAATTGGATATTTTACAAAATCAGTTGGCTTTATATGGCTAGCAGTATTAGTTGTAGCAAGTGAATTTGTGATTGTTCTATCAAGATTTATATTTTCATATGAACAAGCATTCCAAGGGGATTTAGTTAGATTTTGGTATGCAGCACTTTATTTGTTTGCAAGTGCATATGCATTAATTCATGAAGGCCATGTAAGAGTTGATGTATTATATTCTTCTTTTAGTGAGAAAAAGAAAGCATGGACAAATTTACTTGGATCAGCAGCTTTAGGAGTGCCTCTTATGTTGATTGTAATATTTTTAGGTTTAAATGGAAAAGCGAGTATAATAAATGGTCCGGTTGTAGCTTTTGAAGTTACTCAACAAGGGTCTAATGGACTTTATCTTTTATATTTGATGGCTGTATACCTAGCTGTTTTTGCTGTCACTATGTTAATTCAATTCACAAGCTATTTTATGGAAAGCAGCCACAAAATTTTAAAAGGTGTCAAAAATTAAATTATGGAAACATTCTTTTTAGCCATTCTAGTTGCAATAATGATCGTTGCTCTTGCATCGGGTTACCCGGTTGCCTTTGCACTACCTGGCTCAGCTATAATTGCAATTGGTTTAGCAGCATTTTTTGGCTACATATTCGAGGGAGACTCTAGTGCTTTCTTTGCTGTAGATGGACCCATTGAATGGCTAGTTGCAGGTATTACAAATTTTCGGAGTAATTACTGGGATGTAGAAACAGATACCTTGATTGCAATTCCTTTATTCATTTTCATGGGAATTATGCTTCAAAAATCAAAAATTGCCGAAGACTTATTGATAACAATGGGCCAGTTATTTGGACCAATTCCTGGCGGTCTAGGAATTTCCGTTATATTTGTAGGAGCACTACTAGCAGCAACCACAGGTATCGTTGGAGCAACTGTAATTGCAATGGGATTAATCTCATTACCAACAATGTTGAATAACAAGTATGATAGGCAACTTGCAAGTGGAATAGTTTGTTCGTCAGGAACATTAGGTCAAATTATTCCTCCATCAATTGTTTTAATTATTATTGCTGACCAGTTGGCAAGTGCATCAGATGTTGCAAACAATTTAAGACAAAAAGATTATAAAGCCTTAACTGGTGAATTCAACATGCCAGGAGAATTCAGAGTAGGTTCATCTAGTGCAGGTGATATGTTCTTGGGAGCACTTTTGCCGGGCTTAGTCTTAGTTGCTCTTTATATGATCTATGTATTTATTTTTGCTAGAATAAAGAGAGGTGTTGCACCACCAGTTCCATTTAAAGGAAATTTTGATTTAAAATTTTGGTTAAGAGTAGTTGTAATTATCATACCACCTCTTGCATTAATTTTTGCAGTTTTAGGTTCGATTTTAATGGGCATTGCCACTGTAAACCAAGCAGGCTCAATAGGAGCAATTGGTGCTACTTTGATGGCTGGTTATAGATTATATGAAGGAAAGAAAAGTGCATTTTATCCTTTAATTTTAATTATTGGATCTCTAATCCCAATTACATTCTTTGCTTCAAATTATGAGTTAAATGTAAAAAATCTGGAGGAAAGAGATTTAGGCGCAATTTATATTACTGCTTTCTTTGTAGTCATTTTTATTATCGGAATAGGTTGGAGTTTTTGGAGAACTTTCAAAACAGAAAATGTTTTAAAAGAAGTAGTAACAGAAACTTGTGTAACTACTTCAATGGTATTTATTATTCTCTTAGGTGCAGCGATGCTTACTTCAGGATTTAGAGCTTTTGGTGGAGAAGAATTAGTAAGAGACTTTTTACAGGATTTACCAGGAGGTTTTTGGACACAATTTGTTGTCGTTATGATTGTAATTTTCTTGCTAGGATTTTTCCTGGACTTTATAGAAATTGCAGTTGTTGTCGTTCCAATTATTGCACCAATATTATTGGCGGAAACAGGAGCTAACGTTACAGCTGTTTGGCTAGGAGTTATGATTGGTGTTAACTTACAAACTTCCTTCTTAACTCCACCATTTGGATTTGCGCTCTTTTATTTGAAAGGAGTTGCTCCAAAAATTGTTAAAACACTTGATATTTGGAAGGGAGTTGTGCCTTTTATAATTTTACAACTTATAGGTCTAGGTATAGTTGGTGCATACCCTAGCCTAGTAAATTATCTGCCGAACAGAGTGTATTTAACTTCGAATGTTGCTCCCCCACCAATGAATCCCAAATTACAGTATTGTTTGCAAGAGTACAAATTTGCAAGATTTGATACCAACGGTGAAACGATTAAAAATGCAATCTTAAAATTCCAATCAGAGGTACCAACTAATCTCCCAGATGATAAAATGGAAATTTTAGAGGATCACTTTGATAGTGCATTAGGAACGTTTGCTCTTGTTGATAAATTAAAAAAAGTTGAGGTAGAATATAACGATTACACTATTGATTACAGAGACCTACATTTTACTGTTAGAAAAAAGCAAAAGAAAATACTTAAATTGAATAAAAAAATCGAAAAATACAAAGCAGAGATTAGAAATTTAGATGATGATGAATTAGATGAGAAAAATAAAATAGAATTAAGAATTGAAGATGTAAAACTCGAAATTGAAGAAATTCTAAATACAATTCCAGAAACTTGGCAAGCTAAGAATTCAGAATTTGACAAAATAAATAAAGCAAAAAATACAACAACAAAAAGATATAGAAAGAATGTAGATGAAGCCTACGATCTACTTGATCAGTTTGCAATGTTCATAAATGATGGAGTAAAACTTGAGGAAGTATCAAAAGATATTAAACAGTTAGATTATTTTATAGCTATGGAAAGTAATACAAAAGTATATGAAAGATCAATTACAATTATGGATGGACTGTTCGATAAATTAAGCGAGATCTCTGGAATGGATGAATTTTTAAATAGTGTAGATGATTTATTATCAATGGTTGACTCAGATGAACTTGATCCAATGGCGATTAGAACAAAATCAAAAGAGGTTGTTGAGTTATTCAATAAAGAAGTTAGTTGGAGGGCAAATGCTAAAGAAAACTTAATGCCAAAACTTGAGGAATATAATAATGCAATCAAAGAAACTATTGGACTAAGATTGCAGTCTAAACTAACCAAAGAGCAAGCTATCTATGTATCTAAATGTAATTCAATACATAGAGATATTTCACTAAATTTCTAAACTGTTAATTTATCAATTAATTCTGATCTTGTATAAAGACCCAAGTCTTCCGCCTTGGACTTTAACTTTTCATTAATCTCTTTTAATTTTGGAACATTTAAATCAAGTTTATTTGCAATTTCTATAATTGAACCAATTATTGGATCTATTTCTAATGGTTTACCAGCATTTAAATCTTGAGCGGTCGAAGGTTTATGGCCTATAATTGAAACTCCACTTTTAATTCGATCCTCAATTGATATATTGAATTTAACCCCGATTTTTTCCCCAACTTGTTGGCACTCCTGCATTAAAACTTTTATTAAATTGTAAGTCTCTGGATCATTACCCATTTCATCCATAGTTTTATTTGTTAGAGCACTTACTGTGTTGAATGAACAGTTTCCCCACAGTTTCACCCAAATTTCGTCTCTTAAATTTTTCTTTTGAGGAGCTTTTAAACCCCCTTCTATGAATAAACTTGAAATCATTTTTAGTCTTTCTGATCTAGTTCCATCTGGTTCACCTAAAGAAAATCGTTCACCATTACCATTATGTTTAATAACACCTGGCTCTAATATCTGACAAGCTGGATAAACTACACAACCAATTGCTCTTTCAGGTCCAAGAGTTTGCCATATGTTTCCACCTGGGTCCACGCTTTCAACTATTTGATTGTCTAATTTGGTACCCGAATTAGCTTTATAAAAGTACCACCAAGGTAATCCATTAATGGCGCATATAATTGAAGTTTTTTTACCCATAATTGGTTTTAAACTTTCTGAAATTTTACTAATAGCATTAGCTTTTACGGAAATAATTATGAAATCTTGTTCATCCAAATCTTTAGGATTGTCTGTTACATCAAATTTAAAATTAATTTTATTATCATCTCTTATAAAAGTTAATCCGTTTTGCTCTATTGCTTTTTTATGTTCTCCTCTAGCAATTAAAGAGACTTGTGCGTTTGTTTTTTTTAGACTTGTAGCAATAAATCCACCAATAGACCCTGCTCCAAATATACAAATTTTAGTCATTAGTTCACTAATCCAAACTTTTTAGCTAAAGTATTTCTTTGTAGTTTACCTGTTGCACCTTTAGGAATTTCATTTACAAAAAATATTTTCTTTGGAATTTTAAATTTCGCAAGTTTTTCATTCGCATAAATTTTTATATCATCTTCAGTACACTGCATGCCTTCTTTTATGATTATTGCGGTAGCTATATCTTCTCCAAGCATTTTATCTTCATATCCAAAGCAAACAGCTTGCTCAATATTTGGATGATCCATAAGAATGTTATCGACTTCTAAAGGCGAAATCTTTTCGCCACCTTTATTAATTATTTCCTTTAATCTTCCGGAGATTTTTAGATAACCATCTTTATCAAAATATCCTTGATCTCCTGTTCTAAACCAACCATCTGAAAAGCTATTTTTATTTGCATCTGGATTATTTTCATATCCAGATGTAACATTTTCACCTTTAATACAAACTTCTCCCTCTTCTCCTTGATTCAAAATCTTGTTATTATTATCCATAATACAAACTTCTGGCCCAGCAGGAATTCCTACAAATCCAGGTTTTTGGGACTTAGGTGGTAATGGATTTGAGGTCATTTGATGAGTAGCTTCGGTCATCCCATATGCTTCTATTACTGGACAATTAAATACCTCATTTAGTTTTTCAAATACAGCTGGAGGCAGAGATGCCGATGATGATCTTAAAAATCTAAGATTTAATTGTTTAGCAGTTTCTAGATTTTTATCTGCTCTCATTAATATTGCTTGATGCATTGTTGGTACTCCAGAATACCAAGTTATTTTTTCTCTTTTTGCATTATCTAAAAATTTTAATGCATTAAATCCACTACTTGCACAAACAGATGCCCCTACCTTCATAGAGGCCGCAAGAACTGCAATTAAGCCATGTATATGAAATAATGGCATAATATTTAGACAATGATCTTTATCAGTTAAATTAAGACTTTTGGAGATATTATCTGCCGAAGAAAAAATATTTTTATTTGTTAATGGAACAATTTTAGGTCTTGATGTAGTGCCCGAAGTATGAAGCACAAGAGCTTCATGATCTTCGCCTGGCAAAACATAATCACTGCTTTTTTCAAAAAGATTAAAATCTCCGCTTAAAGTATTTCCGTCTGATTTTATTTCGCAAACAGGAATTTTTAATTTATTTGCGACTTCTACTACTGGATTTTTAGAATTTTTCTCTACAACCACTATCTTTGGTTTTAAATCCTCTAGGTAAAATTCGAATTCTTCAGATTTATAGTTAGGGTTTAAAGGTGCAGCAGACATGTAGCTTGAAATCGCTAGAAAACTAGTTGCCATGTAAGGACCGTTTGGCAAAATTATTGCTGCACGATCTTTATTATTAATACCATTACCTGATAATTGTTTTGAAATTCTTTCTATTAATGATTTTAAATCAACAAATTTTAGTGGAGAACTACTTTCAGATGTTATTGCAATTCGATTATCATTTTGTGATTCTATAATATTCCTAACAATTCTAGAGTTCATTTAAATTAATAACCTTTTGCGTATCCATCTTTTCTTGGATCTGAACCGCCAACTAAATTTCCTTTTTCTCTATCTATTTGAATTGCTTGTCCACCTCCATGAGTACCATCTATATACTCAACATTATGACCGACTTCTTTTAAATTATTAAAAATTTTTTCATCAATACTTTTCTCTAATTTATAAATGTTATTGAAATGGAAAGCTCTAGGAAATGAAATGGCTTGTTGAGGGGTTAAGTTATAATCAATAATACTATTTAAAACATGAACTTGTCCAACAGGTTGATATTGTCCTCCCATTACTCCATAAGATAATTCACATTCTCCTTTGTTGTTCATAACTATTCCAGGAATTATAGTATGTAGTGGTCTTTTTAATCCATGAATACAATTAGGATGACCTTCTTCAACTCTAAAATTAGTTCCTCTATTGTGAAGAACCACTCCAGATTTATTACCTGTTATTCCAGATCCAAAAGCATAGCAAACAGAATTTATAATTGAAACTACATTTAAATCTCTGTCTACTATGCTTAAATAAACTGTTTCAGGATGGTTTGGAATATTTAGATCTCCTACATCTGCGCAGCTATTAATAGTTATATTTTTTGAGATATTATCTATGTTTTGTTCACTTAATATTTTATTTAAATCTAAATCTACAAATTCTGGATCACCAATATTTTCTTCTTTAAGTTTATAAGCCTGCTTTGTAGCTTCTGCTTCAAGATGGAACCTTTCAAATGAATTGACATCATATTTTTCAATACCTAACTTTTCTAATAATTTCATCATTACTAAAACTGTAATTCCAGGTCCACTCGGAGGACATTGATGAATGATAATATCTCTATATCTATCTGATAAAGTGTCTGATTTAATAGTTTTTTGTTTATGGAAATCTTCAACTGTATGTAAGCCCCCAAACTCTTTTAAAGTTTTAACTAAATCTTCAGCAATTGAACCTTCATAAAATTCTTTAACTCCATTTTTTGAAATTTTTTCGAGAGTCTCTCCAAGTGCAGGATTTTTATTTACCTCATTAAATTGATAACTTTTACCATTATTTAGCAAATGTTTTCTAGAATATGGGTTATCGTTTAATTTATTAAATACGTTGCTCCAGGCGTTAGCAACAACTTTAGTCACTTTAAAACCATTCTTTGCAATATCTATGCCTTTGTGAAACAACTCCTCAAAATCGAGTTTTCCAAAATCATTATGAATTGAATTCCAAGCATCTAATGCACCAGGAATAGTTACTGAGTGAGGACTTGTTAAACCAATTTTATCTATATTCTTTTCCTTGAAATAATCAAAATTTGCTTTTGCTGGAGCAATACCTGATCCATTATATGAAACAGGGTCTTTGCCATTCATTTTTATTATAGCAAAACAATCACCGCCTATACTTGTAGAATTAGGCTCTGCAACAGACAGAACAACAGAGGCTGCTATTGCTGCATCCACAGCGTTTCCACCTTTTTGTAATATTCTCAGAGCTTCTTCTGTAGCTATTGGATGTGATGTTGCGGCCATACCATTTGAAGAAATGGCATCTTTATCTTTTGTTGAATGATTATTCATAATAGAACTGTAATTTCATAAAAAATATAAATGATCAATAAAATAAATAAAAGTATTCTAATTTTTTCTGTATTTGCCTTTGGCTTTTTTATATCAAATTTGCTGAGATCAATTACTGCAACATTAACACCAGCTCTTTCAACTGAATTCAATTTAAGTGCTGCAAATCTTGGGCTTTTAGCTGGAGGATATTTTCTTGGGTTTTCGCTTATGCAAATTCCTACGGGGATGTTATTAGATAGATTCGGCCCAAAAAAAGTTATCGGATATTTATTAATCATTGCTCTTATTGGAACTATTTCATTCGCTTTTGCTAAAAGTTTTGCAGGATTATTAATTTCTCGAATTTTCATTGGTGTAGGCGTTGCTGCTTGTTTAATGGGTCCTTTAACTGGTTACAGAGTATGGTTTGAAGAAAAATATCAACAACGTGCAAATTCATGGATGTTGATGGTTGCTAATTTTGGATTTGTTGCATCAACTCTACCAGTTCAGATTTTATTACCAATAATTGGTTGGCGATCTATTTTTTTAATTATAGCCTCTTTAATTTTAATAAGCATAATATTAATTTCAATTTTAATACCTTCATGGGAAACCAAAAGAGATGAAGATCAAAAAAATAATCTTCAAAATCTTTCTTATATATGGAAAAATAAATTCTTTATAAGCTTAGTACCGCTTGCTTTTTTTAATTATGGAGGCGTTCAAGCTATACAAACATTGTGGGCTGGCCCATGGATGCTAAATGTAACAGGTTATGATGCAATACAAAGCGCGACAGGTTTATTTTGGATAAATGTAACAATGCTTTTTTCTTTCTTAATATGGGGATATTTTTTGCCAAAACTATCGTCCAAGGGAATTGACAGTATGAAAATTGTAAAATTTACCCTTCCTATAAGTTATATAATTTTATTTTTAATAATCATAATGGGTGACAAAGCTGGTGCAACCATGTTCACTCTTTATATTTTATCATCAATAGTAATTTCATTAACCCAACCAGCAATAGCATTAAATTTTCCTACTAAACTAGCGGGTAAATCTTTAACTTCATTTAATGTATTTTTATTTTCTGGTACTTTTTTTGTACAATGGATAATTGGTTTGATAATAGATATTTCCAGAAATTTAGGTGCTACTATTACAATTTGCTATCAAATTTCTTTCTCAATTTTTTTATTTTTATGCATTTTAAGTTACTTATTTTTTTTAATATTAAATAAAAATGAATAAAAATTTTATTGGATATTTTTTATTATTGTTTCAGCCACTTTTTATGGCTAGTAACTTAATTGTAGCAAGAAGTGGTGTAGATGATGTTCCACCTATATCTTTATCTTTTTGGAGATGGTTTATTTTTTTCATTATTTTATTTGCTCTAAATTTTAAGTATTTAGTAGAAAATTTTCAAACTGTTATAAAAGAGAGTAAAAGAAGTTTTTTTCTAGGATTGATGGGTTGTGGAGTTTGTGGAATATTTCCTTATATGGCTGGTTCATCCACAACAATTGTTAATATGGGAATTCTTTATACTTCTTCCCCGATATTTATAATTCTAATCTCATATTTTCTTTTTAAAGATAAGATAAATACTTTACAATTTATTGGCTTACTTTTTTGTCTAGTTGGAGTGTTTGCTGTAATTTTAAAGGGGGATATTAATTTACTTCTTGAATTAAAATTTGCCTCTGGAGATTTTTGGATGTTAGGAGCAGCATTGGGCTGGGCGATTTATACAGTAATGCTTTTTCAATGGAATTCAGAACTTAAATTTTTTCCAAGACTAACACTTATATCTTTCTTTGGTTTTTTATCTATTTTACCTTTTTATTTTATAGAGCATATTTATTTTGAAAAAACTTTATTCAATGAAGAATTTTATTATTGGATTTTGTTTGCAGCAATTTCTCCAGGTATAATCGCTTTCTCACTATACACATTAACTATTAAATACTTAGGACCATCAACAACCGGTTTCACATTATACCTCTACACAATTTATGGAGCTTTTTATGGAATAATATTTTTTTCTGAGATTTTGGAGAATTATCATTTAATAGGTACCATATTCGTATTTTTTGGTATTTATTTGGTAAGAAGAAAAAGTAAAAATGAAATTAAAGCCTAAAATGTTATTTGCAAATATTCTGTTTTATATTTTTATTATTTATTTTGGAGTTTCTCTAATAGTTTATTTTTATCAAAGAAAATTATTATACCATCCTGGTGAAAATAATTATTTAGATGAGGGACCTCTATCTCACAAAATCGAAAAAGTAAGTATTCAATCTGATGATGATCTAGTTGGATGGTATTACAAAAAAAATAATAACTTTAAAACCTTGCTTTTTTTTCACGGAAATGCTGGAAAATTAGATAATAGAATTTATAAACTAAATGAGTTTGCAGATTTAGATTTAAACTATTTAATTTTTGCATATAGAGGCTTTAGTGGAAACAAAGGCAAACCAACAGAAATTGGACTTTATAAAGATGCAATTAAAGCCAAAGAATGGCTTAATCAAAACAATATAGAAGATAAAGATATTGTTCTCTATGGAGAATCTCTTGGCACTGCTGTAGCAATAGAGACCGCAAGTAAAAATTTATTTGCAGGTATAATATTAGAGTCCCCATTTACATCCATGGAGATTTTGGCGCAAAAATATTACCCTTATCTTCCCGCAAAAATTATTTTAAAAGATAAATACAAATCTATTGAAAAAATTAACAAAATAAAGTTTCCTATGCATGTGATGCATGGGAAAAAGGATAATATTGTACCATTTTATATGGGTGAAGAAATATTTAATAAATATGGTGGTGTTAAGTCAAATTATTTTAATGACAACGACGACCATATGATGGAATTTAATAAAAATTTAATTCAATCAATCGACAATTTTATAAAAAGTTTAAATTAAGACATAATTTAAACAAATCCACATCACTTTTAAATTCTAATTTTAGATATGTTTAAATTCCTTTTATTGCTTTTTTTATTAATATTGCCAACAAAACTTAGTTCAGAAATAAATAATGAGTACTATGATAACAATTATTTTCATATTGGAAAAATGAACTCTTACAATAGTGAGTTCATTCTATATTTTAAAACACGGAAGAAAGCTATTTTAGCAAAGGGAGAATTTTCTAATTATATTAATGATTTTCCTCAGGACTTATACTTATATGATAAAAATTTAAATAAAGATTACCCTTTGATTTCATATGACTGGTTTCCAAAAAAAGTAAAAAAAATGTCAAAAAAATATAATTACCCACTTTTCCCAGAGGATTTTGCTTACTATTTATTAAATGACAACAACACTTTAATTTTGATAAGTGCAAAAAAAAACTTTTATGAAAATTTAAAATATGATATAAAAAATAATAAGCTAGAAATTGCTAAGACTTCTGGCAAATTAAATTTTATAATCTCTTCTTATGCTGAAAACTGTGGTTATAAATCTCTAAAAAATAATTTTGAGTGCAACATCTATAAACCTTTAATTTCTAAAAATTTGCTTAATTAACTTGGGTAAAAGCATTTGCAAACTTCTCAGCTTCAAATATTTGTAAGTCATCCTCTTTTTCTCCAAGCCCGAGACCAACAATAGGTACTTTATATTTCTTTGAAATTGCAATTAATATCCCACCTTTTGCAGTTCCATCAAGTTTTGTCATTATGATACCTGTGATTGGAAGTAATTTATTAAATTCTTCGAGTTGATTAATTATATTTTGTCCCGATGTTGCATCCAAAACTAAAATAACCTCGTGAGGTGCTGTTTCATCACTTTTTTTAATTACATTTCCTATTTTTTTTAATTCATCCATTAAATTCTTTTTATTTTGTAATCTTCCTGCCGTGTCTACTATTACTTGATTTATGTTTTGACTTTGAGCTATTTCCATTGCTTTAAAAGCAACTGAAGCTGGATCTGAACCAGGATTTGATTTTACAATTTTAGCATCAACCCTGTTAGCCCATTCTTCTAATTGATCAATAGCAGCTGCTCTAAATGTATCGCATGCTGAAAAAAGAACTTTATTATTATTTTGTATAAATATTTTTCCTAATTTTCCAATAGTAGTTGTCTTACCAACTCCATTAACACCTGAAACTAATATTATATTTGTCTTTTCTTTTTTTAAGAAAAAATCTTTCTTTTCTAGGGGTTTCATTACTTCTAAAATATAATTATTAAGTATTTCAAAAACTTCCTTTATTGGATCATTTTTTGGATCAATCTTTTTTTGAGCAATTATAGATTTTATCTCTGATGCTGCATCTATGCCCACGTCTGAGCCGATCAAGAATTCCTCTATTTTATCAAGAGTTGTATCGTCAATTTCTTTCTTAACTATTATTTCTTTAAGACCTGATGCTATATTACTTGCACTTCTTTTAAATCCGATTTTAAATTTTTCAAAAATACCCATTATATTTTGATATTAATTTTTTCAATTTCAGATACAGGACCTCTCATTTTTATATTTAATTCATTATCAATTTGAATATTTAAAATTCCTGTTGAAAATTCTATTTTTGAATTACTATTTTGTAGTTGATTTAAATTAGCTGCGACTGCCGTTGCACATGCTGCAGTCCCGCAAGCTTTTGTTAAACCAGCGCCCCTCTCCCAAACTTTAATTTTGTAATGTTGTTCACTAATTTTTTGAGCTATTGTGACATTACATTTTTCAGGGAAAACTTCATGATTTTCTATTAATGGTCCATACTTTTTTAAATTTATTTTTTCTATATCCTCGCAAAAATATATGACATGAGGGTTTCCAACATTCACTGCAATACCACCATTCATTTTATTTCCGTCAATATCAATCATACCAAGTGATAGATTTTTAGTATCAAGATCTTTACTTAAAGGAATTTTGTTCCACTCTAAATTTGGAGTTCCAATTATTGTTTCAACATCTTTATTATTAAGGACCTTAGATTTTAATATTTTTGAGGATACCAAAATTTCAATTTCTTTTTTATTTTTTTCAATACTTAGTAAATAAGCAACGCATCTAGTTCCATTTCCACATGCATCTGAGCGGCTTCCATCCGAGTTAAAAAAAGCAACATCAGCATCAGCTTTTTGACTTTTTTTATGTAGATCAACTGATCGCACCCTATGAAATCTCTGTCACAAATTTTTAAGATTTGGTCATTTGATAAGTTTAAATTATTTATTCTCTGATCAATAATAACAAAGTCGTTACCTAATCCATCCATTTTAAATGCTTCAAATTCCATATAAATAATACTTAACTTATTTATTGACTTTTTGAACCTCTAATATAGTTTACGCACACTTCCGCAAAATACAGCAATTTGCGGTGTCTTTGGAAACAAAGAGATCGACACCAGTCAGCGAGGGTTCGCCCACTGGTGCGATACTTGCTGTGCGAAATTATGTTTGAAAATTTAACTAATAAATTTGAAGAAATTTTTTCTTCATTAAAAAAAGCTCCTTCTCTTGATGAAAAGCAAGTTGATGAGGGTTTAAAAGGTATAAGGTTGGCCTTATTAGAAGCCGATGTTTCTTTAGACGTAGTTAAGGAGTTTATTAGTAGAGTTAAGCCTAAAGCGCTAGGTCAAGAAATTATAAGATCAACTTCT
The DNA here is from genome assembly GCA_902595465.1 of uncultured Pelagibacteraceae bacterium. GTDB lineage: Bacteria > Pseudomonadota > Alphaproteobacteria > Pelagibacterales > Pelagibacteraceae > Pelagibacter. The sequence continues at coordinate 70,768 of CACJQE010000007.1, forward strand.
CCCGGGGATATGGTTGTAAAAATCGTTTATGACGAAATAGTATCTTTTTTAG
>CACJQE010000008.1 GCA_902595465.1 uncultured Pelagibacteraceae bacterium
AATGACCAAATATAACAATAAAATAAGTACGGCAAAATCTGAAAATATAAAAAAGAAAGAAGAATCTAACGTTTCTGAAGCTTTTGAATATTACATGCTTAATAAACTAATGAATGTAAGATTATCTGAAAGTGCTAAAAAAATTTTATCATACTGGAAAGATGATTTTGAAAAATCTTTAGATAGACACATAAATTTTTTAAAAGAAAATGCAGAAAATCAAGACATATACAATTCTAAAATATCAGAAATTCTACAGAACATGGAAATCTTCGAATCCGAAGAAGAAAATAAAAAGGAAGAGCAGAAAGAAGATGAACAAGATAATAATAATTCAAAAGATGACCAAAAAACAGATAGCGGAGAATCTCAGGAAAGAGAAGAAGAAGAAAGTATAAATGAAGGCGTTGATAGTTCTGACGAAATGAATGAATTTAGACTTGATGAACAACTGGGAAATGATGATGCTGAAAATAATGAAATAGAAAATATTGTTCAGAAAAAAAATTTAGGAATAAGTAATAAAGAATATAAAATATATACTCCAGAATTTGATGAGACAGCAAAAGCAGAAACATTAGAAAACTCAGAGGAAATTTCTAAACTAAGAAAAAATTTAGATCAACAGCTAACTAGTTTCCAAGACATTATTACAAAACTCGCAAATAAATTACAAAGACAGTTACTTGCAAAACAAAACAGGTCTTGGGAATTTGATCTTGAAGAGGGTTTATTAGATAGTTCAAAATTACCAAGAATAATTATTGATCCATATAATTCTCTCTCCTTTAAAAAAGAGAAAGATTTGGAGTTTAAAGATACAGTTGTGACTTTACTTATAGATAACTCTGGATCAATGAGAGGGAGGCCAATTACTATTGCAGCCCTTTGTGCTGATATATTATCTAGAACATTAGAAAGATGTTCAGTTAAAGTAGAAATTCTTGGTTTCACAACAAAAAATTGGAAGGGAGGTAAGAGCAGAGAAAAGTGGAATAAACTTGGAAAATTAAAAAATCCAGGACGTTTAAATGATTTAAGACATATAATTTATAAATCTGCTGATACTCACTGGAGACAATCAAAAAAAAATTTAGGTTTAATGCTAAAAGAGGGTTTGCTTAAAGAAAATATTGATGGTGAAGCTATTACTTGGGCCTTTAATAGACTTAAGAAAAGAAAAGAAGAAAGAAAAATTCTTATGGTCATTTCGGATGGAGCTCCAGTTGATGACTCAACATTATCTGTCAACTCAGGCGATTTTTTAGAAAAACATCTAAAGCAAACTGTAAAATCAATAGAAAATAAAAGTGATATCGAAATTCTTGCAATAGGTATTGGTCACGATGTTTCAAGATATTACAAAAAAGCTATAAAAATTGCTGATGTTCAAGAATTAGGCGATGTAATGATTGGTCAACTTAGTGGTTTGTTTGAAAATAATAAAAGATTACACTAATTTTTTTAAATTTTTATTTTCCCAATCTATTTTTACTTCCGCTCCACCTCTAGTTTCTGAATTTCTAATTGTTATTTTGGCAGAATTTTTTTCTAATAAAGTTTTTCCTATAAAAATTCCTAAGCCTAATCCAGTTTTTTTATTATCTTTAGGTTTAAGTGTCTTAATATAAGGCTCTCCAATCTTATTAATTATATCTTTTGGTATACCGGGACCATCATCCTCTATTGTTATTTCAGTCTTTTGACTGTCGCTTTTGATAGCAATATAGATATTTTCATTTGAAAATTTGTTAGCATTTCCAATGAAATTCCTCAAACCATAAACAATTTCAACAGATTTTAATATTTCAAATGAGTTGGAATCTTGCTCTTTATCAATATTAAAATTCTTATTAGAAATTTCCTTAAATGAGTTAACTATCTCACTAATATAATCGTAAAGCGTTTTGTTTTTGTCAATAAAATCATCTTCTATCGTAGGATTTAATGTTAGTTTTTTTAAAATATCATTACACCTGTTAACTTGACTAATTAATAGTTCGAGATCTTTTTTTACATCATCATTATCTTTAAATTGATCAAAGAGATCATGAGAAATAATTTTAATAGTAGACAAGGGAGTACCAAATGAATGGGCTGCAGCTGCAGCTTGTCCCCCAAGTGAAACGAGCTCATGTTCTTTGGAAATTACTTCTTGGATTTTATCCAAAGCATCTTTCCTAAGGTTTGTTTCTTGTCCAAAAATAAATGCAAAATAGTTCAAAAAAAATAATGCAATTATCAATGCTAAAGGAATTGCATAATAATAATACAAGCTAATACTATATTCATCTAATGGTTTAGGTAGTTCATAATGATAGAAAGTTAAAAATATAATCGATGCTAGAGTAATTAAAATTAAAGCAATATTTGTTTTGATATTTAAATTAGATGCAGCAAATACGCTCGGTATCAAAAGAAATATTGAAAAAGGGTTCAAAATACCTCCTGATAAATAAAGTAAAGCACTCAATTGAAGTATATCTAAAGATAAAAAATTAAAAGAAGTTACATTTGAAAGTATTGGTTTTTTATAAAAAAACATTAAGTAGAAGTTACTTAAAGCTCCAACAAAAATTATTAGATTAGATAAAACAAAGTCAAATTCAAAACCAAAAATAAACTTTACTGTGTTTATAGTTATAAACTGGCCTAAAATTCCAATCCATCTTAAATTTATATAAGTAGACTTATTCAATGATGCTGCTTTGACAGATTGTTTTAAATCCATCTAAATATCTAAGTTTGAAACATTTATTGCATTTTCAACAATAAAATCTTTTCTTGAAGAAACATCGTTACCCATTAAAGTTTGAATCAAATCTTGATCTTTTTTACTATTTTTTGAATATTGAACTTGTAACAAATTTCTTGTTTCAGGATTTAAAGTTGTATTCCATAATTCATCAGGGTTCATTTCACCAAGTCCCTTGAATCTTTGAATATTAAGTTTAGACTTTTCAATTTGGAGAATATTATCAAATTCTTTAGAATTCTTTTTATATTTTTTAATATCCTTTGAATTTTTTATTAAATAACTTTCCAGCTCATTTTCATCTTTGATATATATGCTTTTAGTTCCTTTATTAATTTTAAATAAAGGTGGCTGAGCAAGGTAAACATGTCCAAACTCAATTAATTTATCGAATGGTTTGTTATTAAAAAATGTTAATAATAATGCTCTTATATGCGAGCCATCAACATCGGCATCTGTCATTATTATTATTTTTCCATACCTTAAATCTTTGAGATCTATATCCTCATTTTTTGGATCAAGACCAAGTGCATTTATCAATGTAACTATTTCATTTGATGAAATCATTTTTGATAAGCTTTTAGTTCTTAAATCATTTGAATTTCCATTCTTTTTTGATCCATTTAAATCTGTAAAAGTATTTAATATTTTTCCTCTAAGAGGCAAAACTGCTTGATTTTCACGGTTTCTGCCTTGTTTGGCTGAGCCACCGGCTGAATCACCCTCTACAATAAACAGTTCAGTACCATCTTGCTTTGAGTTTTGACAATCGGCTAATTTTCCAGGTAAACCCGTTAATTCTAAGGCTCCTTTTCTTCTTACATTTTCTCTTGCTTTTCTTGCTACATCTCTGGCTACGGCGGCCTGGATAATTTTAGTTAATATAATTTTTGAAATTGATGGATTTTGATCAAACCAAGTAGACAGCTTCTCGTTAATGATAGTTTCAACAATATTTCTAACTTCTGACGAGACTAATTTATCTTTTGTTTGAGATGAAAATTTAGGGTCAGGAATTTTGATAGAAAGAACTGAAGTTAATCCTTCTTTAACATCATCTCCCGATAAAGATACTTTATTTTTTTTTAATAAGTTTTGTTCATTTGCATATTTATTTACTACTCTTGTTAATGCACTTCGAAATCCAAGAAGATGTGTTCCTCCATCTTTTTGATAAATGTTGTTAGTATAAGGTAATACATCTTCACTATACCCTGCATTCCACTTAAGGGAGCACTGAACATCAATATTATTTTTTAAACCTTCAATGTAAATTGGTTTTTTAAAAAGACCATTTTCATTTTTGTTTTTTAAACTTTCTTTTTTTTCATCAATGAATTGTACAAATTCACTGATACCTCCTTCAAATTTAAACTCTAATGTTTTTGGTTTTTTTTGTCTTAAATCACTTAAAACTATTTTTATGCCCTTATTTAAAAAAGCTAACTCTCTCATCCTTTTTTCTAAAATAGAAAAACTAAACTTAATGGATGAAAATATATCTTTGGATGGAACAAAATTAATTTCGGTTCCACTAGTTTTTGATTTGCCAACTTGTTTTAAAGAATTTTTAGCGTCTCCATTTTTAAATTCTATATAATATTTTTTATTATCTCTATTAATTGTAAGTTTTAACCTCTCAGAAAGAGCATTAACAACTGAAACGCCTACTCCGTGTAGTCCTCCAGAAACTTTATAGGAATTATGATCAAATTTACCACCAGCATGAAGTTGAGTCATTATAACTTCGGCAGCTGATTTTTTTTCACCCTTGTGAATATCAACAGGTATTCCTCTGCCGTCATCAATCACTGTTACGGAATTATCATCGTTTATAATTATTTCAATTTTTTTACAAAAACCCGCTAAAGCTTCATCAATAGAATTATCTACAACTTCGTAAACCATATGATGCAATCCAGTGCCATCATCGGTGTCACCGATATACATACCTGGTCTTTTTCTTACAGCGTCTAAACCTTTTAGGACTTTTATGGAGTCAGCTTGGTAATTGTTTGAATTATTTTTTGTCATTAATTTTTAATATGGAAGAATTTTTTATAACATTTTTACAAAAAATTTAAAAATGTCTGTTTTGTAAATAGTTAAATTTGTGTTAAATACCAATGCTTATTCGATGTTTTTTAAAATTTTTTTCTAATTTTCTAAATCTTTCAAAAATCGTCAATTTTTAAACTATATTGTGGCGGAGAGAATGGGATTCGAACCCATGATAGAGTTTCCCCTATACACGCTTTCCAAGCGTGCGCCTTCAACCACTCGGCCACCTCTCCAATAAACATATTATTTCTTAATATAGAATAACTAGGCTATCCAATCTTTGTAGTTATTAATATTTTTTAAAAAATAATCAGGATAACTATTATCAATCTCAATTTTTTGATAAGTATCATTTCTTCCAATTAAATCTTTACCTTTATCAATGTTCTCCTGAATTTTATTGGTGTCAAGGTACTTTTCATTAATTTTTTCTTTAAAATGATATGGATCATTTGTTTCACATAAATTTTTATATTTATAACTTAAATTTTCAGCATTTTTTAAATTACAAAAATGCCATCCTCCATCGGTTAAAATATTATTTAATCTAAGCTTATCTATCCTCCAAAATGGTCTTTTTTTAAATTTTAATTCTCTCAACCATTGAGGAGATTTTAAATATTTTTTTACACAAATTCTTGTTCCTAACCATTTTGGATAATTTTTACTTATCAAATTCATTTTGTAATAAAAAAGCTTTTGCTGAAATACAGCAAACTTCATACTCGGATCAAATTGTTTTATTTTTTTAGGATTAGGTATTTCATCTAAATCTGAGATTAAAATAATATCGTTATCTGAAGCTTTTTCAAATCCATTTTTTAGGTAATTTCTTTGGTAATTTTCTCTTTTGTAAGGATCGTCTCCATCTGGCATATTAGTTACAGGTAAGTAAATTATTTTATGTTTAAATTTAGGAAACTTTGAGATATTAAATTTTAATATTTTGGCATTATTTTGCCAAGTCTTGTCACCTTCAGCAATGACAAAAAAGTCCACATAATCATTTAAAATATTTAACCTTAAATCTAAAAGTAAGTCCTCGTCCCAATATGAAAAACAATCAAAGATTTTCATTATATATCTTTATTTATTTTTAGAACACCAATAAAGGCTTCTTGAGGAATTTCAACTTTTCCAAATTGTTTGGCTCTGGCTTTACCTTTTTTTTGCTTTTCAAGTAATTTTCTTTTTCTATCTACCGCTCCTCCACCGTGAATTTTTGTTAATACATCCTTTTTAAAACCTTTGATAGTTTCTCTAGCAATAATTTTACCTCCAATTGCCGCTTGGATCGGTATCATAAAATTATGTCTTGGGATTAAATCTTTTAATTTTTCACATACCTCTCTACCTGTAGTTTGAGCAAAATCTTTATGTATCATCATTGCAAGAGCATCAACAGGTTCTGAATTTACAAGTATATTCATTTTTACAAGTTCTCCCTCTTTGTGATCAATAATTTCATAATCAAAACTAGCATATCCACTTGTCATAGATTTAAGACGATCATTAAAGTCAAATACAACCTCATTTAAAGGTATCTCATAATTAATTACTGCGCGATTTCCTGAATAACTTAAATTAGTTTGTATACCTCTTTTATTTTGACATAACTTAATAATTGATCCCAAATACTGATCTGGAGTGATAATTGTAGCTTTAATCCATGGTTCTTCAATAAATTTTATATAATTTGGATCTGGTAAATTTGAAGGATTTTGAAGTTCAAGAATTTCACTATTATTTAAGTGAACTTTATAAACAACACCAGGTGTTGTAGTTAATAAATTAATATCAAATTCTCTTTCAAGCCTTTCTGTGATTATTTCAAGATGTAAAAGACCTAAAAATCCACATCTAAAACCAAGTCCTAAGGCAGATGATGATTCAGCTTCATAAGAAAAACTCGCATCATTTAATTGTAATTTAGCAAGTCCATCTTTTAACTTTTGATATTCTGAACTATCTACAGGAAATAAACCACAAAAAACTACGGGTTTACTTGGTTTAAAACCTGGTAATGCATCGTGGAGAGGATTCTCTGCATTACATATAGTGTCTCCAACTTTAGTTTCTGATAAAATTTTAATACCTGTTGTAATAAAACCTATTTCTCCGGCATTAAGTTCACTCACATCTTTTGCCTTCGGGGTAAAAACACCAACTTTTTCTACGATATATTCTTGATTTGTAGACATCATTTTTATTTTCATATTTTTTTTTAGTTTTCCGTCAATAATTCTCACTAATATAACTACGCCAAGATAAGTGTCATACCAGCTATCAACTAATAAACATTTTAATTTGCTATTTTTTTCACCCTTAGGTCCAGGCAAAGAGTTAATAATTTGCTCAAGAATTTCATCTATTCCTTGTCCTGTTTTTCCAGAGCAAGGAATAGAATTAGATGTATCTATGCCAATAACATCTTCAATTTGATTATTTGTTCTCTCAAGATCAGATGCTGGTAGATCAATTTTATTTAGTACTGGAATAATCTCATGATTTATATCAAGTGCTTGATATACATTTGCAAGTGTTTGGGCTTCTACCCCCTGAGTACTATCTACAATTAATATTGAGCCTTCACACGCATAAAGGCTCCTACTAACTTCATAACTAAAATCTACATGTCCTGGGGTGTCTATAATATTTAAAATATAATTTTTGCCATTTTTAGCTTTATAATTTAATTTAACTGTTTGTGCTTTAATTGTTATCCCTCTCTCTCTTTCAATATCCATAGAATCAAGCACTTGAGATTTCATTTCTCTATCACTCAAACCTCCGCATTTATGAATTATTCTGTCAGCTATAGTTGATTTGCCATGATCTATATGAGCTATAATTGCAAAATTCCTAATGTTGTCTATTGTGCTGCCCATTTTTAGGATCTTATTTTTGCGCCAGACTTTGACTCAACTGAAGAGATAATTAGTTTATTAATGTTGTCTAGGTCATTTTCATTTAATGTTTTTTCTTCTGACTGAATAGTTACATTAACAGCTATAGATTTTTTTCCCTCTGGTATATTTTCTCCCTCAAACACATCAAATACTCTTACTGACTTGATTAATTTGTCATCTACAGATTTAATCATATTAATCAATTCTTGAGATTTAAAGTTTTTATTAATAATAAATGCAAAATCTCTATCTGATTTTTGGAAATCAGAAAATTTATATTCAGGTTTTGAATCTTTTATCTTTTGTTTTGACTCTTTTATATAATCAAGACAAATTTCAAATATTACCAAACCTTCAGTTTTTATATCTAATTTTTTTATTATGTTTGGATGTATTTCACCAAAATATGCTATAGCATTTTTTTCGTTTATATTTTGGTACACTCCTCCAGATTTTCCTGGGTGATAATAAGAAGGAGTTTTATCATCTATAACAATATCATCTTTGTCAATCCCTGCTTCACAAAGACTTTGAATTACATCTTTTTTCACATCGAATGTATCTACAATTCTTTCTTTATCATTCCAAGATAGTCTTGAAACCTTTCCTGCTCTTACAGCGCCTATCACAGTCAGCTGATCTCCAGGATTTTTTCCTTTAAACGACGGACCAATTTCAAATAAAGAAATATCCTTAAATCCTCTATCTAAGTTTTTCTTTAAATAGAATATCAAATTTGGGAAAATAGAATTTCTTAGAACATTTAGATCTGAACTAATCGGATTTACAATTGGTATTTCTTCATCATTTTCTTTAAATAATTGATTAATTTTAGAGTCAGTAAATGACCAAGTCACGGTCTCTAAATAACCTTTAGATGCTACAGATCTTTGTAAAAAATGAAATAATTTCTGATAATAATTAAGTGTAGGCTTTAATCTTGTCTTAACTGGTTCTGAAGTATTAATATGTTCGTAACCTTTTATTCTTACAATTTCTTCAACAATATCAATTGGTTGAGTTATATCAGGTCTCCAAGAGGGTACTACTAACTTTAAAATTTTTTTATTCTTAGATACATTAAAACCAAGCTTTTCTAGTATTTTAATTAATTCTTTATTTTCAACATTAAATCCAGTCGTTTTTTCAAAAAGAAATGGATCAAAATTTATTATTGTTTTTTTATAATTTTCGATTTTTTTTACATCTAAATTGCTTGTTTCACCTCCACAAATTTGTTTTATTAGTTCAGAAGCTTTTATTAATCCTTCTTCAATTGAAAGGGGATCTATGCCTCTTTCGAATCTGAATTTTGCATCTGTATCTATATTTAATTGTTTAGAGGTTTTTCTTATTGAACGTGGTAAAAAATAAGCAGATTCTAATAGTATATTTTTAGTCGAATATTCTGTTCCAGATCTTGTCCCACCAATTATGCCACCAAGACCAAGGACTCCAGATCTGTCAGAAATAACACACATATCATTTTCTAAAATATATTTTTTATTATCTAAGGCTTCGAAGCTTTCTCCTGAAGATGAGCTTCTAACAATAATTTCATTGTCTATTTTATCTGCATCATAAGCGTGTAATGGTCTATTTAAATCAAACATTACATAATTAGTAATATCGACTATCGCAGATATTGGTTTTTGGCCTAAAGACAAAATTTTATCTTTTAGCCATTTTGGACTCTCTTTATTTGTTACACCTTTTATTAAACAACTTCCAAATATTGTGCATCCTTGAGCTTTTTCTTTTTTTATTGTTACGTTTATATTTTGATTACCTCTATATTTTAAATTGGATTTTTTATTAATTTTTAATTTACCAGCACCAGCAGCAGATAAATCTCTAGCAATTCCTCTTACTCCTAAACAATCTGGTCTATTGGGCGTAATTGATAAATCTATTACTTTTTCAGAGGTGTTTTTAAAATATTTTTCTCCAATTTTATTTTTATATTTATTATTTTTTAATTCTATAATTCCATCACTTTCATTGGATAATAGTAATTCTGACTCAGAACAGAGCATTCCATATGATGTTACACCTCTTATTTTACTTACAGATAATTTCATCTGATTTTTAGGAATAATCGATCCTGGAGGTGCATAAACAGTCAAAAGACCATTTTTTGCATTTGGGGCTCCACATACTACTTCAATTGTTTTATCACTACCTATATCAACATCACATAACTTCAATTTGTCAGCATTTGGATGAGTTTTGGCATTTATAATTTTTGCAACAATAAATGTATCTAATTCAGAAGTAGAACTCTCAAAACTTTCTACTTCTAGACCAATATTAGTTAATTTATCTATTATTTGATTATTGTTAAATTTTGTATCAAGATGTTTTTTTAACCAGTCAACTGTGAACTTCATCTACTTAGTCCTCTATAATTTGAAGGGACATCCAATGGATCAAAGCCAAAGTGACTCAACCATCTATAATCAGTCTCAAAAAAGGCTCTTAAATCATTAATTCCATATTTTAACATTCCAAGTCTGTCTATGCCAATTCCAAAGGCATATCCTTGATACTTACTTGGATTAACATTTACATTTTTTAAAACATTTGGATGAACCATTCCACAGCCTAGAATTTCTAACCATTTATTACCTTCACCAATTACAATCTTTCCATTGTTAATTTCATATCCTATATCTACTTCTGCTGAAGGTTCCGTAAATGGAAAATGACTTGGTCTGAATCTCATTTTAATTTTATCAACTTCAAAAAACTCCTTAATAAAATAATTTAAACATCCTTTTAAATGTCCCATATTTATATTCTTATCTATATGAAGTCCCTCAACTTGATGAAACATCGGAGCATGGGTTTGATCACTATCTGATCTGTAAGTTCGTCCTGGAGCAATAATTTTAAAAGGAGGTTTACCTTTTAGCATAGTTCTTACCTGAACTGGAGATGTGTGAGTTCTCAAAAGTAATTCCTTATTATTATCAAGGTAAAAAGTATCATGCATATCTCTAGCTGGATGGTTATCCGGTGTATTTAATGCTGTAAAATTATTATATTCATTTTCTACATCTGGGCCTTCCTCAACACTAAATCCTATTTCAGAAAATATAGATGAAATTTCATCTATTACCTGGGAGACTGGATGAATTTTACCAATTACAATATTTCTTTCTGGAAGAGTTACATCAATTTTTTCTTTCTCAAGCTTTAAATTAATTTCTTTAGTTTCAATTTCTTGAATTTTGATTGATATTTTATTTTGAAGTTCATCTTTAATATTATTTAAATCTGAGGCCAATTTTTTTCTTTCCTCTACAGAAATCGAACCTAATTTTTTAAAAGCTTTCGATATAATTCCGTTTTTTCCAAATAGTTCGGATTTAATGTTATTTACTTTTTCAATATTATTTTCTGTGTTAAGCTTATCGATATAATCATTTTTTATTTTTTTAATATCAGACATTCTAATAGAATATTTGTTAAAGGAAGAAAAACAATAGTCTTGATTAATTTAATGCTGCTTGAGCCCTTTTAACTATAGTTTTGAATGCTTCAGGATTGTCGTAAGCAATTTCTGCAAGAATTTTTCTATCTAATTTAATTCCTGATTTGCTTAAACCATTAATAAACTTTGAATATGTTATGCCTTCGGATCTAACACCAGCATTAATTCTTTGTATCCACAGTGACTTGAAATCCCTTTTTTTATTTCTTCTATCTCTATAAGCATACTGCATGGCTTTTTCCATTGCTTGTCTTGCAACTCTTATTGTATTTTTTCTTCTTCCCCACTGACCTTTAACAGCTTTTAAAACTTTTTTATGTTTAGCTCTGCTTGTAACTCCTCTTTTAACTCTTGCCATTTTATCCTCTTAAGCTGTAAGGCATATAAGATTTTACTATCTTACCATCTTGTTTAGATAAAACAGTTGTGCCTCTTTGTTTTCTAATTTGTGAATTTGTTCTTTTAATCATGCCGTGTCTTTTTCCAGCCTGTGGGGTAATAACCTTACCTTTAGCTGAGATTTTAAATCTTTTTTTAGCTGAACTTTTTGTTTTTAACTTAGGCATAATTTTCGGGGTTATACAAATATTAAATTAAATTTACAACTAGAAATATGGCTTATAAAGGCTGAATTACCATAATCATTTGCTTTCCATCAAATTTTGGCTGAAGCTCTACTCTCCCAATAGTCTCCATATCTGCCTTAATTTTATCCATTAACTCATTGCCAAGGTTTGAATGTTGTAACTCTCTCCCTTTGAACCTTATTGTAAATTTGACTTTATCACCTTTTGCCAAAAATTTCTGAGCATTTTTAATTTTGAAAGTGTAGTCATGAACTTCTGTAACTGGCCTTAATTTTATTTCTTTTAATTCAATTTTCTTTTGTTTTTTTTTTGCTTTGTTAGCTTTTTTTTGCGCTTCATATTTATATTTACCCATGTCCATAATTTTACAGACAGGGGGTTTTGCATTCGGAGCAATTTCAATTAAATCTAAACCTTCATTTTTTGCTTTATTGATAGCTTCATTTAAATTTAAAATTCCTAAATTTTCTCCATCACTTGCAATAACTTGAACTTCATTTGATGTAATCCTGTTATTAGACCTAGGGCCTCTTGCTTTAGTTCTTTTTTGAAAATAATTTTGTTTAAAATCTGCCACTTAAATTGAAGGGGCTTTATTTAGATCGGAGTATTTTTTTATAAATTCTTTCAAAGCCATATTTTCTTGTTTATTAGAATCCAATCTTCTAATAGTTACACTGTTGGAGTCAACTTCTTTTTTTCCACAAATCAATAACATTGGTACTTTTGTTAAAGAATGATCTCTTATTTTATAATTTAAATTGTGATTTTTAAGATCCACCTCGACAATCAAACCAACCCGTTTTAATTCCTTAGCTACACTTTTAGCATATTCATCAAAATCACTTGAGATTGGAATAACTACTGCCTGTAAAGGTGATATCCAAAATGGTAGCTTGCCTGCATAATTCTCTATAAGGATACCTATGAACCTTTCTAAAGATCCAAATAATGCTCTGTGTAACATTACAGGTACTTTTTTAGTACCATCTTTATCAACAAAAGAAGCTCCTAATCTACCTGGTAAATTTAAATCTACTTGCAAGGTTCCACACTGCCAATCTCTACCGATTGCATCTCTTAAAACAAATTCAATTTTTGGTCCATAAAATGCGCCCTCACCTTTATTAATTGAGTACTCTAGCTTTGTCGCTTTGATTGCCTCTAACAACGCAGCCTCTGATTTATCCCAAACTTTATCGTCACCAACTCTTAAATCTGGTCTATCTGAATATTTTAAAATAACATCTTCAAAACCAAGATCTTTATAAATTTCTAAAATTAAATTTGTAACACTCAAACATTCTTCAGTGATTTGTTCTTCTGTACAAAAAATATGTGCATCATCTTGAGTAAAGGCTCTTACACGTAATAATCCATGCAATGCACCTGAAGGTTCATATCTATGAACTTTTCCAAATTCTGACATCTTTAAAGGTAAGTCTCTATAACTTTTAAGTCCTTGATTAAATACTTGAACACACCCAGGACAATTCATGGGTTTAATTGCAAATACTTTTTCATCTGGTGTAGTTGAAGTGTACATATTAGCTCCAAATTTTTCCCAGTGGCCAGATTTTTCCCATAAAGATCTATCAAGTATTTCTGGCGTATTTATCTCTTTGTAACCATCGTGATCTTGTTTCATTCTCATATATGAAACTAATTTTTGGAACAAATTCCATCCTTTCTGGTGCCAAAATACAGATCCAGGACTTTCTTCTCTAAAATGAAATAAATCCATCTCTTTTCCAATTTTTCTATGATCTCTTTTTTCTGCTTCCTCAATTCTCTGAAGATAAAGGTCTAATTCTTTTTGAGTTGCCCAACCAGTACCATATATTCTTTGAAGCATTTCATTTTTAGAGTCACCACGCCAATAAGCTCCAGATACTTTTGTCAGTTTAAAAGCTTTACCTATTTTACCAGAAGATACTAAATGCGGACCTCTACATAAATCATGCCATGTTTCGCCATGATGATAAACAGTTAGTTCTTCGTTTTTAGGAATGCTCTCTATTATCTCAGCTTTGTATTTTTCTCCAATTTTTTTAAAATGACTTATTGCTTTATCTCTCTCCCAAACTTCTTTTCTTGTTTTTACATCTTTATCTATTATCTCTGACATTTTTTTTTCAATCTTTTTTAGATCATCGCTAGTAAAAGGCTCTTTTCTTGCAAAATCATAATAAAATCCATTTTCTATAACTGGTCCAATTGTTACCTGTGTGCCAGGGTATAGTTCTTGAACGGCCATAGCCATTATATGTGCAGTGTCATGTCTAATGACTTCTAAACCCTCAGGATCTTTAGCTGTAAATATTTCAATAGAACAATCTTGATCAATAAGAGTATATAAATCTTTAAGTTCACCGTTTATGCTCATCACCAAAGCTTGCTTACCTAAAGACTTGCTAATTTTTTCAGCAACCTCTGTGCCTGTTATACTTTTTTCAAAGTTTAATTTTTTTCCATCAGGTAATGTAATATTTGGCATTAGTTTATTAATTTTTTATACTCTGAATAAGTAGAAAAACACATTTTTTCAACATTAAATTTTGAAACGACATTTTTTCTACCTTCTATGCCCATTTGATTGATAGTCTGTTCATCTAAATTCATAATTTCTATTAATTTTTTTGAAAGATCGTCAGAGTTATTTGCTTCAAATAAAAATCCTGTTTTATTTTCATTTATAGTCTCTCTTGATCCCCCAATATTACTTGCAACAATTGGTTTTTTCATTGCCTGAGCCTCAACGGATATTCTTCCAAAAGCTTCTGGTTCTATTGATGAAGAAACTATGATGTCTGAAACTTTGTAAGCTAGAGGCATATTTTTACAATGATCTATAAATTTTACTTGGTTAGTTAATCTATACTGTTCAACTAACCTAATAAGTTTCTTTTTGTAAAGTTCTCTTCCTTGATCGCTCCCAAGAATAATTACATTAAATACCTCGTGTCCTAAATTAATATTTACTTTATTAATAGCATCTAAAAACATTTCTTGGCCTTTCCATTCTGTTAATCTTCCGGGTAATAGAACAGTTTTTCTCTCAATTTTAAGTCCCCATGATTTAAATAATTCATCTTCCTCTGTTTCTATAGTAGTTGATGGATCAAAATAGTCAGTATTAATGCCTCTAAATATCACCAAGAATTTTTTTTTATCATTAAGGTATTCAGAGTAGTTTTCTTTAATATGTGAAAATATAAAATTAGACCCAGCAATAATTAAATCTGATCTCAACATTACAGAGTTATATAATTTTTTTAATTTACTTTTAAAATTATATGTTCCATGAAATGTAGTTACAAATTTACTTCGTGTGATTTTGGTAGCTAGTAAACAAGACCATGCAGGTGCTCTACTTCTCGCGTGGACAATATTAATTCCATAAAATAAAATTATTAAAGAAATAATTATTGAATTAAAAAAAACCAAAATGGGGTTTTTGGAATTAACAGGTAACCTTATATATTTAACTTTTTTTTTATCTATAAACTTTGTTAATTCACCACCGTTGCAAATTAAAAAAGATTTACAATCATTTTCACGTAGATAGTGTGCGATATCATAACAACCTGTTTCTGCGCCACCGTATCCAAGTTTTGGTATAACTTGCAGAACTTTCAATTTTGGATGCATATGGTAGAGTTATAATATTTCAAATCAATTTTAATACTTTATATGAAAAAATTTAAATTTCTAAAAATTTCTAAAACAAAAAAACTAAGATATATAAGCAATTATTATAAGAAAAATCTTTATATTATATTTTTACCAGGTTTTGCATCCGATATAGAAGGAGATAAACCTAAAAGATTTTTAAAATATGCTAAAAAAAATAAATTGGGTTTTTTGGCACTAGAATATTCTGGATACGGAAAATCTTCAGGTGAATTTACAAAAGGGAATATTTCCACTTGGGCAAATGATGCAAAACAGACTATTAAGAATATAGTTAAAAAAAATGATATAATTTTAATAGGTTCTAGTATGGGTGCTTGGATTTCTTTATTATTATTTAAATCAATTAAGAAACAGATTAAAGGCTTTATGGGAATTGGCTCTGCTCCAGAATTTTTAACAAGAATAATGTGGAAAAAATTTTCAAAAAAGACGAAGAGTGAAATTATCAAAAAAGGTATTAGCAAAATTAAAAATGGTGGTTATGAGTATCTCATAACTAATCAATTAATTAAAGATGGAAGAAAAAAACAAAATAAAGTTTTGAATGTTAAAATTCCAATGAAAATATCTGTTACTATGGTCCATGGTCAAAAAGATGAAGTTGTACCAATTAAATACTCAAGAGAAGTTTTAAAAATCTTCAGCAAAGCAAAAAAAAAATTGAATATAATTAAGAAGGGTGACCATAGTCTCTCTTCAAAAAAAAATCTAAATATTATTTGTAAAGAGTTAGATAATATTATTAAAAATACTAACTAGCTTGACCGACTAATTTTTTATTTGATATAGGATTTTCTAACTTATCTAACATTTCTTTTGGACAAACTTGGACGAAATTATTTATTTCATTTTCAAAATTCTCAACAATTTTTTTCGAGATTATTGAATTTGTTTCTATCGCATGCTCTTGAATTAATTTCCTTAGATGCTCGATCCAAAATTTAGTTTCTGGAGTTTGCCAAACTACGCTTTCAGGATTTACTTTTTTATCAAATTGATTTTCAGGGTCATAAATAAAAGCCATACCTCCTGTCATGCCAGCCCCAAAATTATCACCAATATCTCCTAATATAATAATGTTTCCGCCTGTCATGTATTCACAACCATTTGAATCACAACCTTCTACTACTGCAGTTGCACCTGAATTTCTAACAGCAAATCTCTCTCCTGCTTGTCCTGCAGCTAATAATTTTCCAGAAGTAGCTCCATATAAAACAGTGTTTCCAATAATAGTATTTTCATTTGAAACAAGGTTGCTTTCATCTTGTAATTTAATCACAATAGTTCCACCTGATAATCCTTTAGCAACATAATCATTTGCATCCCCTTTTAAAATTAGTTTTAATCCTTTAATAGCAAAAGCACCTAAGGATTGGCCTGCTGAACCTTTAAAATTTAATTCGATCGAATTTTCATCAAGTTTGTTATTTCCAAATTTTTTGTACAAATGATAAGAAATTCTAGTACCAACTGCTCTATCAGTATTTTGAATTTCAAATTCTTGCTTTATTTTTTCTTTTTTATCTATTTTGTCTTCTATTTCTGGCCATAATTTTTGATCTAAAGTATCTGGAACAGAATTAATTTCAGGTTTCTCACAATATCTTTTATTTTTTCCAGGATCTGCCTGAACAAAAAGAGGATTTAAGTCTAGATCATCCAAGTTTGGTGATCCTTTGCTTACTTGCCTTAGCAAGTCAGTTCTTCCAATTACTTCATTTAAAGATTTGAAACCAAGATCAGCAAGTATTTCTCTTACTTCCTCTGCTATAAATGTAAAAAGGTTCACTACTTTTTCAGGAGTTCCTGTAAATTTCTCTCTTAATTTATCATCTTGTGTGCAAACACCCACTGGACATGTATTTGAATGACATTGTCTGACCATTATACATCCCATTGCGACTAAAGCAGTTGTTGCTACGCCAAATTCTTCTGCTCCCATCATGGCTGCAATTACAACATCTCTTCCTGTTTTTATTCCACCGTCAGTTCTAAGCGTCACTTGATGTCTCAAGTTATTTAATGTCAATACCTGATTTGCTTCTGTTAATCCCATCTCCCAAGGAACTCCAACATATTTAACGCTTGTCTGTGGAGTAGCTCCTGTACCTCCTGAGTGCCCCGAGATTAAAATTATGTCTGCTTTAGCTTTTGCAACTCCAGCAGCTATCGTTCCAATTCCTGATGAAGCAACTAATTTAACTCCAACCCTAGCCTTGGGATTTATTTGTTTTAAATCATAAATTAATTGAGCTAGATCTTCTATTGAGTAAATATCATGATGTGGTGGAGGGGATATTAAAGTAACTCCTGGCGTTGAGTGTCTCAATCTCGCAATTTCATCCGTAACTTTAAAACCTGGTAATTGTCCACCTTCACCTGGTTTAGCGCCCTGTGCAATTTTGATTTCAATCTCATTACAATTATTTAAATAATTAATGGTTACTCCAAATCTAGCTGATGCAATTTGTTTAACCCTTGAATTTGCACTATCTCCATTCTCCATAATCTTAAATCTATTTTCATCTTCTCCACCTTCACCACTACAAGATGCGCCTTTAATTCTGTTCATACCAACAGCAAGAGTTTCATGTGCTTCTTTAGATAAAGCTCCATGAGACATACTTCCACTTCCAAATCTTTTTAATATATTAGATGCAGGCTCAACATTAGATATATCGATGGGATTTTTAGATTTAAAATCTACTAAATCTCTTAAACTTATTGGATTTAGATTATAAATACCTTTAATGTATTTTTTATATATTTCATAAGATCCTTGTCCAACCGCAGTTTGCAGTAAATGAATAAGTTTGCCTTGATACTGATGTGTTTCACCATTTTTTCTATATCTGTAAATACCTCCAATAGGTAAAATATTTGAATTATTGAAAAATGCTTCTTTGTGTATAGTTCTGATTTTCTTTTCTATTCCTTTTAAACCAATTCCAGAAATCTTTGATAACATCCCAGGAAAGTAATCTTTCACAATTGTTCTGCTTAGTCCCACAGTTTCAAAATTACATCCGCCTCTATAAGAACTTAAAACAGAAATTCCCATTTTAGACATTATTTTAAGAAGACCGAGATTGACTGATTTAATATATCTTGAAACACATTCATCAAAAGTGAAATTTCCAAATAATTTCTTAGAATGTCTTTGATATAAGCTATCAAAAGCTAAATAAGGATTCACTGTAGTAGCACCAACACCAATTAATGTTGCAAAAGAGTGAGTATCTAAAGCATCTCCAGTTTGAACATTAATAGAAACATAACCTCTCAAACCTAATTTAACTAAATGTGTATTTATTGCCCCTATACATAAAAGCATCGGCATTGGCATTCTATTTTCTGAAATATTTTTATCTGATAATATTATTTGTTTAATTCCCTCTCTAACAGCTTGTTCAGATTTAACTTTGAGTAAATTTATTGATGTCTCTAAATCATCATCTTTGCTGAATGTACAATCTAAAACTTTATTATTATTTCCAAAGAATTTTAAAAATTTTTCAAATTGTGCATTTGATAATATCGGACTATTTAAGACATAAATATTGTCTTTAGTTAATTTACTAAAATCTAAAATATTACCAAGATTTCCAAATCTTGTCTTTAAACTCATAACTTTATTTTCTCTTAGAGAGTCAATTGGTGGATTTGTAACCTGACTAAAGTTTTGTCTAAAGTAATGATATAATGGTCTATATTTGTCAGATAAAACTGCTAAAGGCGTGTCATCACCCATTGAGCCTGTTGCTTCTTTAGCATCTTCTGCCATTGGATGAAGAATTAATTCTAAATCTTCTATGCTATATCCAAAACAATGTTGAAAATTCCTCAAACTTTGGCCTTCTAGCTCTACTCTTTCAGTTTCTGCCTCTAATTTTTTATCAAGATCAATAATCTGATTGTTGTAATGTTTATATTCTTTTGAAAGGTAGTTTTTTATTTCATCGTTTGAATATACTTTGCCTTTTTCTATTCTTACTCCTAATATTTCTCCAGGTCCTAATCTTCCTTTAGATACAATTTTTTTCTCATTTAAATCTATCATTCCTGTTTCACTTCCTGCAAAAAGAAGTTTGTCTCTTGTCACTGTATATCTAAGTGGTCTTAATCCATTTCTGTCAGTTGCAACAATCACCCATTCATTATCAGTTGCAGCTATAGCAGCTGGCCCATCCCAAGGCTCCATGGTACTATTTAGAAAATTGAATAGTTGTTGATGATCTTTTTTTAATACCTTATTTTTTTTTGACCAAGCGTCTGGTATTAACATTAATTTTGCTAGAGGAGCAGGCTGTCCAGAAATATTTAATAACTCAAAAACATTATCTAATGATGCAGAGTCGGAATTGCCAGCTGGTATTACAGGCTTAAGATTCTCTATATCTTCGAAAACTGGACTAAACATTTCTTCTTCGTGAACCATCATCCAATTAACATTTCCTTTAAGAGTATTTATTTCACCATTATGCGCTATAGATCTAAATGGTTGAGCTAAGTCCCAACTTGGCGCAGTATTAGTTGAAAATCTTTGGTGAAATATAGCATACCTAGATATAAATCTTTCATCTTTCAAGTCAGTATAAAAATCTGACAAAGCTTCTGCTAAAAACATTCCTTTGTAAATGATAGATTTAGAACTAAATGAACATATATAAAAATTATTTAATTGATTATTGAGAGCTTCTTTTTCAATTACTCTTCTAGTTTCATACAATTTTTGTTCCAGAGATTTATTGACAACTTTTTTGTCATTGTATGTGAACAATACTTGAGTAATTTCAGGTCTTGTTTGTTCAGCTTTTTCTCCTAAGACAGAGGGATCAACAGGAACTTGTCTCCAACCATAGATACTAAATTTTCTCTTTGTTAGTTCACTTTCAACAATAGTTCTACATTGCTCTTGAGCGCTATAATCATTTCTCGGTAAGAAAATCATACCAACACATAGTTCAGAATTATCATGTTTATGACCAGTGACTTCAATTTTTTCCTCAAAGAAATCTTTAGGAATTTCAATATGGATTCCAGCACCATCTCCAGTTTTTCCGTCTGCATCGATTGCACCCCTATGCCAAACAGCTTTTAAGGCATCGATTCCATATTCTACGACTTTTCTTGATTTTAGACCTTCGGTGGATGCTACTAAACCTACACCACATGCATCATGTTCCATTTCTTCCGAGTAAACATGATTACTTTTTAAAATTTTTAAATTTTTATTTCTTAACTTCATTAAGCAACTCTAAGTTTTTGTTTACTTTCTAAATAATTATCAATTGATGTTGCGGCATCTCTTCCGTCTTTTATACCCCAAACCACTAAAGATGCTCCACGAACTATATCTCCAGCTGCAAAAACTCCCTCTATACTAGTTTCCATTGTATCAAAATCCGCTTTTATTGTTCCCCATCTTGATACTTGTAATTTTTCTTCATTAAATAATTTTGGAAGATCTTCTGGATCAAATCCGAGTGCTTTGATTACAAGATCAGCTTTAATTTCAAAATGTGAATTTTCTTCAACAACTGGTTTTCTTCTACCGCTATCATCTGGCTCACCCAATATCATTTTATTAACAACTACACTTTCAATTTTATTTGTTCCCTTAAACTCTTTAGGGCTTGTTAACCAAATGAATTCAACACCTTCTTCCTCTGCATTGCCAACTTCTCTTGCTGATCCTGGCATATTTTCTCTATCTCTTCTATATAAACATTTTACAGACTTAGCATTCTGTCTTACCGAAGTCCTTAAGCAGTCCATTGCTGTATCGCCACCTCCAATTACTACAACATCTTTGCCTTCAGCATTTAAAGTTCCGTTATCAAACAACTCAACTTTATCACCTAGTCCTTTTTTATTTGATGCTGTCAAAAATTCCATGGCAGGGAAAATATTACTCAAATCGTTACCAGGTAGATTAACTTCTCTAGCTTTATAAACTCCTGTAGCTATTAAAATTGCATCATGTTTTTCTCTTAACTCCGTTAAGCTGGAATCTTTTCCAACTTCAAAGTTTAAGACAAATTTTATTCCACTTTCTTCCAAAAGTTTTATTCTTCTTTGAACAACATGCTTTTCTAATTTAAATCCTGGGATACCATATATTAGTAGCCCTCCAGCTCTGTCGTAA
Source organism: uncultured Pelagibacteraceae bacterium (assembly GCA_902595465.1). GTDB lineage: Bacteria > Pseudomonadota > Alphaproteobacteria > Pelagibacterales > Pelagibacteraceae > Pelagibacter. The sequence continues at coordinate 21,653 of CACJQE010000008.1, forward strand.
CGATCATATATAGTTACCTTGTATCCTTTTTTTCTGAGTTGTTCTCCACAAGCAAGTCCAGCAGGACCAGAACCTATAATTCCTACACTCTCGTTTTTTTCACTATTTATTTCTATTGGTTTAACCCAACCATTTTCCCAAGCTTTCTCTGTGATATATTTTTCTATTGATCCAATAGTTACTGTTCCATGACCCGATTGCTCTATTACACAATTTCCTTCACACAGCCTATCCTGGGGGCAAATTCTTCCACAAACTTCTGGCATGTTGTTTGTGCTTTGTGATAATTGATAAGCTTCCTCATATCTTCCCTCAGCAGTTAGTTTAAGCCAATCTGGTATATTGTTACTTAATGGACAATGAACTTGGCAAAATGGTACTCCACATTGGGAACATCTGCTTGACTGCTGAACAGCTCTATCTTTTAGAAATTCTTGATATATTTCCTCAAAATCCTCTTTTCGGTCTGATATATCTCTTTTAGGTGGATTTTGTTGACCTATATCAACAAACTTAAGCATTTTTTCTGACATGTTGGACGCTGTATATACGATAAAAATTTAATAATAAACAATTACAAGGTCATAAATATTGACTAATATTTCACAAAACTTAAATAAATCAGCGGTTTTTTCTTATTATGCATAGATGATATGCAAATATGTAATTGCTTTAATTTGGTTACAATTTCATTATGAAGTATTGGATCTAATGATTTCAAAATATGTAGAGACGCTAATTTTATCAATTATTCAAGGAATATCTGAGTTTATTCCAGTTAGCTCGTCTGCACATCTTTTAATTATATCAAGATTGAGTGACTTCAATGTTAGCAACCTACAATTAGATATTAGTCTGCATTTAGGTTCTTTGTTAGCAATTATTTTATTTTTTAGAAAAGAGTTAATAAATATCATTAATAATAAAAATATATTTCTACTAATAATACTTGGGTCTATACCATTAGTTATTGTTGGTTATATTTTTTACTCCACAAATTTAATTGATCAATTTAGAAACTTAAAAGTTGTCGCTTGGACAACTTTGATTTTTGGAATTTTATTATACTTTTCAGATAAGTTTGAATTGAAAAATAAAATTTCTTCAGAATTAAATATTAAAAGTATTATTATAATAGGGTTATTTCAGATTTTAGCTATTATTCCAGGAGTCAGTAGATCGGGTATAGTAATTACAGCTTCAAGATTTTTAAAATTTGACAGAGTTGAATCATCAAAGATAGCTTTTTATTTGTCTATTCCAGCTTTAGCAGGTGCAAGCGTTTTGGGATTTAAAGATGTTATTGTTGATCAAATAAATTTTGATGCTATATTTATTTTTTCTACTTCAGCTTCATTTTTATTTTCTTATTTTACAATTAAATATTTTCTTATTTATGTTAAAATGTTTAGTTTGAGTTTTTTTGTTATTTATAGAATAGTTTTAAGTATTATTCTTTTTTCAATTATTTACTTGTAATTTTTTGGATGTTGGAGCAATTTGAGAAAATATTACAGCAATAAGAATTAATACACATCCTATAATATTATTTATGTTAAGAACTTGACTTAAAATAATCCATCCAGCAATTGTTGCAAAGACACCTTCAAGAGAGTAAATTATTGCTGCTGGAGCTTCTTCAATATTTTTTTGTGCAAACATTTGTAAAGTAAAAGCAATTCCTCCAGATAAGACGCCTGCATATAATATTGAACTATACTCAGTTAAAATTTTTGTAATAACTACTTCCTCTAAAATAAAAGCAAATATAAGAGATAAACCAAAAACAAGAGCTGCTTGTAATGCTGCATAAAAAATTGGTATATTAAATTTCTCCATAAATTTTCCAGCGAAAATTATATGTAAAGCCCAAAATAGTGAGCATAGAATAACTAAAGCATCACCTATCATAATTTCTGAGTTTGAAAAATCACTTAATAGGTAAACACCTATTATACATAAACCTATTGAAGGCCAAAGACTCCAATGGACTTTAATAGAATAAATAAAAAATAATAAAATTGGAACTAATGGAACATAAAAAACTGTGAAAAAAGCTGCATTAGCTATATTCGTGTATTGTAATGCGGCTTGCTGCAAGTAAGTGCCTAAAAATAATGATATACCCATTAAAAATAAATATTTTAAAAATAATTTTTTATTAGAATTGATTTCATAATTAATTTTTTTTCTTTCTAAAATTAAAGCAATGGGTAGGACTGTAAGAAAACCAACAAAAAATCTAGATGCATTGAATGTTAATGGACCAATATTGTCCATGCCTGTGTCTTGAGCAATGAAAGCAGTGCCCCAAATAAATGTTGTTATCAAAGCGCATATTAGCGATGTAGTTTTGGACATTAATTTAATTAAATTTAGATAATATTATTCATTCTACAACAGCTATCAAAATCTTCTTTATTGATATAGCAACCAGCCATTTTTCTTATACCTGAAAATGCGCCTCTACCATGCATTACTCTCCAATTATTAAAAATTAGTAATTCACCAGGTTTTAAAATATGCCTCCACTGATATTGCTTTTGGTTTGCCATCGTATCAAATATTTTAATTGCTTTATAAAAATTAATTGTTTTCTGATTATTTTCTCTAAAAGGTGCTCTATCGTAATTGTTAAAACTAATTTGATCAAAATTATTTTTTTCATTTAATTTTATTATTGGTCTTTTTGCTTCAAGACGAACACCATCACCAATATAAGAACCTTTAACTTTTGTATTTGTTAAAGTTTTAAAATGTTTTTTATATTTTTGTTTGATTTCATTTGCCAATTTAAATCCATCTACCATTATAGAATCTCCACCTTTAGCATCATACTTACAACAAAGCAGTAATTGTAAACCCGGAGCATCATTACTATATGTAGAGTCCGTATGTGGTCTCAGTTCTTGGTTTGAATATGCACTGTCTGCTTTTTTATTATTTGATTCAAAAGTCCACAATCCTCCAAAAATTGAATTTCTAACATAACCAATTTTTTTAGCTATATATTCAACAGAGTTTAAGTTCTTTGAGCAATTTCTTACGACTGCAAAACCATATATGTGGATTTTTTTTAATAAATTTTTAAATCCAACTTTAGTTTGTAATTGCTTATAATTAATGAAAATTTGATTTTTTATGTCTTTATCTTTCCAAAATTGAGTATCACTTTTAGTTTCTTCTTTTTTTAAAGAATTTTTTTTTAAAAATTCATATGAATATTTGGTTGGTTTATTTTCATCAGACCATAATATTTCAATGAATTTCCCTTTTTTTAATAATTTTGCTTTTTTAACTTTGATATTAATGTCTAAATTAGCGGTATAAGTTATTCTTTGATTGGTTTTAAAATCCCAGTTTTCTTTATTTTTAATATGATCCCTTAACCAAATGTTAGGAAATGTTTCAAACTTATTGTCATTAAAGTAAAATACAGTTTTATTATTTAAAAGTTTAAAATTTTTAATCATTGCTTAGCTAATTTGTAGGCAAAGTTTTTACCAAGGTTATTTTTTAATTCATTATTAAATCTTGAACCCTCAGCACCGTCAATAATTCTATGATCGTAAGAGAGTGATAAAGGCAACATTGTTCTAGGTTTAAATTGTCCATCAATATAAACAGGTTTAATATAAGTCCTTCCAATTCCTAAAATAGCAACCTCAGGATAATTTATTATAGGAGTAAAATAAGTTCCTCCAATGCCACCTAGGCTTGTTATAGTTATGGATCCTCCATAAAACTCTTTTTTATCTATCTTCAAATTTCGGCAATCATCACTAACTTTTTTTAGATCCTTGCTTATTTGATCTATATTCTTTTGATTAGCATTTCTTATTTTTGGCACCATTAAACCATTGGGAGTATCAACTGCAATTCCTACATGGAAGTATTTTTTTAATGTTATTTTTCCATTTTCAATATTGTCAATAGAACTATTAAATCTTGGAAAAACTTTCAAAGCTTCCACAACTGCCTTTATAATAAATGCCAATGGAGTAATTTTCTTTTTTTCTCCAGTAAAAGTATCAGTCAAATTTTGTCTAAATTCTTCTAACTCAGTGATATCTGCTTCATCACAACTAGTAACATGCGGTATTGTTTGCCAAGAATTTGATAAATGTGGAGCAGCAATTCTTTTAATTCTTGGTATATCTTGAATTTCTACATCTCCAAAATCAGCGTGATCATATTCTGAGGGCTTTATAGATGGAGCCTTCTTTTCTTCTTGAGGTTTATTAAAATTAGAAGATACGAATTTTTTTATATCCTCCTCTATAATTCTTCCTGATCTTTGTGATCCAGTAATATTATTAATATCAACACCAAGTTCTCTTGCAAATTTTCTAGTTTTTGGACTAGCAAGTGCTTTGCTTGATTTGAATACACTAACTCTATTATTTTTTATTATTTCTTTTGGTTTTGAAATTACTTTTTCGGGTGGTTTTTGTTTAATAGTTTCTTCTTTAATCTCTTTGACCTCTTCCTCAATTTGCTCATCTGGTTTTTCTTCTTCTGAACCAATTATTAGTATTGATGAACCCTCTGAAACCTTATCACCAACTTTTAAATTAACTTTTTTAACACTACCTGAGTATGGGCTTGGGATCTCAATACTTGATTTATCGCTTTCTATTGTAATTATCGGATCATCTTTATTAATATTTGATCCTGCCTCTATTAATACCTCAATTACTTCAACATCTTTAAAATCACCAATGTTTGGAACTAATACTTCTTTCTCGCTCATTATAATTTTGTGGGCATAGGCTTATCTTTATCAATTTTATATTTTTTAATTGCATCTACCGCATGTTTAGAAGCAATTAATTGTTCATTAGATAAAATACTTAAGCCATATGCAACTATATGCTCTTTATCGACTTCAAAAAATTTTCTTAGATTTTTTCTTGTATCACTTCTACCAAATCCATCTGTGCCCAATGAATAAAAACTTTTATTTATATAAGGTCTAATTTGGTCAGAATTCATTCTCATGTAATCTGAAGCTGCTAAAATAGGACCTTCGGTTTTTCCAAGGCATTTTTCAACGTAAGAGATTTTTTTCTCTCCTCCTGGATTAAGCAAATTATGCCTTTCTGTTTCAAGTCCATCTCTTCTTAATTCATTAAAACTGGTAACACTCCATACTTCACTATCAACTTGATATTCATTTTGTAAAATTTCTGCTGCTTCAATCATCTCTCTTAAAATTGTTCCTGAACCCAATAATTGAATCTTATTTTTTTTATTCTTGCTGAAATCTTTTATTTTATACATCCCTTTTAATATGCCTTCTTCACAATCTTTGGGCATCTCTGGATGAGAATAATTTTCATTCATTGTTGTAATGTAGTAAAAAATATTTTCATGTTTTTCATGCATTCTTCTTAAACCTTCTTTAAAAATTGTAGCTAATTCATAATGAAAGGTTGGATCATAAGAAACACAATTTGGAATTGTTGATGCTAATAAATGACTGTGACCATCTTGGTGTTGAAGACCTTCTCCAGCCAAAGTTGTTCTTCCAGCTGTAGCTCCAATTAGAAATCCTCTTGTTTGACTATCTCCAGCCGCCCAAGCAAAATCGCCAGTTCTTTGAAAACCAAACATAGAATAAAAAAGATAAATTGGTATCATTTCTATATCATGATTTGAATACGATGTTCCTGCTGCTATCCATGATGCCATGGATCCAGCCTCATTTATTCCTTCCTCTAAAACTTGACCACTTTTCTCTTCCTTGTAAGAGCTTAATTGAGCGGAGTCCTCTGGCTCATATTTTTGACCTTCATGCGCATATATACCTATTTTTTGGAAAAAACCTTCCATACCAAATGTTCTTGCTTCATCAGGGATTATTGGAACAAGTCTTGGAGCAACATTTTTATCTCTTAGCAAATTCGTCAACATCCTAACAAGTGCCATAGTAGTTGACATTTCTTTTTCACCGGTTGATTTTTTCATAAAGTCAAAAATATCATTACTTGGTGTTTTGATTGGTTTCGAAAAAGACGATCTCTCAGGAATATATCCTCCTAAAGCCAATCTTCTTTTTTTTAAGTATTTTATTTCCTCTGAATTTTCATCAGGTCTAAAGTATTCTATATTTTTGACTTGTTCATCTGTTAATGGAACATCAAATCTATCTCTATAATATAGCAAATCATCTACACCTAATTTTTTTTGCTGATGGGTTGTATTTATACTCTCACCAGATTTTCCCATACCGTATCCTTTAATTGTTTTAGCTAATATGACTGTCGGTCTGTCTTTTGTGTTAATAGCTCTATGATAAGCAGCATAAACTTTATGCGGGTCGTGACCGCCTCTATTTAATTTCCAAATATCGCTATCAGTATAACTTGCAACTAGATTTTTAAGTTCAGGGTATTTCCCAAAGAAGTTATCTCTAACATATAAACCGCCTTTTGCTTTAAAGGCTTGGTATTCTCCATCAACTGCTTCGTTCATTCTTTTTACAAGTAAACCTGATTTATCATTTGCGAGTAAAGGATCCCAATATGATCCCCAAATAACTTTTATTACATTCCATCCAGCTCCTCTAAAAATTCCTTCTAATTCTTGAATAATTTTACCATTGCCTCTTACTGGACCATCTAATCTTTGTAGGTTGCAGTTCACAACATAAATCAAGTTATCTAACTTTTCTCTTGCTGCTAAACCAATAGATCCTAGAGCTTCTGGCTCATCTATTTCACCATCTCCTAAGAAAGACCAAACTTTTCTATTCTCATCTTTTATTAATTTTCTATTAATAAGATATTTCATAAATCTTGCCTGATAGGTTGCCATCATTGGTCCAAGACCCATGGAAACAGTTGGAAACTGCCAAAACTTAGGCATCAGCCATGGATGAGGATAAGATGACAAACCTCCTGGGTAAACTTCCTGCCTGAATCTATCTAATTGCTTCTCGTCAAGTCTTCCTTCCAAAAAAGCTCTAGCGTAAATACCTGGCGCTGAATGTCCTTGGAAATAAATTAAATCTCCACAAAATTTATTGCTTTTAGCTCTCCAAAAATGATTCATTCCTATATCATAAAGAGTTGCTGCTGAAGCAAATGTCCCAATGTGACCTCCTAATGAAGGATCTCTCATGTTTGCTCTGACAACCATCACTGCTGAATTCCATCGAATTAGTGCTCTGATTTTTCTTTCGATATTTTGATCGCCTGGAGATTTTATCTCTTCATCTGCTGGTATAGTGTTTATGTATGGTGTATTTTGGGTGTAGGGTATATTTGATCCCTCTTTATATGCCTGATCAATTAATTGTTTAATTAAAAAATGAGCTCTCTCAGGTCCTTCGGAATGTACTACAGCAGACAAAGATTCTAACCATTCTTTTGTCTCTTGAGGATCAATATCATTATTATTTTCAACTATTTCTAATCTTTCATTATGTTCTTCTACTTGTGTATTTTCTACTTTGATCTCTTTATGTACACTCGTATCTAATTCAGAATTATTATATCCGTTAGAATTTTCCGCTTCGGCAATTATTTTTTCCGTTGCAGGTGGTATCTTTTCAATAATTTCTTGTTTTTGCTGAGTTCCATTCTCAGAAGATAATGTTAGTATCAAATCTCCTTTAGAAACTTTATCACCAATCTTTATGTTAATACTATCTACAACACCCTCAAAAGCAGATGGTACTTCAACACTTGATTTATCACTTTCTAAAGTTATTACAGGGTCATTTTTAGAGATTTTATCTCCTTCTCTTACAAGAATTTCTATGATTTCTACTTCTTGAAAATCTCCAATATCTGGAACTAGTAATTTTTCACTCATTTCGCTATTTGTATATATATATATTATTTACTTTTAATAGATGTATATTTTTGACCATTATTAAAATTTAGTAAAATTAATAATAAATGTTAAAAGAATAGATTAAATTTAGCGCCTGTAGCTCAATTGGATAGAGCGCTTGGCTACGGACCAGGAGGTTCTGGGTTCGACTCCTAGCAGGCGCACCAAAAAGAAGGAAAAATGAAAATATCTTTACAAAAATCTGTAATTTATTTTTTTGTAATAGTGTTAATAATATTATTTTTAATAACTTTAATAATTTAATGAAAAAATTTAAACAAATTAGCGTTAAAAAAGGTTTCATGAGACACAATGGTGGTTTGCTACTAAGAGATATCTCAAAAACTAAATATGAATTTAAAACTAAAATAAAAAAAAACCATCTTAACAGAGCTGGCATAACTCATGGTGGGTATATAGCATCGATCATAGATACCGGGTGTGGATCTGGAGCCCATAGAATTTCGGGTAATCAGCCTTGTGTAACTATAACACTTAATATTAACTTTATCGGACCTTCAACTATTGGTGATGAAATTTTTGGATATGTAAAAATTAAAAAAAAAACAAAAAGCATGGTTTTTTTAGAGTGCTATTTAGAATGTAAAGGTAAAATAATTGCATCTGCTACAGGTATTTGGAAAATACTTCAACGTAAGTTACCCCATGCAGGTCTAAGCTAAATTCTTCTTCTTATATTTAAATAACCAAAGATTGATAAAAGAATAAGAGCGATAGGATAAATTATTTCTTTTTTTGGTCTATTCTGATTTTCAATTTTAAATTCATTAATAATATCTCCCATATCTAAACCAGATTTTTTTGCAATTCCATTCCATTTTAAAGTATCAATTATGGTTTTATTGTCTTCTACAACTAAGCTCATTCCATAATCATCTAAACTGAAATTTTCATCAAAACTATTTTTTTCAATTACAAATAATTTATATCTTTCGCCGTACTCTGTAAGTCTAGTAATTTTAATTCTTATCTCTTTATTATAATCAAACTGTTTTTTGTTTATTTCTTCAATACTTAAATAATTATATTTTGGGTAAAATTTATTTAGAATAAATTCTGGAGATAATAATGATATTGAAATTATTAAAAAAATAATAATCTCATACCATCTCAGTTTATTTATAAACCATCCCTGAGTAGCAGAAGTAAATACTAAAATCCCAATCAATGAGGTTGCTATGACCATTAAGCCATGCCATATACTTTCAATACCAATTAATAATAACTCGCTGTTAAATAAGAATACAATAGGAAGTATTCCTGTTCTCAGACTATACCAAAATGCCTGGGCTCCTGTTCTTAATGGGTCTCCACCAGAAATAGCAGCAGCCGCGTAAGATGCTAAGCCAACTGGAGGTGTTACGTCTGCCATTAGACCAAAATAGAATACGAATAAATGAACCGCAATTAAAGGAAAAATAAATCCTGATGCATTTCCAACATCCACAAGAACGGTTGCCATCAGAGACGCTACAACTACATAGTTTGCAGTAGTTGGTAAACCCATACCCAATAGTAAACACAAAATAATAGTTAAAAATAAAAGAATAATAACATTATCTTTTGCTATCGACTCGATTACAATTATTAAATTAGTACTCAAACCTGTAGATCCAACTGCACCAACTATAATACCTGCTGTTGCAATTGCTATTCCGACACTAACCATATTCAAGGCACCCTTTTCGAAACCAACAACAGTTTGGTTGTACCAATATATTAAAGCATTCTTAAAGTTCTTTTCTTTAAAAATTTTATTTAAAAGATTAACTATAATTAAAGTTATTGTAGCAAAAAAAATAGAGTATGAAGCTGTAAGCCTCATATAAACTAGTAGATATATAAGAACAAATATTGGAACTAAAAAATGTATTCCTTCTACAAATGTTTTTTTCAATTTTGGAATATCGTTTTCATCCATACCTTTCAAATTTAATTTAAGTGCTTCAAGGTGAGATATATAAAATAGTGCAATGTAAGAAATTATAGCTGGTAAAAAAGCATGTTTGACAACTTCAAAATATGTAACACCAATAAAACTTGCCATCACAAAAGCTGCTGCTCCCATAACAGGAGGCATTATTTGACCATTAACTGATGAAGATACTTCAATTGCACCCGCTTTTTCTTTGGAAAAACCAGTCTTTTTCATAATTGGAATTGTAAATGTTCCAGTTGTAACTGTATTAGCAATTGATGATCCAGAGATTAATCCTGTCATACCAGATCCAAGAATAGCTGCTTTGGCAGGACCACCTCGCATTTTTCCAACCATTGCAAAAGCTAAATCTAAAAAATATTTACCTCCACCAGCAGTTTCTAAAAGTGCTCCAAAAAGTACAAAGAGAAATATGAAATCTACAGAAACACCTATCGGAATTCCAAAAATAGCTTCTTGATCAAACCATTGAAAACCAACTAACCTTTTTAATGATAATCCACCATGAGAAATTATGTCTGGTGCATATTGCCCGAAATAAGAAAATAACAAAAAACAAACTGCAATAACAACTAATGGGACACCTATTACTCTGCGTGTAGCCTCTAGAAGAATTAATATTCCAATTATTCCGAGTATTAACTCAATTGGAATAGTAAAATTATCGAAAAGATTTATTTTAAGTAGTATTCCACCCCTATCTACTAATTGATCATAAAAAACATAAATATATAAACAACAAATTGCACCTGTTATTGCAATTATTATATCTATAAAATTTACTTTTTTACCCCTTGCATATGGAAATATTAAAAAAGCTAGTAGAAGGGCAAAGCCAAGATGAATTGCTCTAGCTGGTAAACCTTTAAACATTCCGAAATTTAACCAAAATGGAAATGGAGAAGCATACCAAAGCTGAAATAAAGACCAGGTTATTGCAATAATAGCAACTAACTTTAAATGAAAACCTGTTAGGTTTCTTGTAGGAGAAAGATCTTCTTTAATCTTATTTTCAATTTTTTTATCTATGTCTGCTGACATTCAGCTTAATATATAAATAAAAAGGCCCAATAGATATATTGGGCCTAAATTTTTTATATAGATTTAATTACATTAAACCAGCTTCTTTATAATATTTAACAGCTCCAGGATGAAGTGGCGCTGATAAACCATCAGCTATCATATTTTTTTTCTCTAAAGGAGCGAAAGCTGGATGTTGTTTTCTAAAATCATCAAAATTTTCAAAAACAGCTTTTGTAACCTGATAAACTAAATCCTCAGAAACATCCATACTTGTTACTACAGTAGCTTTAACACCAAATGTAGTTACATCTTTTTTCTGTTTAGTATAAGTACCTTTTGGAATTGTTGCAGATGCATAATAATCAGCTCCACTAATAATTCCATCAATTACATCTCCTGTTAAATTGATTGGCATTGCTTTAGCCGCACATGTTGCCGCTTGTTCCATTGCCCCATTTGGAAAACCTACTGAATATCCAAACGCATCAATTTTACCATCGCATAGAGCTTTTACTTGCTCTGAAGATGTTAGCTCAGTAACTGATTTAAAGAAGCTGTTGTCAACTCCCATGGCTTTCATTAATTCTTCCATAGTTCCTCTTTGACCAGAACCTGGATTTCCAATGTTTACTACTTTTCCTTTGAGACCCATAAAATCTTTGACTTTTGCTTTTTTTCTAGCCCAGATTTGAAATGGCTCATTATGTACTGAGAAAACAGCTCTTAAATCTTTGAATTGTTTCCCTTCCCATTTGCTTGATCCATTGTAAGCATGATATTGCCAGTCAGATTGTGCTACACCAAATTGAAACTCGCCATCTTTTATTTGTCCGATGTTGTAATTTGAGCCTCCAGTTGAAGGAGCGGTACATCTGTAAGCTTTATCTTTCATACCTTTTTTTCTACCATGTTCAGCACTAATTGCTGATTTGTGTAACATTTTACAAATAGCGTTTCCTGTCTGAAAATAAACTCCAGTTGGTCCTCCTGTTCCTATTGTAAAAAACTCTGCTGATTTTGCTATTGATCCGAATGAAAATATAGCAGCAAAAATAATCAGAGAGCTTGATATTGTTGATAATATTTTTTTCATATACCCTCTCTAAAGTTTTAAAATCGAATCTAACTATTTATTACTACGAGTGTCTAGTAAATTCAGTTAATAAAAGTATTGTTAATTAAGGAATTTTTTAACTGATTATTATTTTTCAACCCAAGATTTTAATTTATTTACTCCTTCTACAACCTTAGGGGCGTACAATTTTATTAACTCATCATTAATTTCAGTTTTTTCATTAATATTTTTCATAAATATATCGCCGTCAAAATCTGTAAAACTTAGACGAGCAATCATCCTTTTTTCATCAAATCCAAAGTCACTTCCTGGAAGTAAAGCAATATTTAAATTAGTTAAAATTTCATCACACATGATTGAAGAATTATTAAATTTCTTGTTCAAAAATTCAGGCATCAAATAAAAGCCACCCATGGGTTTGTTCATAATAATATTATTAGATTTTAAATTTCTATATACGTATTTTCCAACAGCTTTAAGAATTTTTTTTGATTTTAAGATATATTCATCATGGTTAGCATTAAAAGCAGATATTGCAGCAAACTGTATTGGTGAGCTTACGGCGGAAAATGTTTCACTTGCTAAAACTTTCATAGATTTAAGTAATTCAATTTTTTTCTTTGGTATTATAAAGTACCCAATTCTCCATCCTCCAGCACCACACCATTTACTAAGTCCGTTACTTATTACGACATTATCAGGGCAGTGTTCGAAAATAGAAATATAATTTTCATCAAATGTTAATTCAGAATAAATTTCATCTGATAAAACTAAAATATTATACTTTTTTACTATTAAAGAAATTTCTTTTAAATTTTCGCATACTTGTCCTGATGGATTATTTGGAGAATTAAGAAATAAAAGATATTTTTTATCTGGTTTTTTCAAAATAATTTTTTCTATTTCTTGAGCTTTAGGAAACCAATTATTTTCAGCAGATGTTTGTATCCAATTATAGTTATTTTTAGCTATTATTGATTGTGGCTTGTAAGACACCCAACTTGGAGCTGGCAATAAAACTTCGCCTTCAAATGCTAAATGCATCAAAAACATAAGCTCTTTGGTACCAGGACCTATTATGACTTGATCTGAGTCAAAATTATAATTTTTCTTTTTTGACTCATATTTTGCGATTGAACCTCTTAATTTATCTAATCCTTGGATAGGTAAATAACTTTTTTGATGTGCATTTTTTTTTAATTCTTCAACAATAGTAATTGGAACTGGAAATGGTGATTGTCCAAATCCAAACTTAATAATATTTTTTCCTTCAATTTCAATAACTTTTGATTTTTCATTTATTTTTAGTGTTGCTGATAAACTTAAGTTTTTGATTTTATCTTTGATCATTACGATTTTAATTCAATAAGATTTTTATATTCATTTAAAGCAGACGGATTGGATAATGCTTCAATATTATTTATTTTGTTGCCGTCTATTATATTTTTAACAGCTACCTCTACAATTTTACCATTCTTAGTTCTGGGAATATCATTTACTGCAATTATTTTAGCAGGCACATGTCTTGGAGAAGCCTCATATCTAATCGTTGTTTTTAATTTTGAAATTAATTTTTGATTTAGTATATTATTTTTTGATAATATTACAAAAAGTATTATTCTTACATCATTATCCCAATATTGACCTACTACGATAGACTCTTTTACTTCTTTAAATTTTTCTACAACAGAATAAATTTCAGCTGTACCAAGTCTAACACCACCAGGGTTTAATGTTGCATCAGATCTTCCATAAATAATATAAGACCCATTATTCTTTCTCTCGGCAAAATCTCCATGATGCCAAATATTTTTAAATTTTGAAAAATAAGCTTTTTTATATTTAACTTTTCCGGGATCATTCCAAAATTTTAAAGGCATTGATGGAAAAGGGTTTCTGCAAACTAATTCTCCTTTTTTATTTAAAATTGATTTACCTTTTTCAGAAAACACTGCTGTATCCATGCCAAGACCATTGTTTTGTATTTCGCCAATGTTTACAGATGAATAAATGTTTCCATTTACAAAACAGGAGACAATATCTGTTCCTCCAGAAATAGATGCTAAATGAACATTTTTTTTTATATTTCTGTAAACAAATTCAAAACCATCTTTAGAAAGTGGAGATCCTGTAGAACAAATCGTTTTTAGAAACTTGAGTTTTATTTTTTCTTTTACCTTAACATTCTGTTTAATAAGTTGATCAATATATTTCGCACTTATACCAAATAGAGTAACTTTCTCCTTATTTGCGATTTTTAACAATAACTCTGGAGATTTATGCATAGGAAAACCATCAAATAGCAATATTGATGCTTTAGATGCTAGGGCTGTAACAAGCCAATTCCACATCATCCATCCACAAGTTGTAAAGTAAAATACATTATCATTTGGTTTTATATTGCAATGTAATTGATGCTCTTTCAAATGTTGCAATAAAACACCACCAGATCTATGGCAAATACATTTTGGTTTACCTGTAGTGCCGCTTGAGTATAAAATTGCTAATTCGTGGTCAAAATCAAATTTTTTTAATTTATTTCTGCTTATTTCAAGTTTTTTAATTTCAGTGAAATTATAAATTTTTATATTTTTAATTTTGTTAAATTTTCTTAATTTTTTTCCAGGGTAATTTAAAATTAATACTGATTTTATACTTTTTATTTTTTTTAATATTTTAGGCAATCTCTCAATAATATTTATTTCCTTTCCGCTATAATAATATTTATCAGTAATAACTAATAATTTAGGTTTAATTTGGGAAAAACGTTCGATAACACCAGGTACACCAAAATCAGGTGAGCACGAGCTCCAGATTGATCCTATAGCGCTAGCACCTAAGAAACACTCAACTGTTTCTATCTGATTTGGAGTATATGCTGCTATCCTATCCTTTTCAGAAATATTTATTTTTTTGTAAAATGTAATTATTTTTTTTACATCTATGTTAAGTTCTCTCCAGGATTTTTGCTCTCTGTAACCATTTTCACTAACAAATGTGATAGCCTTTTGATTGGAATTTTTAGCTAAAAGATTTTCTGCAAAATTTAATTTTGAATTAACAAAAAACTTACTATTAATAAGGTCCTTTGTTAGTTTAAATTTATCAGTTTTTTTACCTACAACTTCAAAATATTCCCAGATTGAATTCCAAAAATCTTTTGGATTTTTCACACTCCATTTTAACAACTTTTTATAATTTCTTGAAAAATTATATTTATAATATTTTGAAATAAATTTCTCATAGGCAAATAAATTTGAATTTTTTATAAGTTCTTTAGACGGTTCCCAAAGTTTTTTTGGCATTAAATATTTATATTTATATTGTAAAATTTATGCTAACCTTAGATCATATAAATTGAAAATGAGAACTTTTTCCTATCTGATTCGGACTAGTTTTAGTCTATTTTTGTTCTTTTTGAGTAACAAAATATAGTAGGCATAAAAAAGATCATACTAAAAGTTGATATGTCAAAAAATAAGATCACTGCAGTTCTTGGACCCACAAATACTGGTAAAACTTTTTTGGCTATAGAAACGATGCTTTCATTCGATTCAGGAATGATAGGGTTTCCTCTTAGACTTTTGGCAAGAGAAGTATATGACAAGATTGTTCAAAAAGTAGATGTATCTCAAGTTGCTCTTATTACTGGGGAAGAAAAAATTATACCAATTAATGCAAAGTATTTTTTGTGCACTGTAGAGTCAATGCCTGAAGACAAAGTTTTAGATTTTGTAGGGATAGATGAAATTCAAATGTGTTCAGATCATGAACGAGGTCATATTTTTACTGACAGATTATTAAACCTAAGAGGTGAGAAATTAACAATGCTAATGGGTTCCAATACTATAAAGAGCATTATCCAAAAACTTGATGATGATATTGAGTTTATAAATAAGCAAAGATTGTCAAAACTCTCATTTAGTGGACACAAAAAAATCTCAAGAATTGACAGAAAAAGTGCTGTAATTGCTTTTTCTACAGAAGAGGTATATGCAATTGCAGAACTCATAAGAAGACAGAAAGGTGGAGCAGCAATTGTCATGGGATCTCTCAGCCCTAAAACAAGAAATGCTCAAGTAAGTTTATATCAATCAGGAGATGTTGATTATCTTGTTGCTACTGATGCTATTGGAATGGGTATAAATATGGATCTAAACAATGTTTATTTCTCAAATATAAAAAAATTTGATGGAAAAAAAATTAGAAGATTAAAAATCTCAGAAATTGGGCAAATTTCAGGAAGAGCTGGTCGATATTTAAATGATGGAAGTTTTGGTATTACTGGGGATTGTGATGAAATTAATCCAGAAGAAATAGAGCTTTTAGAAAATCATAATTTTCCAGAAATACAAAATATATTCTGGAGAAATTCCAATCTAGATTTTAAAAATAAAGAAAATCTTTTAAAATCATTAGATGAAAAACCCAATAAAGATTGGTTAAGAAGAGTAGGAGAATGTGAAGATGAAAAAGTTTTAAAATATTTTTTAAAAGAAAATAACATCAATATAGAAAATAATTCAAACATTTTGAAAATTCTCTGGGAATGTTGTCAAATACCTGATTTTGTCAAAAAAACTTATGGTCACCACTTGGAAGTTGTAGATAAAGTATTTAATTTTTTGACAAGTGAAGAAAGAAAAATACCTAACTATTATATGAAAAAACAACTTTCTATGCTTGATAAGCTGGATGGAAATGTCGACTCAATTTCGAATAGAATATCGAATGTGAGAACTTGGTCATATGTTGCAAACAAATCTAATTGGGTTGAAAATCAAGATTATTGGGTCGAACGAACTAAAAACTTAGAAGATAAATTGTCGGATAGACTTCATGATGAATTAACCAAAACTTTTATAGACAAAAGAGCTAGTGTGTTAGCCAAAGGATTAAAACAAGATATTGAGCTAAAAACTAAGATACTTGAGGAAGAAAAGGTATTAATTAATGATCAATATATTGGAATTTTAAAAGGTTTAAAACTTCAATTAGATTTAAAAGTAGATGCTCTAGATGCAGATATTAAATCATTGAAAAAAGCTGCTAGGCAAAATGTAGGTCCAGAAATAATCGATAGAATACAACAAATTATGGACACTGGACTTATAGAATTGAAAGATGACTTTAAGATATATTGGAGAAATGATCCAATTGCAAAACTGACAGCTGGGTCTGATTATCTTAATCCAAAAATTGATTTGATTATAGATGAAATGATTGAGAATAATGAAAGAAATAATTTAAACAACTACCTAAATAAATGGATAATTAAAAAAATTGAAACTGAACTTAATAGTTTGATAGAATTAAAAAATATTAAAGAAGAAAATCCAGAACTTAGAGCTTTAGCTTACAGACTTTATGAAAGTAATGGTGTTATAAAAAGATCAAATATTTCTGAATACCTAAAAAAAATAAATCAAGATGATAGGAAAAAATTAAGAAAACTAGGTGTTAAATTTGGAAGATATCATGTCTTTTTATTTAAACTATTCAAACCAAGTTCAGTTTCTTTAAGAATATTATTGTGGAAAAATTATAATAATAATTTTTTAAACCTTTCGCCACCAACATTTGGATTAAATTTTTTAAATGACATGAGATCTGCAAATAAAGATTTTATGTTACTTTGTGGTTTTGAAAAATTTGACGATATTTACGTTCGTATAGATATACTCGAACGGTTGTTTTTATTAATATTTAATTCAGAAAAAGATGATAAAAAAGAGGTTAAAGTTGTTCCTGAGATGTTAAACTTGCTTGGTTGTTCAAAAGAAAATTTTAAGAAACTTTTAAAAAAAATGGATTACAAAATTTATGAGAAAGAAAAAGAGTATTTTATAAAGTATCTCCCGACAAAGAAGAAAATTTCTAAGAGGCAAGACAAAAAAGACTATTCTAATAATCCATTTAATGTATTACATCAATTAAACTTAAAATAATGTTTAACTTATTTACAAAAGAAAAAGAGACTAAGAATGATGATAGTCATTTATCTTTAATCAGCATTGCTGCTCTTTTAATTCACTCTGCAAAAATTGATCAAAACTTCACAGAAAAAGAAAAAAATATAATAAAAGATGCTTTAATAGAAATGGGGGCTGCTGAAGATTCTTTAGATGAAATAATAAAGGATGCAGAAACAAAAGAGAAAGATGCAAATCAAATCCTTGAATTTACGAGGGAAGTAAAAAATAAAAGTTTTGAAGAAAAAAAGATAGTTATAGAGGCTTTATGGACCATTATTTATTCAGATGAACAAGCAGATATGTATGAAACAAATTTAATGAGAAGATTGTCTGGACTATTATATCTTGATTCAAAAGTTGTTGGGGATATCAAAGAGAAAGTTAAATCTAAACAGTGACATATTTAGTCAATGATAAATGCATAAAATGTAAACACACAACTTGTGTTGATGTTTGTCCTGTTGATTGTTTTTATGAGGGCAAAAATATGCTTGTAATTAAACCTGATGAGTGTATAGATTGTGGCGTTTGTGAACCTGAGTGTCCTATTGATGCTATAGTTTCAGATACAGAACCTGGTAGCGAAAAATGGTTAGAGTTAAACAAAAAATATTCAGAATTATGGCCAAATATCTCGAGTGCAAAAGAACCTTTACCAGATCACGAGAAGTTTAAAAATGAAGAAAATAAGTTTGATAAATACTTTGAAGAAAACATTTAAATCTAAAAACTCTGCTGATAAAAAAAAAACTATTAAACAAAAAAAATCGAAATCTATTAGTAAAATAAAAAAAGCTAAAGTAGCAGTAAAAGGTAAAAAAACAAAAGTTGTAGCTAAAACAAAAAAATCGAAGATACAAAAAAAAATTGTTAAATCTGTTGCTGGAAAAATTGAAAAAAAAGTTACCTCTGAGACAAACTCAAGTCTCTTGCGTATCCCTAAAAGTAATGAGCAAAAACCTGAAATTAAAAAAGTTAAAAAACAAGAGACTGAAAAAAAAGAGTATAAAGTAAAAGACTATGTTGTTTATCCAAAACATGGTGTTGGTCAAATTATAGAGTTTAAAAAAATGAATATTGGTGGGATTGATATAGAGGCGTATATTTTAAAATTTGAAAAAGATAAAGCAAATGGAATGGTGCCTGTAAATAAACAGTCGCACCTTAGACCCCTAGCTACTATTAACCAAGTAAACAAATGCATGAGTATTTTAAAAAGCAAACCTAAAATCAAGAGAAGTATGTGGAGTAGAAGAGCACAAGAATATGAAGCAAAAATATCATCTGGTAAAATATATGAGTTGGCAGAAGTTGTGAGAGATCTTAATAAAGGCGATGATCTCATGGTAGATCAATCTTACAGTGAAAGACAGCTCTTTGAAAAGGCATATGATAGAATTCTTACAGAATTTCAAATTGTGCTTGATGCAAGTATTGAAGATACGCAAAAAAAATTAGATAAAGCTCTAAAAAGAAATCTAGAAAAACAAATTCAAAAAATTGAAAATAAACCAACTGAAGAAGAAATGTCAGAGGAAATAGCTAAGTAAAAAAAACGCTTCCCACGCAAGCGCCATGAGAAGCGTTATTTAATAAAAAGAATACTAAACTATCTTCTTCTTTTCTTTTTAGCTTTTTTCTTAGCTTTTTTCTTAGTTTTCTTTTTAGCAGCTTTTTTTCTTCTTTTAGCCATCTTTAGCTCCCTTTTTTAATTACGAATCTTTTTGATTCGTTTAATTATCTTTTTGTAATTTTTTTGAATGGTTATGTCAATTACATAATTTTTTATATCTTTTTAAATTTTTTTTTAAAAAAGTAAAAAATTAATAATTAAAAAAAGTTAAGTAAAATAGCGATAATTAAACAAATTTTTTCAATTAATTATAAAGATTTTCAAAATTTTTTTTATATTTATTTATAATTTTATATCTTTTTAACTTTAATGTCGGTGTTAACATTCCATTTTCAATTGAAAATTTTTCATTTAATAAAAAAAACTTTTTAATATTTTCTATTTTTGAAAGATTATTATTTAAATTATTTACTGCATTATTAATTTCTTCATTTGTAATTTTACTAAATTCATCATTTAAAACTAATAATGCTACCAAATAAGGTTTATTGTCTCCATATACTACCGCTTGTTCAATAAATTCTAGATTTACTAATTCATTTTCAATTTTTAATGGAGAAATATTTTCCCCTCCAGGAGTAATGAGAATATCTTTTTTTCTATCAGTAATTTTTAAAAAATTATTTTCAAAAACTCCAATATCACCTGTGTGAAGCCAACCATCTTTTAAAACTTTTTCAGTCTCTTCTTTATTGTTCCAATAGCCCAACATTACATTTTCACCTTTTACTAAAATTTCACCGTCCTCGGCTATTTTTACTGCATTCCCCTTAAATGGTGGACCAACAGTATCTATTCTAATATCATCTATTGGATTGCAGCTTACAACTGGAGAAGTTTCTGTTAATCCATATCCTTGAAGAGTTGGTAACCCTATAGCATTCAGAAAATATCCAACCTCTTTATCTAAGGCACCGCCTCCTGAAACAAAGGTTTTAAGAGATCCACCAAATTGTGATTTTATTTTTTTTCTTACTAATTTCTCTAGCATGCTATCTTGTATTTTTTCAAGAAAAGTTAAATTTTCTTTTTTTATTTTTTTTAAACCTAATTCTAGCATTTTAAATATTAATTTTTTTTTCAGTCCTGTAGCTTTTTTAAAATTTGCATTAATTTTTTGGTAAAGATTTTGATAGAATCTTGGTACAGCTGTCATAATTTCCGGTGAACAATCGCCCATATTTTTAACTAATTTGTCAATGCTTTCTGCATAAAAAATTCTAGCTGCTACAGTTATTTGTACAAATTGGACAGTGTGCTCATAAGAATGTGAAAGTGGAAGCCATGTAAGGAACTTTGGCTGCTCCTTAGATAATAATGGTTTTAGAATATCTATAGCACCCTCACAATTATTTAAGATACCTCCATGACTTAAAATCACTCCTTTAGGATTACCTTGAGTACCTGAAGTATAAATTATACATGATGGATCTTTTCTTGAGGCTAAAGATTTATGGATTGGTAAATTTTTTTTATTGTTGTTTTGGATTAAGTCTCCAAAATTAATATAATCAATTTCTACATCTGGTAACTTTTCAAATGAAAAAATTTTTTTTATAAATTTTTTGTCCTTAATAATATTTTTCAATTTATTAAATTGTTCAATGTTTGAGACAAAAATTATAGTTGGGCTGCAATCATTAAGAATATAATTGTAGTCATTTTCTGCATAAGTTGTGTAAGCTGGAACAGTTATCCCGTCTGATAACATAATAGATAAGTCTGTGATAAACCATTCAGGTCTATTTTCAGAAATTAACAAACATCTATCACCTTTTGATATTACTTTTCTTAATTCATTGGAAACTAAATTAATAAAATTATAGGTTTCTTGCCAAGTATAATTTTTTTTATTATTACCTAAAGTTGATAATAAAATTTTGTCTTTATTAGTTTGTTTATTAAACTGATCAAAAAAAAGTTCAGTTAAATTATTAATTTGTTTTAAGTTCATATATTTTTTGGTGGGCAAAGAGAGAATCGAACTCTCACAGTATTACTACTATTGGATTTTGAGTCCAACGCGTCTACCAGTTCCGCCATTCGCCCATTTATTTTTAATTTCATAGAATATAAATAATAGTATTAAAACACTATTTATAATAAAAGAAAATATGTTTAAGGAACTTTTTAATAAAACAATTAAACTTGCAGGACATAAAAATTCAAAAAAAATTTTAGGGTTTATATCTTTTATTGAGAGTTTTATATTTCCTATTCCACCAGATGTTCTTATTATTCCAATGACTATTGCCGACAGACAAAGATGGATGAAGATAGCAATTATTGCTACGACAGGATCAGTCTTAGGTGCGTGTTTGGGATATTTCATAGGATATGTTTTTTTCAATGAAATTGGAATTAAGATTTTTGAGCTTTACAGTGTAGATAATACTTCATTTTTAAAAGATAAAATTTCATCAGATGGAGGAGTTTTTGCATGGGCGACTTTGCTTGCTATAGCGGGTTTTACACCCATCCCATTTAAATTGCTCACAATAACTAGTGGATTTGTTCAATTTAATATTGTCTATTTTATAATTGTCTCCTTACTAACAAGAGGGTCTAGATTTTTTATAATAGCTTTCTTGGTTGGAAATTTTGGTCCAGCTATGAAAACAATAATTGAAAAAAAGCTGCTTAAAGTTTCAATAATAATCTCAATTGTATTGATAGTTTTTGCTTTTTTAATTTATAAATTTTTACAAAACTTTATGAACTAAAATGAATTTTATTTTAAAACGAAAAAATATTTATTTATTTATTTTTATATACTCAATTATTGCTATATTATCTGCGATCTATATTGAAAAAGTTCTTGGGTATTTACCGTGTAAATTATGTATTTATCAAAGAATTCCTTTTTTAGTAGCGATCTTCATTTGTTTTTTGGGATATAACTATATTAAATCTGATAGAATATTAATTGCTTTAATCATTACATTCTCACTGAGCACTGCTCTTGCAGGATATCATTTTGGTATAGAAAATGGCATTTTTGATGAATATGCTGGTTGCACAAACACAAATATAGATATCACGAATAAAGAAAAAATAATCGAAAGTCTTGGAATGGTTAAAAATTGTAAAGATGTAGAGTTTACCATTTTAGGCATATCTTTATCAGGATTGAATTTTTTAACATCTTTACTAATTGTATTATTTTCGCTAAGAGCTCTTGTTTATGAAAAAGACTAACAAGAAAAAATTAGAAGAATTTATTAGAGTTGATCACGCAGGTGAAAGAGGTGCAATTAAAATATATGAAGGTCAACTTTTAGCACTGAAAACATTTAAAAAAGATCCTGAACTATTAAAATTAGTAGAAGAAATGAGAGAACATGAGCAAGAACATAGTGATTTTTTTGAAAATGAAATCAGAGAAAGAAATATAAAACCAACTAAATTTTTACCACTATGGGATTTATTAGGAGTAGGTTTAGGTTTCGGCTCAACAATATTAGGAAAGAAGGCAGCAATGCTATGTACAGCCTCTGTTGAGGAAGTAATTGATAAACATTACCAAAGTCAAATAGATCAATTACAAGATGACGAGAAAAAACTTAAAGAAAAAATTAAAAAATTTAGAGCTGATGAATTGGAACATAAAGATATTGCATATGAGCACGGCGCAACAAAAAAAGGATTATATTCATTAATGGATAAAATTATTAAAACTGGCTCAAAAATTGCTATAAATATCTCTGAAAAAATTTAACTAGGATCTAATTCTACATCCCAATATAAATAATCCATCCAACTGCTGTGTAGAAAATTAGGAGGAAAATTCTTCCCATTTCTATGAAGATCTTCTGTTGTTGGTTGAAAAGGCCATTGATTTAACTTCATTCCAGAATTTTTTAGCAATCTTCCACCTTTTTTTACATTACATGCTGAGCATGCAGTAACAACGTTTTCCCAATCAGTTTTTCCACCTTTTGATCTTGGAAGAAGATGGTCAAAAGTTAGTTCATCATCACTTCCACAATATTGACAACTAAACTTATCTCTTAGAAAAACATTAAATCTTGTGAAATTTGGATTTGAACGAGGCTTTATAAAGGATTTTAATGCAATAACACTTGGTAACTGCATAGAGAATGATGGGCTTCTTATCATTCTATCATAATTACTTACAATTGAGACTCTATCTAAAAATACAGATTTAATAGCGTCTTGCCATGACCATAATGATAAAGGATAATAACTTAATGGTCTATAATCTGCATTAAGAACTAGAGCCGGACATTTTTCAAGTGAAAGGTTTTCATTGATCATCAGAGTCATAACTATTTAATATATTATATTATTATTATTAATCAATGTAACAAAAAAGTTATTTCTCTTTAAATATCAAAATTATCTTTGATAAATTTTAATGCATTACTTGAAGCTTCAACTGGTATATGATGGTCGCAGTCTTTGATCATTGAAGTTTCTATACTAATATTATTGCGTGTAAAAAAATCTTTTGCTTCCAATAAATTGTAGGGTGGAACTATTTCATCTTTTTCACCATGAATTAATAAAGTTTTTGTTTTAGAAATTAATCTTAAACTAAGGTCCTCTTTATCAATAATCTTTCCAGAAAATCCAACAATGCAATTAAAGGGATCTTTAGAAGTTAAGCCCAAGTTAATTGACATCATGCAACCCTGACTAAATCCAGATAAACATATCTCTGAATTTTCCAAATTATATTCTGCTTTAACTTCTTCAATGTATTTTCTTAATTTATCTTCAGCTTTTTTTACTTCATTTAAAATATAATTTTTATCATTTGTTTCTAAATCAAACCATTGATAACCAATTGGATTAATTTTACATGGTTCATGTCCATTCGGACATAAGAATACCGTATTGGTTAAAAACCTTTTCCAATTTAGAGTTAACATACTTATATCTTTTCCATCTCCGCCGTATCCATGAAGTAAAATTACTGCATTTTTGATGTCAGACCCATTTTCAGGTTTTATAATTGTTGATTCAAGGCAAAATGTCATAGATAAGTAATTATGTTTTTTTATTTTAAAAAGAAACTAAAATCAAAGCATGATTTCTGAAATATTTGTCAAAATTGCAGCGATTGTTTTGCTTGCAGCTGTAGCTGTAGTCTTAATTCTTGGAATTAGAACTCTTTTTAAAGGAGATGGAGATAAAAAAACATCTAACAAATTAATGCAGCTTAGAGTTTTACTACAATTTGTTGCTATAATTGTGCTTGTAGCATTAGCTTACTTTTATAAAAATTAATTTAATTCATTTAACCAATTTAAAAATTCATCACTGTTAAAATCTATTGAGCCAACAATTCTTGCAAACTCATAACCATCTTTATCAATGAATAGTGTTGTGGGTATTCCTCTTAATTTTAAATTTTTTGCAATTCCAGCACCATCACCAACAAAAACTTGTAATTCTTCTATGAGCAGTTCATCAAAAAACTTTTTAGATTTCCTAATATTTTCTCCACCTATATTTATTGGGATAATCTTTAATTTTTTTTCATCCTTAAGTTTTTGAAGATTACTTAAAGATGGCATTTCCTCTCTACAAGGCGCACACCATGTTGCCCAAAAATTCAGAATAATTAATTCAGACTTAAAATCTTTCAAATTAACTTTATTTCCAGCCTCATTTAAAAAATCAAAAAACTTAATTTTTTGTTTTTTCTCATAAATTATTAGATTTTTTATATTAGGCGCTTCTATTGAATATGAATAACTAAATGATATGAAGTAAAGTAATATTATTTTAATGGATATAAATATAAATTTCATAAATTTGTAATTGAATAACATGAGTAAAAATAAAAACAATAAACCAATTTGGGGTACAAGAATTAAGAAGAATGCGTCAACTTTATTTAAAAAAGTTGGTAGTTCATTGCAAATAGATAAAAGACTATTTAAAGAAGATATCGAGGGATCAATTGTTCATGTCGAAATGCTTCACAAACAGAAAATTATAAATTTCAGGATAAAAAATAAAATAATTTGGGGATTAAAAAGAATTAAAAATGAAATTGTAAAAAAAAAATTCAATTTTAATTATGATTTAGAGGATATTCATATGAATATAGAAAACAGATTATTTGAACTTATTGGTGACGATGCTGGATATGTTCATACTGCTAGATCTAGAAATGATCAGGTAATTACCGACCTTAAATTATGGTTAAAAGAAGCAACAAAAAAAATAATAATTTTATTAGATAATACAAATTCAAATATTCTAAATCTTGCACAAAAAAATATCAGAACAATTATGCCAGGATTTACACATTTAAAAAATGCACAACCACTATCTTTAGCACATTATCTACTAGCATATGTTGAAATGTTTAAGAGAGATAAGAAAAAATTTAAAAATAATTTAGAATTTTTAGATGAAAATCCTTTAGGTGTAGGGGCTTTATCTGGCACCTCTTTTAAAATTGACAGAAATTACACCACGAAAAAACTTAAATTTAAAAAACCAACAAACAATTCTGTAGATACTGTATCTGATAGAGATTTTGTTCTAGACTTTTTGTATTCTTCTCTGGCTTGCTCTTTACACATTTCTAGAATTGCTGAAGAACTAATAATTTGGAATTCTGATGCATTTAACTTGATAACTTTAAATGATAGACTAGTAACCGGTTCTTCTATAATGCCACAAAAAAAGAATCCTGATCCATTGGAATATTTGAGAGGTAAAACTGGAATATTTATTGGAAATATCAATTCTATGATTTCAATATTAAAGGGCTTACCTTTATCATATTTTAAAGATTTACAGGATGACAAAGAAATTGTTTTTAAAACAAATGATCAATTAAAAATATCGCTATCATTATTGAATGATGTGTTAAAAAATTTAATAATAAATAAAAAAAGTATGCTATCCCTTGCGGAAAAAGGATTTACTACAGCCACAGATTTAACTGATTACATTGTAAGAGAACTTGGATATCCATTTAGAAAGGCATACATACAAACAGCAAAAATAATTAATCTAGCTGAAAAAAAAAACAAAAAACTTCACGAACTAAAATTGAAAGAAATAAATCAAATTGAGCCAAAACTTACATTAAATGTTTATAAAATACTAAATCTTGAAAATTCAATTAATTCAAAAAAATCTTATGGCGGAACTTCTTTTGAGAACGTTAAGAAAATGATAAAAAAAGCAAGAAATGAGTAAAAAAATTTTAATTATTATACTTTGTTTATATTTTGTAGTTGCTTGTGGGCGTAAAGGCGATCCAGAGTATAAATCTGAATTAAGTGAGAATATTCAAAAAGTATTATGAGATATTTAAACAATAAATTTTTTATTGAAAGAAAAAACGTTGAAAGTCTGACAAAAAAATTTAATACACCTCTATACTGCTACTCTTATAAAAATTTAAGAGAAAATGTAGAGAATTTTAAAAAAGCTTTTAAAGAAATAAGACCTTTAATTTGTTTTTCTGTAAAATCTAATTCAAATATTTCACTATTAAAAGAAATAAAAAAACTTGGCCTTGGGGCAGATGTAGTTTCAAAGGGTGAATTATATGCATCGCTTAAAGCTGGTATTGATAAAAATAAGATAGTTTTCTCTGGAGTTGGTAAAACAAAAGATGAAATTGAGTACGCAATTAAGCAAAAAATATTATTAATAAATTCTGAGTCATTGAGTGAAGTTTTGGCGATTGAATCGGCTGCAAAAAAACTAAATAGAGTTGTTGATATAGGACTAAGATTAAATCCAGATACAGATGCTGAAACATTGAAACAAATTTCAACTGGTAAAAGTGAAAATAAATTTGGTGTAGATAAAAAGACTTTTGTAAAAATTATTAATTTGATGAAACAATCAAAATTTATAAATATTAAATGCTTAAGCGTTCATATCGGTAGTCAAATCTTAAACCACAAACCCTACGAAAAAATGCTAAATGTCCTTGATAAACTTTTAAAAAATTTAGATTATAAATTTGAGATCATTGATTTAGGTGGTGGGATGGGGATAAACTATGATAATAAAACGAAAAAACTTAATTATACAAAATATAAAAAATCAATAATTAAATTTAAAAATAAATACGATTGTAAAATAATTTTTGAACCTGGAAGATCCATAATTGGAAATGTTGGTATACTTGCATCTAAAGTAATTTATTTAAAACATAACAAAACAAAAACATTTGTAATATTAGATGCGGCAATGAATGATTTGATAAGACCAGCTTTGTATAATGCAAAACATAGGATAATTCCATCCCTAAGAAATATGTCACGATCAAAGAAAATATTAGAATTTGTAGGCCCAGTATGTGAAACAACTGATAAATTTTTAACTGAAAGAAAATTTCAGAATGTAAAAGAAAATGATATTATGATTATTTGTGATACAGGTGCCTATGGTTATTCATTATCATCTAATTATAATCTTAGATTAAGACCTGCTGAAATTTTGATTAAAGGAAATAAAGTAAAGATTATAAGAAAAAGACAAAAAATAACAGATATTATCTAACTTAAAACTTATAATGAGAAATATCCTCTTTAAAAGTATATTTTTTTCTGGACTAATATTAATATGTATTATTTTTCTTCCATCTTTATTACTACCAAAGAAAATCACTCTTTTTGGAGGTAAACTTTTTGGATACTGGTCCTCATTCTGTTTAAAAATTTTTTACTCAACCAGCATAGTAATAAAAGGTCAAGAAAACATAATTAATAACGAAAATTTCTTTATCGCATGCTCTCATCAATCAATGTTTGAAACTTTTTTTTTACAAACAATATTTAATTCACCGATTTTTATTCTTAAAAAAGAACTATTAAATATTCCAATATTTGGTTGGTATTTAAGAAAGATAAATTCTATTTCTGTGAATAGAAATAAAGTTTCTAAAGAAAACCTTAATTTTACTGAAAAAATTAAAGAAGTTATGGAAAAAACAAAAAGACCTGTAATAATTTTTCCACAAGCTACTCGAGTTCTACCAGATGAAATAATTCCTTTTAAAAAGGGAGTTGGAAGAATTTACAAAGAATTAAATGTAAAATGTCAACCTGTCGCTATTGACTCTGGAAGAGTATGGCCAAAAACCGGAAAGATGATCCCCAATAAAACGATTACTATTACTATTTTAAAACCAATTAATACAGGTATCGAAGAAACAGAATTTGTAAAATTATTGCAAAAACAAATTTATTCAGAGCTTGGTATTGCTAACTAACCTTTCATAGGCATTACAACATAAATACTGTCAAAATCTGCAGGATCTTTTATTAAAGCTGGAGATCCAGTATCTTTCAAGTATATTTCAATGTTATCACCATTTAGTTGCGATGCTATATCTAGCAAATATCTAGAATTAAAACTTATATCTAAATCTGACTCAAATTTTACAGATAGACTTTCTTTGCCATCACCACTATTAGTGTTATTGACAGATAAATCTAAATTATCTTTAGTCAAATTAAATTTTACACCATCTTTTTTATCTAGAGAAACTGATGCTACTCTATCAACGGAATTTAGAAAAGACTTTAGATCTATTTCAAGTTTTTTTTGATTCTCTCTAGGTATAACTTGAATATAATTAGGGAATTTTCCATCGATTAATTTTGATATCAAAATACTATTATTAATTTCAAATTTAATTTTAGATTTAATATTTGAAACTTTAACCTCTCCATCATAATCTTCTAAAAGAGAACATAATTGAAATATAGTTTTTTTTGGAAGTATTATTGGTTCAAATTCAATTTTGTTTTTTAATCTTATTTTTGAGATAGACATTCTATGGCTATCTGTTGCGGCTGCAGTTAAAAAATTTTTATCGTCTGTTTGGGTCTGATGGAAAAAAATACCACTAAGATAATGCCTTGTTTCATCATTTGAAATCGAAAATTTACATTTGTTTAAAAGTTTTAATAAATCTTTTGAATTTATAATAAATTCATTTTCATTGAAATTTTCATCTGTAATTGGAAATTCAGAAGCATTAATTGAATTTAAATTGAAAAGAGATTTATTTGATTCTAATTGTAATTTACTTTCTCCAGTGTTTTCAAAATTTATCTGACTACCAGAAGGTATTTTTCTTACAATATCAAACATAATTGATGAAGAAGTAGTTGTTTTGCCTTCATCAAAAATTTTAATATTTGAAATTTCATTTACAAATATTAAATCTAAATCTGTTGCTGTAATTTTTAACTTTGAATTTGCAGCCTCTATCAAAATATTTGAAAGAATAGGTAAAGTGCTTCTTTTTTCTATTACACCCTGACAGTAACCTAAAGATTTTTGCAAATCCTGTTGATTAACACTAAATTTCATTTTCTTGTTTGTATAATATTTTGTTCTTTAGGCTATCAATGCTTAAATTTAATTCATTATCTTCTTTTCTTAATTTTTCTATAGTTTTAACTGAATGAATAACGGTTGTGTGATCTCTATTAGCAAATGATCGACCTATCTCTGGTAACGATTTAGATGTTAGCATTTTTGCTAAATAAATAGCAGTTTGTCTTGGCCTAACAAGATATCTTGACCTTCTTGGTGACAACATTTCGTTTTTGCTTATTTTAAAATATTTACATACTATTGTTTGAATATTATCTATATCAACTTTATTTTCGGTTAAATTTAATAGATCTTTTAATATTACTTTTACCTCTGACATTGAAGGTGTTTTTCCATAAATTCTTGAGAATGACACTACTCTATTAAATGCGCCCACAAGCTCCCTGATACTAGTATTAACTTCAGAACTAATAAATTTTATGATCTCGTCACTGATCTTATTATTGTTTGGATCATGAATTACAAGATCTTCATTTTTAGATTTTATTATATTGTATCTTAATTCAAAATCAGCATTTTG
Organism: uncultured Pelagibacteraceae bacterium; assembly: GCA_902595465.1. GTDB lineage: Bacteria > Pseudomonadota > Alphaproteobacteria > Pelagibacterales > Pelagibacteraceae > Pelagibacter. Next base: position 52,037 of record CACJQE010000008.1, read on the forward strand.
GATATCAACTACTAGTCCTCCTGAAAATCTAGATTTAATTCTTTCTTGTATTCTAGTTAATTTGTTTGGTGGTCTATCTGCTGATACAATAATTTGAGATCCTTTCTCTAGCAAAACATTAAATGTGTGAAAAAACTCTTCTTGCATAGCTTCTTTTCCATTCATAAATTGAATATCATCAATCAAAAATATGTCAGTATTTCTAAAATACTCTTTAAACTTTACCATTTCATTGGATTTTATCGATTTTACAAATTGATACATAAATCTTTCAGCTGAGATAAACATTACTTTATTTTTTTCTTTCAAACTTAAACCAATTGCATTTAATAAATGTGTCTTACCCATTCCAACTCCTCCATAAATATATAGGGGGTTATAGTGAGCTATTTGCTCTGAGACTTTTTTTGCAGCTTCAAAAGCTAGTTTATTAGTTTTCCCTAACAAGAAATTCTCAAAGTTTTTATTTGGATCTATTCGATTATATTGAAGATATGAGTCTTTAATAAATGAAACCTTTTCATTAGTAGATGAATTGTCTTGTTTTATTTCATCACTATTTTTGTTCTTTATATTCTCGTTAATCACAAATTCTATTCTGGAAATATCTTTTTTATATAATTTAATTATTTGTAATATTTGATCTAAATATCTTGAGGTTATCCAGTCTCTAATAAATCTTGTCGAAACGGATAATAAAACGTAGTTTTTAAACTCATCAGCTAAATCAATTTTTTTTAACCAACTATCATAAATCTCAGAACCAAACTTATTTTTCATTTCATTTTGTAATAATTTCCAATCAATCTTATTAATATTTTCTGATTTAATGTTAGTGAGATTATTTTTCATGAGAGTCTGTTAAACTCCTATTCATAATCCAATGCAATAAATTTATTTTTATTTTAAAAAAAAAATAAAATTTACAATTGTATAAATTAATAATTGAATCTCTTTTTAGATGCTTAAAATTAGTAATCTAAAATTTACTTTTTTTATTTTTTTTTATCTTGGGACTAAAAGATTAAAAGATTCTTTTTTTAATTGAAAAAATAATCTCTAGGGTTGTAATTTCTTTAAGTAAACTAAAAGTTGTTATAAGGAATTTATTTTTTTTGTTATTCTAGAAATATTTCTTGACGCGTTTTGCTTTTTTATCACTCCTGTCTTTGCTATTTTCATCAATTCAGAGTTTAATTCTGGCAAGAAAGCTAAGGCTTCTTTTTTGTCCTTTTTATTAAGAATTAAATTCATTTTTTTTATTGCAGATCTAAACCTGCTTTTTCTAGACTTATTTACCCTTGTTTGACGTGATATACGTCTTATTCGTTTAATAGCTGATTTAGTGTTTGCCATAAGCGCGATTGTATATAACGAGAAATTTATACGGTCAATATAATAATTTTTATTTTTGACAAATATTACAAAAAAATGTCGATCTATTAGTGATAAATTTTTTTTTTATTGTACCTTTGCATCCAGATGAAAGACAACTCTTATTTTCTCTGTTGTATACTTTAAAGTTATCTTGAAAAGATCCATTTTTACCAACTACATTTTTAAAATCTCTAATACTAGACCCTCCTTTTTTTATAGCTAAATTTAAAATTTTTCTTGAATATTTAATAATATTAATACAATCATTTTCACTTAAAGATTTTGCTTTTTTTTTTGGGTTTATTTTAGAGCTGAATAAAATTTCACTTGCATAAATATTCCCCAAACCTGAAACAAACTTTTGATCTAAGAGAAAATTTTTTATATTCTTTTTTTTTTTATAAAAATATTTTTTTAAGTATTTGAGATTAAATTTTGATGAAAAAGGCTCAGGACCATAGTTATTTATAAAATTTTCTAAATTATTCTTATTTTCAAATAATTTGAAATAACCAAATCTTCTGGGATCATTATATATAATTTTTATGTTATCAAATTCCAAAAACACATGGTTATGTTTTTTTGGCAAATAAGGACTATGATAAAAACTTGCATTTGTTTTTTGATTTAAAATATTTTTTCTTAAGAGATGTATAGTGCCAGACATTCCAAGATGAATTAAGCAAAATTTTTCATCATTTAAAACTAGAATGATATATTTTGAAAACCTCTTAACTTTTTTTATTGATTTTGATTGAAGTCTTGTTTCAAAACCTTTTTTTATTTTGTACCTTAAATTCCTATTCTTTATACTTACTTTTTTTATTTTTTTTCCTGTTATTGTTCTACTTAGTGACTCTTTAACAACTTCTACTTCTGGCAATTCTGGCATTTATTATTATATTAATTAATATTATTTATTTTATGCAACAATATCTTCAAAATAAAAAAGGTCTAGTCCAAGGTGTGTTTGATAAAGTTTATGATAAATACGACATCATGAATGATTTGATGTCACTTGGAGTTCATAGAATCTGGAAAAGAAATTTAATAAATTGGATGAACCCAGGTAAAAATAAAATTCTAGCAGATGTTGCATGTGGCACAGGTGATATAGCAAAACTTTTTATCGATAATAGTTCAAATAAAAATATAGAATTATTTTGTATTGATCCCAATGAAGGAATGATAAAAAAGGGAAAAAATAGACTATCAAATTACAAAAATATCAAGTGGATTAAGGGGTCGGCAGAAAAATTGCCTTTAAAATCTAATTCATGTGACTATTACACAATCAGTTTTGGTTTAAGAAATACAAAAAATATTGATAAATCCTTAAGTGAAGCGTACAGAGTTTTAAAGTCAGGAGGTAGATTTTTTTGTTTAGAATTTTCAAAAATTCAAAATTTAAACTTAGATTTAGTCTATAAAAGATACTCTAAATTAATTCCAGAAATAGGAAAATTTGTGGTTGGTGAAAAAGAGCCTTATGAATATCTAATAAAAAGTATCCAAGAATTTGTTAATCAAGAGGAATTAAAGAGTTTAATGGAGAAAAATAATTTTATTAAATGTGAGTATAGAAACTTTTCTGGTGGAATAGTAGCTATTCATTCGGGTTGGAAAATATGATTAAAAAATTATACATACTTTTTAAGCTTGGAAGGAAATTAGCAAAATCTGACGCTTTAAGTATATTCACAAAGTTTCATAATCCACCGATTGGAATAAAAATTTTATTCTATTTGTTGTCTTTATCATTTTCAAAAAAAGATAATTCTTTTGTAAATGAAACCGAAGGTGAAAGATTATCAAACTCCTTGCAATCTATGGGCACAACATTCATTAAATTAGGTCAATTTCTAGCAACTAGACCAGATATAATTGGAGAAAAATTATCAAAGCAACTAGAGAGTTTACAAGATCGTTTGCCTCCCTTTGAATTATCTAAAGCTAAAGAAATAATCAAAAAAGATCTAGGGGAAGATAATTTTAACTCAATTATAAATTTATCTGGACCAGTAGCAGCTGCATCTATAGCTCAAGTTCATAAAGCGCAAATAAATGATAATGGCACAATTAAAGATGTAGCTATAAAAATTTTACGACCAAATATAAAAAAAATATTCAACGAAGAAATTGATGCTTTGATGCTTTTTGCTTTTTTAACTGAGTCAATTATCAAAAAGACAAAAAGACTTAAATTAGTTGAGGTTGTTTATTTGCTGAAAGAAATAACCAATTTAGAAATGGATTTAAGATTTGAAGCCGCTGCAGCTAATGAGTATTCTGAAAACACTAAGAATGACATTGGATTTCAAGTTCCTAGAATTTATTGGAATTTTACAAGTGAAAATGTAATGACTTTAGACTGGGTTGAAGGTGTCTCTATAAGAGAATCAGAAGAGTTAGAAAAAAGAAATATAGATACCAAAAAAATTGCAACAGATATTATTCAACATTTTCTAAGACATGCTGTCAGAGATGGTTTTTTTCATGCAGATATGCATCAAGGTAACATTTTTATAAACAATAGTGGTCAAATAGTTCCTATCGATTTTGGTATAATGGGAAGGCTCGATGATTTGAGTAAAAAATTTCTTGCTGAGATTTTATATGGATTTATTAAACGAGATTATAAAAAAGTGGCTGAAGTTCATTTGGCTGCAGGGTTAGTTCCAAAAGAAGTGCCTGTTGATGATCTCGCCCAAGCACTAAGATCAATAGGAGAGCCAATATTTGGTCAGTCAATTAAAGATATATCTGGCGGTAAACTACTCAAACAACTTTTTGATGTGACAGAAAAATTTAATATGCAAACTCAACCACAGTTGCTCATGCTACAGAAAACCATGGTAGTAGTTGAAGGAGTTGCAAGAAGATTAAATCCAGAGACAAACATTTGGGAAACGTCAAGACCTGTTCTTGAAAAATGGCTTAAAGAAACAAAAGATCCTATAACAACATTAAATGAAACTCTAAAAAATTCTGCAGAAGTTATAAAAAGATTACCAGAAATGCCGCAAATAATGGATAAAGCAAACCAAGCATTAACATTTCTTGCAAGTGGACAAATTCCACAAAATACTAATACGTATAATGATCTAAATACAAAAAAAAATGAAATGGTAGCTTTCAGAAATCAATCAATCATTGGTTTATTATTACTTGTAATTTTAGGATTAGTAGTATTTTAATCTCGACGATGAATTATTTTGAGAATAAAAAAATACTGTTAATTATATGTGGTGGAATTTCTGCTTACAAAAGTCTTGAGTTAATAAGATTATTCAAGAAAAATGGTGCTCGTGTAAAAACTATATTAACAAAAAATGCAAAAGAGTTTGTAACTCCACTATCTGTTTCGTCTCTTTCCCAAGAAAAAGTTTATGACGATATATTTAGTGCAGAAAACGAAGCTGAGATGGACCACATATCTTTATCAAGATGGGCTGATGCAGTATTAGTTGCACCAATTACAGCTAATACCATATCGAAAGTAGCCTCAGGAAATGCAGAAGATTTGGCGTCTACTGTTTTATTAGCTTCTAATAAACAAATATTTTTAGCACCGGCAATGAATGTAAGAATGTGGGAGCATCCTTCTACTAAAGAAAACATATTAAAATTAAAAAGCTTTGGATACAAAATTATTGGGCCAGAGATAGGAGATATGGCATGTGGTGAATACGGTGAAGGAAAAATGACAGAACCAAATGAAATAGTCAATACGCTTAAAAATTATTTTTCTAATTTAGATAAAAATAAAAAATTAAAAGCTTTAGTTACTGCAGGACCAACTAATGAATATATTGATCCTGTAAGATTTATTACAAATAAATCCAGTGGCAAACAAGGATATGAAATAGCCAAATGTCTTAGAGACAATGGATTTGATACGACACTTATTTCTGGAAAGACAAGCATTAAACCTTTGGACGGTGTTAATTTTGTAAGTGTTGAAACGGCTGAAGAGATGTTCAAAGAAAGTTTAAATAATCTACCAACAGATGTAGCTATTTTTTCTGCAGCTGTTTCTGATTTTAAAGTGAAAAATTATAAAAGTACAAAGATTAAAAAGAATGAAGAATTTAACTTAGAGCTAGAAAAAAATATTGATATTTTAAATCATATATCTAATCACAATTCATTAAGACCAAAAATAACAATTGGTTTTGCAGCAGAAACAAACAATCTCTCGACAAATGCAAAAGAGAAGTTGAATGAAAAAAATTGTGACTGGGTAATTGCAAATGATGTCTCAGATCAAACTATAGGATTTGGATCAGATTTTAATAAGATTTCTATATTTTACAAAGATAAAACTGAAGAAAATTTTGAAAAGATGAGTAAATCATTGGTAGCTGAGGAAATAGTCAAAAGAATAATTCAACAGATTAATTAACTTAATGGTGAAAGTCTTAATTAAAAAACTAGACAAGAAAGTTAAACTGCCAGAATATAAAACAACAGGATCATCTGGACTAGATTTGACTGCATTCATTGAAAAGAAAATAGTAATTAAACCGGGCGAAAACGCTTTAGTGCCAACAGGTATATCCATTGCAATACCTGAGGATACCGAAGTTCAGATCAGGCCACGATCAGGTTTAGCAGCTAAAAATAATATAAGTGTATTAAATACTCCTGGAACAATTGATAGTGACTATAGAGGAGAAATAAAAGTAATTTTATTTAATCATGGAGATAAAGACTTTACAGTAAATAACGATGATAGAATTGCTCAAATGATACTAATGCCAATTCTAAAAGTAGATTTTGAAACTGCAGAAACTTTGCCTGAGACAATTAGAGGTTCGGGTGGATTTGGATCAACGGGTAAGTGAAAAATTCATTATCTAAACGAAAGCTTGAGAGATATTCTAGACAAATAATACTTAAAGATATTGGTATATTAGGACAAAAGAAAATAATTAATTCAAAAGTTTTAATTGTAGGAATTGGTGGATTAGGTAGTCCAGTTGCAGATTTGTTGGCTAGATGCGGTGTAGGGTATATAGGTGCTATTGATCACGATAAAGTAGATATTTCAAATCTTCAAAGACAAATTTTGTATACTTCAAAAGATGTTGGAAAATTTAAGGTTGATATCTTTAAAAGAAGAATAAAATTAATTAACAGAGATGTAAAAGTCAAAATTTTAAAAGAAAAAGCATCAGAAAAAAATTTAAATAAAATTGTAAAAGATTTCGATATAATTGTAGATGGAACAGATAATTTTAAAACTAAATTTTTAATAAATAAATTTTCATTAAAATATAAAAGAAAATTAATAGTTGGTGCTATTAGCAAATTTGATGGACATATTTTTTCATTCGATTTTAATAATAAATCAAGCCCATGTTTAAAATGTTTTTACCAGTCAGAACCTTCTGATGAAGTTTTAAATTGTGAAAGTGAAGGAATACTAGGAACTACATCAAATATAATTGGGAGTATGCAAGCAAATGAAGTTTTAAAAAACATAATTTCTTCTGATAAAAGTCTTCACTCATCAATTCTGGTGGTTAATCTAAAAAAACTAGAATTTAGAAAAATAAAATTTACTAAAAAAAGAGGTTGCTTGTGCAATTAATCTTCAAGATTTTAATCATAATATTTTTTACCTCGAATGCCATTTCAGAGGATAATGAAAAATTTTTAATGCTTAAAAATGATAAGGTAAACGTAAGATATGGACCAAGTTTTGATTATCCAATAAAGTATATTTACAAGAAAATAAACTTGCCAGTAAAAGTGATTGATAAAAAAGAAAATTTTAGAAGAATAATTGATAATAAAAAAAATGGTGGGTGGATACATATATCTCAATTGAAGCAATCAAAATCATTTATAACTGCGTCAAATAAAATTCTTTTCAAAAAACCAACTAAATTTTCCAAACCATTGGCTAAAATAGAAACTGGAAGATTATTATTAGTAAAAAAATGTGAGAGAAATTGGTGTTTAGTAGAAACAAAAAGTTTTAAAGGGTGGGTTGATGAAGAAGATCTTTGGGGAAAAATCAACTAACCCTTTAAGTTATAGATATTAACTAATTATTTTTGTTGGACACATACGTCTTTGATCACTGGAGCATTCGCACAATCAACACATTTAGTCTTTTGAACAATACATCCATCATCAAGGACTTCAACATCAACTATTTTATCACACTTAGAACAAGTTGAAGAAATTGTTAATCCACATTTTTTACAATTGTAATTTTCTATTTGCATACTTTAAAATTAAATATGAAAAAATTATTTTCAACAAATATCCTTGCGAATAATAATTATTTACGCATTTTTTTTGCGAATAATTATTATTACTACAAATTATCCTTATAAAATTTTTTCTATTTATTTATTGATAATGATTATTATTAACTTTTTGATCTACTTGCCCACCACTTATCTAAAACGAAATACCAAATAGAATTAGCAATTGGTTCTACTATTGCATCAGTTAAGGCTATCATAAATGATACATCCGCAACCAACATCAAAACTGTTATGGCAATTGCAAAGTGACCAATCGTATAAACGATTGTTCTTAAAATTGAGCCTCTGTTATTAGAGTAAATCTGTCCAGCAGCTTTAAAAATACCGTTAGTAACTTCCATTATTCTTTAAACGGGCTCTCAAGAACACAAGCAACTAAGTGAACTCTAGCCTGTTCTCCTCCATTAAAAAAGTTATGATATTTTGTATTATTAGTAATCCATACATGTCCATCTGCAGGCAAATGTTTTGCAACATTTTCTATGACCATTGAACAACCAGCATTAGTTACTATTGGAACATGCAATCTACATTCTGGGTCTTTATGCCAGCTTAGTGTAGATCTAGGTTCTTTTAACAGGAGTCTTACTCTTCCTAGTTTAAATTTTTTGCTCAGGATTTCATAAACTTCCTTGAAATAAGTATTGTCAAATTCAGGCACTAATTGAGTATATTTTGACTCGTCAATATCAATGTCTCTTGAAACTTCTTTTCCTGTCTCATCAGCAATAGTCCAATATCTTCCTCTAATGTTATTTCCCTTAATTGACTCTTCATCATTAGGGATTTGATTTAAAGGAATTGCACCAAAGTGAGTTACTCCTGGTGAATTAAATCTTTTTTTCTCTAATATTGCATCTAGATCTTTACGTAATTTTGAGATGTCAAATTTGATTTCAGGAACTTTATAAAAATCTTCAAAATTTAATGATGTCATTTTTTTTCCGCCTTTTTCTCTACTAATTTAATCTTAAATCAAATCTATCTGCATTCATCACTTTGACCCATGCGGATACAAAGTCTTTGATAAATTTGTCTGATGAATCCTTGCAAGCATATACTTCGGCTAATGCTCTTAATTGAGAATTTGAACCAAAAATAAGGTCAACTCTTGAACCTTTCCACTTAGTTTTTTTAGATTTTCTATCTTTACCAACAAAATATTGTTCAGATTTGTCAGTTTCTTTCCAAGTGGTACTCATATCAAGAAGATTTACAAAATAATCTGTTGATAGAGTTCCAGGTTTTTTTGTGAAAACACCATTTTTAGAACTATCATAGTTTGTATCTAAAACTCTCATTCCTCCTACAAGAACTGTCATCTCTGGTGCCGTTAATCCCATTAATTGTGCCTTATCAATTAATTTTTCCTCAGCTGAAACATTAGATTTACCTTTTTTCATGTAGTTTCTAAAACCATCCGCTTGCGGCTCAAGTAATCCAAATGAATTTACATCTGTTTGGTCTTGTCTTGCATCTCCTCTTCCAGGAGTAAATGGAACCTGAATTTTATGACCAACTTTTTTTGCTGCCATCTCTATTCCTACATTTCCACCTAATACTATAAGATCCGCCATTGAGACTGATTTTTTATTTTTATCAAATTTTTTCTTAATTTTTTGTAAAGCTTTAATAACCTTTGAAAGTTTTTTAGGGTTATTGACTTTCCAACTTCTTTGAGGTTCAAGCATAATTCTTGCTCCGTTTGCTCCACCTCTTTTGTCAGAACCTCTGTATGTAGAAGCAGAAGCCCAAGCCGTAGAAACTAAATCAGAAACAGAGATTTTTGATTTTGAAAGCTTTGATTTTAAATCTCTTATATCTTTTGATTTAAGTTTATATTTTGGTTTATCTATAGGATCTTGCCAAATTAATTGTTCTTTTGGTACTTCGCTACCCAAATAACATGCTCTTGGTCCCATGTCTCTATGAGTAAGCTTAAACCAAGCTCTTGCAAATGCATCAGCAAATTCATCTGGATTTTGATAAAAATGTTTTGAAATTGGTCCATAACTTTTATCCATTCTCAAAGATAAATCAGTTGTTTGCATCATTGGAGGATGCATTTTACTTTTATCATGAGCATCAGGTACCATTTTAATTCTCTGACCATTCTTTTTTGGAGTCCATTGGAATGCTCCAGCAGGTCCTTTAGTCAATTCCCATTCATGGTTAAATAAACAATCAAAGTAACCCATATCCCATTGTGTTGGTGTTTGTGTCCATGCTCCTTCAATACCACTACTTATTGCATGTACACCTTTTCCTGATTTGTAATTACTATTCCAACCAGTTGCTTGATCTTGAATTCTTGATGCTTCTGGATCAGGTCCTTTATGTGATTCAGGTGCAGCACCATGAGATTTTCCAAAAGTATGACCACCAGCAACTAGTGCAACTGTTTCATAATCATTCATTGCCATTCGTCCAAATGTTTCTCTAATATCATGAGCTGCTTTCAATGGGTCTGGATTAAAATCTGGACCTTGTGGATTTACATAAATTAATCCCATGTGAGAAGCACCCAAAGGTTGTTCAAGATCTCTTTTTCCGCTGTATCTCTTAACACCTAACATTTCTTTTTCTGAACCCCAGTAAATATCATCTTCTGGTTCCCAGATATCAGTTCTTCCCGCTCCAAAACCGAACGTTTTAAAGCCCATAGACTCTAATGCTACATTTCCAACTAGTATAAATAAATCTGCCCAAGAAATTCTTTTTCCATATTTCTGTTTTATTGGCCACAAAAGTAATCTAGCTTTATCTAGATTAACATTATCAGGCCAAGCATTTAACGGTGCAAACCTTTGATTACCTGTTCCAGCTCCTCCTCTACCATCACCTGTTCTGTATGTACCTGCTGCATGCCATGCTAATCTAATAAATAAAGGACCATAATGACCGTAATCTGCTGGCCACCAATCTTGTGAGTCTGTCATTAACTTGTTTAAATCTTTTTTGAGTGCTTTGTAATTCAGTTTTTTAAATTCTTTAGAATAATTAAATTTTTTCTCCATTGGATTTGATAAATTCGAGTGTTGACTTAAAATTTTCAAATTCAAACTATTTGGCCAAAAATCTCTATTTGTTTGTCCTCTACCAGCGCTAAATTTTGCTGGTGTACCTGCGCCCGTAAAAGGGCACTTACTTAATTCTGCTGATTTAAATGTTTTACTTTTATGAAATTCCGCACTCATTATTATATATCTCCTTTAATATTATAATTATTCTAGTTCGTTGTTTATAATTATTCTAAAGAAGATTGTCAATAAGTCAGAATATTTATGATTTAATTTTGAAACTTAGTCTTCTAATTTTACTAAAACTTCAACTGATTTAATTTTTTTTCCAGGTATAGATTTTTGTATCTCTATCGGTCCCACATCCTCATTTTTAAGATCAATAAGCTTTTCTTCTTTAACATCAAAGAAATGGTGGTGATCTGTGACATTTGTATCAAAGTAGGTTTGATTAGAATTTATTGGAATTTCTTTTAGATATCCTTTTTTATGAAATGCATGAACTGTATTGTAAACAGTTGCTAAAGAAACTTTCTCTCCAGTTTTATCTTTTATCAAATTGAATAAGTCGTTTATTGTGAAATGGAAAGTTTTATCTCTATTAAATAAAACCTCGCATATATTTATTCTTTGTTTAGTTGGTCTTAAGCTAGAGTTTCTTAGTTTTTCAATAAATTCTTGTTTACTTGACATAAGCAATTTAAAACTATTCTAAACTATTTGTATATTATAATGTACCTAAATCAAGTAATAAGATTACAAAATTATGAAAAAAAGTTCCTTTAATTACAACGAACTAATTGATTGCGCTAATGGTAAATTATTTGGTCCAGGAAATGCAAAATTACCTTCTCCACCAATGCTAATGTTTGATAGAATTACAGAAATAACTGAGAGTGAGGGTTTTTATAAAAAAGGATCTATGAAAGCCGAACTTGATATTAAGGATAATTTGTGGTTCTTTGATTGTCATTTTAGAGAAGATCCAGTTATGCCAGGTTGTCTTGGTTTAGATGCAATGTGGCAGCTGGTTGGCTTTTTTCTTGGTTGGCTTGGAAAACCAGGAAGAGGTAGAGCATTGGGTGTAAGCACTGTAAAATTCACAGGGGAAGTTCTTAAAAATGTCAAAATGGCAACATATGAAATAGATATGAAAAGAATTCTTGTTAAAGGAGAAACAACTGTGGGACTTGCAAATGGAATATTACTCGCTGATGGAAAAAAGATTTATAGTGCAGAAAATCTTAAGGTAGGATTATTTAAATAATGAAAAGAGTAGTAGTTACAGGACTTGGTGTAGTTTCATGTTTGGGAAATAACCAAGATGAAGTTTATCAATCTTTAGTTAATACAAAATCAGGAATAACATTTTGCGAGGAATACAAAGAGCATAATTTAAAAAGCCATGTTCATGGTAAACCAAATATCAAATTGGAAGATTATATAGATAGAAAAGTTATTAGGTTTATGGGAGCTGGATCAGCATATAATTATGTTGCGATGAGTGAAGCAGTTAAAGACTCTGGATTAGAAGAAAATGAGGTTAGTAATATTTCAACAGGTATGGTCATGGGATCTGGAGGACCATCAATTGAAAATGTAATTTTAGCATCAGATAAAACTAGAGAAAAAAATCCAAAAAAAATGGGTCCATTTATAGTTCCAAGAACTATGGCAAGTACTGCTTCTGCCACTCTAGCGGTTCCATTTAAAATCAAAGGCACTAATTACACAATAAGTTCTGCATGCGCAACGAGTGGTCATTGTATTGGTAACGCAATGGAACTTATTCAATTAGGAAAACAAAATATTATTTTTGCAGGTGGCAGTGATGAGGTTCACTTTGCAATGACTGCAATGTTTGATGCAATGACTGCACTATCCTCGAAATATAACGATACCCCTGAAAAAGCCTCAAGACCGTATGATAAAACAAGAGATGGTTTTGTGATTGCTGGTGGAGGAGGAGTTCTTGTTTTAGAAGAATACGAACATGCCAAAGCAAGAGGTGCTAAAATATACG
>CACJQE010000009.1 GCA_902595465.1 uncultured Pelagibacteraceae bacterium
TTAATTTCATTATCTAAGTTTCAAAGTTGCTAATCCAATCATCGCTAGAATAATAGAAATTATCCAAAATCTAATTACAACCGTTGACTCTGGCCATCCTTTTTTTTCAAAATGATGGTGTATTGGAGCCATTTTAAATATTCTTTTACCTGTTAATTTGTAGGAAATAACTTGAACTATTACAGAAACAGCTTCTAAAACAAACAATCCGCCTGTTATTGCTAACACAATTTCGTGCTTAGTTATTATACCAACCGCTCCCAGTGAGCCACCTAATGATAAAGATCCAGTGTCTCCCATAAAAATTTTTGCCGGTGGTGCATTAAACCATAAAAAACCTAAACAAGCCCCAATTATTGATCCACAAAAAATTGAAGCTTCTCCTACACCCTCTATATATGCGATCTGAAGATAATCAGAAAAAATTATGTTACCAGAGACGTAACTGATAAATGCAAAACAAGCGGCAACTAACATAACAGGAACTGTTGCTAATCCGTCTAAACCATCTGTTAAATTAACTGCATTTGAAGCTCCAACTAATATGAACATATAAAAAGGTATAAAAAACCAGCCAAGATTGATTACTAGGTTTTTGAAAAAAGGAAAATATAGATTATTTATTTGATCAGAATTACTTGTAATATAAAGTATAAATATACCAATCAAAGCTAAAATAATTTGTAAAGAGAACTTTAGTTTAGAAGAAATTCCATTCGAGCTTTTTAACTTTATTTTTTTATAATCATCATAAGCACCCAATAATCCAAAAGAAGCTGCAATAAATATTAAAAACCAATTGTAAGGATTTGATAAGTCACCCCATAGCAATACTCCTGAAAAAACACCTAGCAATATTATTAGTCCTCCCATTGTAGGTGTTCCAATTTTTCTAATTATATGATCGCTAGGTCCATCTTCTCTGATTGGATTATGAATCTGTTTTGAAGAAAAAAAATTAATTAATGGGTTTCCAACTAAAAAAACAACAACCATAGCTGTAAAAATAGAAAGACCAGTTCTTACTGTTAAATATTTAAAAACATTCAAAAAACTAAATTGATCTACTAGAATTGAAAAAAGTTCAAACAACATTAAGATTTTGATCCAATTTGTTTGGTTATTTGATTAAGTCCTGTAGAATTTGAGCCCTTTATCATCAAAAAATCACCATTATTTAAATCATTTTTTATTATATTAAGAATTTCAGTAGTTGATTTAAGTATTTTTCCTCTTTTTTGTGTTCTAATTTTGTTAAATGTTTCTGTGATATAATTCCCATAAACAAACAACTTTTTGAACTTTGCCTTATTGATATCTTTTGCAGCTTCAATATGAAGTTTTTTTGAAAATTTTCCTAATTCTAACATATCACCTAGTAGCATAAATTTTTTATTTGGATTGACTTTTAAATTATCAAATTTCTTAATCGAGAAATTAAGAGATAATGGATTTGAGTTATAACTTTCATCTATTATATTAATTTTTTTAGAGCCGACAGTAAATTTTTTTATATTTCCTCTGCCACTTGGTATTTTATAACTAGAAAAAAAGTTACTTTTTATTTTATCAATGATATTTAAACTTTTACAAACTGCTATGGAAGCCAATATATTATCCAAATAAGGTAATAAGTTATTCTTAATTTTAAAATTAAAAGTTTTAGAAGCTACATCAATATAAATGATATAAGATTTCGTAGATTTTTTTAATTTAGATAATCTAATATTAGAATTTTTATGTTTACCAAAAGAAATGATATTTAAATTATTTTTGTTTGCTAAATTTGAAAAAAAATCAAAAAATTTATCGTCTTTATTCAATACAATTGTTCCATTTTTTCTTATGTTGAAAATAATCTCTGATTTGGCTTTAGCTATATCCAATAAAGATTTAAAATTTTTAGCGTGTGCATAACTAATATTTGTAATAACTCCAACGTCCGGTTTAATTATTTTTGATAAATAGTCTATTTCTCCCTTTTTATCCATTCCAATTTCAAATATTCCATAAGTCGTATCCTTATTTAAATTTATTAATGAAATCGGTAAACCGAATTTATTATTGAATGAATTTTTTGAAAATGTTGTAGAATAATTATTTTGAAGACATTGTCCTAACAATTCTTTCAGTGAAGTTTTGCCTGAAGATCCTGTAATTGCAACTTGAGATGCATTAGATGAAATTCTTATCTTTTGTGAAAATTTAATTAATAATCTTAGAGTATTTTTTACATTAATCTTTTTTTTATTGTCATTTTTGCTATTTTGAAGTATCGCTAATTTTGCTCCATTTTTTAAAGCTTCGTCTGCAAAATCATTTCCATTAAAAGATTTCCCCTTAATTCCAAGGAAAATTTTACCTTTATTTTGTTCTTTCGAATTAGTGCTAATTTTTAAATTATTTATTCTATCTAATTTTTTGTTATTTATAATTTCTTTAAGTATATTTAATTTCCAATCATTTGATAAAATTCTATTTTTTAAAATTATTGATTTTTTTATATTATCTTTGTCAGAAAATTTATTTTTCTTAATATATTCTTGAGTGTTTTCATGTCCCTTTCCTGCAATAATTAAAACCTCATCTGACTTACTATTTAAAATTGCTTTTTTTATAGCTAATTTTCTTGATGGTATTTCAATCATTTTAGATGGTAAAATTGATTTCTTAATACTCGCTCTGATATTTTCTGGATTTTCACCTCTAGGATTATCGTCTGTAAGATAAATATAATTACATAATTTGTTAGCTATTTTGCCCATTATTGGTCTTTTTTCTTTATCTCTTTCACCGCCACATCCAAATACAATATTAATTTTTCTTAAACCAAATTGTTCTTTAATATTTTCTATACTTGTTTTAAGAGCCTCTGGAGTATGAGCATAGTCTAAAATAAAAATTGAATTATCTTTGGTTGTTCCGATTATTTCGAGCCTTCCTTTTGCGGGTTTAATATACTTAAGTTTTTTAACAATATCATCAATTTTTAGATTACTTTTAATTGCTGCTGCAATAGCCATCATCAAATTCTTAATTTGTATTTTTCCAATTAGGCTTGTTTTAAATTGATATTCCTTATTTTGAAAAGTAAACTTTATATGTTGGTAGTTATTTAAAATTTTAATTGAATTAATTTTTAAATGATTATCTGATGTACCAATATTTAATAAATTTAATTTTTTTCTTTTGGCTATTTTTTTAAAGATTTGTGAATATTTTAAATCATTATCAAATATCAAATTTCCATTTTTATTTGTCAACTCATTAAATAAAATTAATTTTGAATTAAAATAATTTTTATAATTTTTGTGGTAATCTAAATGATCTCTGCTTAAATTAGTGAATATAGATGTGCTAAATTTAATACCATGTAATCTTTTTTGATGAAGGCCATGACTTGATGCTTCTAAAATTACATTTTCAATTTTTTTTTTCTTTAAATTTGCAAGTATTTTATTAATTGTAATAGCATCAACAGTTGTATTATTAAGTTTTAAGCTAACACCATTCGATTTGGCACCTAAAGTTCCAATTGAGGCTACTCTTTTTTTATTAAGTTTTAATATCTGATAATAAAAATTGACTATAGATGATTTACCATTTGTGCCAGTTACAGCAATTAAATTATTTGGTTTTTTATTATAATATTTATTTGCAAAACTTGATAAGGCCAATCTAGTATCGCTTACTTTGATATACAATACACCTTTATTGATACCAGTTTTAAATTTATTTGATACAATTATTCGAGCTCCTCTTTCAATGGCATCATTTATGAAATTATTTCCATTAAATTTACTTCCTTGTATTGCAAAAAATATATAATTTTTCTTTATTTTTTTTGAATTAAATTCAAATCCATTAAAACTTTTATTATTAAAATCTTTTTTAAGATTTTTAAAAAAGCTTTTTAATATCATTATGAAATTTCTTAATATTTTATGGCTAAAATAGGCCCGATTTTTTCAATTATATTTTTGGCAACCTCAACAGAAGTCCAGCCAGCAGTATTAAAAGGTGTACCTATTATCTTCCTTTTTTTACCATCATTATATTCATAAATATAGGTTTCACTCAATTTTGGTTCATCTAACAAAACAATTAAAACATATTTTGGAGAAGATATTGGAAAAATTGATGCAAAAGTATTTATTTTTTTTTTAGAATATTTACCTCTTATAGATTTTTGAGCTGTTCCTGTTTTTCCAGCAATTTCATAACCAGCAATATTTACTAAATTAGCAGTGCCCTGTTCGGATGTTACAATTTTTCTCAATATTTTGTTAATTTTATTAGAATTTTCTTGTGTTATTATTTGTTCACCTCTTTTTAAATTTTTTACTTTTTTAATTAAAGTTGGTTTTATTTTATATCCACCATTTGCAATTATTGCATAGGCATTTGCAAGTTGAAGGGGTGTGGTTGTTATACCATGACCATACGCCGATGTAGCTAATTTACATTTTCCCCATTTAAATGGGATTGGATTTCCAACTTCCTCTATATCAAATTGTATTTTATTTAATAAATCTAAATTTTCTAGAAACTCTCTAAAATTTTCTAACCCGACTTTCTGAGCAATTTTGATTGAACCAATATTTCCAGATCTAATTAATATTTCTTCAGCGGTAAGGCTAGATGGAATATCCATATCATATTCAGAGATTGACCTTCCTGCACATTTTATTTTTTTTGGTAAATTTTTAAAAAGGGTATCTTCTTGGATAACATTTTGTTGAAGACCAGCAGCAAATGTAAATGTTTTAAAAACTGACCCAAGTTCATATACACCTTTTGTGGATCTGTTTATAAATTTTTTATCAGAAATGTCTTCTCTTTTATTTAAATCAAAATCTGGTATTGAAACCATTGAAAAAATCTCTCCACTGTTAACATTCATTAAAATAGCTGTACTTCCATAACTATTGAAAATATCTTGAAATTTTATCAATTCTTCTCTTATCAAATATTGTATTTCAGTATCTAAAGAAAGCTTTAATGGCTTGTTTGAAGTTGTTAATTCATAGTCAAAAGATTTTTCTATACCGGACACACCATTGTTATCTGTATCAATCTGTCCCAATATATGACTGAAAAGATTACCGTTAGGATAAACACGAGCAATGTTTTCTTCAACTTTGAACGATTTTTCTCCCAGTAATTTTATTTTTTCTAGTTTTGCTGGAGATATTTTCTTTTTGACATAAAAAAACTTTTTTCCATTGATTTCCTTTTCAAAATTCTTGTCAGGAAATATTAATTTCAAAGAAATTAATAATTTTTCTTTGTTAATTAGTTGATTTGGATTTATACCCAAATTAGTCACACGCACAGTTTTAGCAATAATATTTCCATTTCTATCCATGATAGATGCTCTATATTTCTCTTTTTCTTTTACAGTTTGAGTTTGGCTTGTTTTCTTAAATCCTAAATAGATAGTTTTAGACGTAAAAATTATAGTAATTATAAAAAATATGAAGAAAATGAATGATATACGTTCAAAAGATATTTTTAAATTTGATCTATTTGCTTCGAATTTGAAATTTTCGTCAAAACTATT
The DNA here is from genome assembly GCA_902595465.1 of uncultured Pelagibacteraceae bacterium. GTDB lineage: Bacteria > Pseudomonadota > Alphaproteobacteria > Pelagibacterales > Pelagibacteraceae > Pelagibacter. The sequence continues at coordinate 5,564 of CACJQE010000009.1, forward strand.
CATTATTAAATTTAAAAATTTTTAAATCTGTAATTTCCTTTTTTTTTAATTCATTATCAAAATATATTTTGGAATATTCCATTAATTTATTTGGTGATGTAAGATAGTTGTAATCAAATAAAACTAACTCATAAATATCATTGAGAGCTCTGATATCTTCTTGAATTTCAAAAATTTCTTTATCAAGTTTTTTTGTCGAATTTTTTGTAAAAGCAGTTGAGATTATAAGAATAATAATAGGAATAAATAAAAGGATTTTTTTATGCATCAAATTTCAAATTTTCTATATCTTTTAAATAATCAAAATTACTAACAAATTTTTTAAAGTTACATCCGTTTTCTAATTTATATGCAAATCTAAGTTTTGCTGACCTTGAGGGAGGATTAATATTAATCTCACCAGATGATGGGATAATTGGTTTTTTTTTTGTTAAATTAAAATACTTTTTAGTTGAAATACTTTTAGGTAAATATCTAGAAGAATTTTTTACTTCTGAGTACTCTTTGAAAAAAAACTTTACTATTTTATCCTCAATAGAATGAAAAGTAACAACTGCTATTACTCCACCAACTGGCAAAATATTATAGGCTTTTACTAGACCATATATCAGCTCGGTTATCTCTTTATTTACAAAAATTCTAAGAGCTTGAAAAACTTTAGTGGATTTATTTTTTCGACTTTTCTTTTTTTTTACACCTTCAATTATTTCTACTAAATTTTCAGTTTTAATTTTTTTATTTTTTCTTAATTGTACTATTTTTTTTGATATTGGTTTTGCATATTTTTCATCTCCAAAATACTTGAAAATTTTAAAAAGATTTTGTTGGCTCATTTTTGAAATTACATCATCACAAGAAAAGTCATTTAATCCCATTCTCATATCTAGTTTGCCTTTGCTATTAAAAGATATACCTCTATTTAGATCAGAAATCTGATTTAAAGAATATCCCAGATCAAAAATAACTGCTTTAATATTATCTTCCTTTATTTGATCAATATCTGAAAATTTTTTGTTATAAAATTTAAATCTTTTTTTATACTTTGTGAGGAATTGATTAACTGTACTATTGACAGAATTATCTCTATCTAGTGCTATTATATTATTTAAGCTATTCTCTAATATCTTTTTAGAGTAACCACCAGCACCAAATGTGCAATCGATAAATGTGCCACCATAAAGAGGGGAAATAATACTAACTAATTCGTTTAGTAATACTGGAAAATGTTTTTCCAGATTTATGGTGGCATTCATTTATTTTTTTGAAGACCATTAATTCTTTTGTCTTCTCAAAAATGCTGGAATTTCTAAATCTTCTTCTTCCTCAGAGTTTATCTCTTGTGGTGAAGTTGATAACTCCTCGTTAGCTTCTGAGTTAAATAGCTCAGGGGTATCATCATCACTCAACTCAAAATTCTCCAAACCATTATTTTCAGATACTTGCTCATCTATATTGCTTTCAAATTCAGAGTTTACTGGGCTAGCTACAGATGCTTCGGTTTGCTCTAAATCCTCACCATTTAAAGTGTTTGATGATTCATTTGCATAATTAGTATCTATACTTTTAGAACTCAATTCTTCATTTTTCTCTTCTTCCTCTATTTTAAGAGCGTTAGCCCCATTGGTAATTATTGAGTTGTTATTAGTAAATTGAAAAGATTGAGTTGATGCAGAATTTGAAAACTCAGAATAACCTGGGTTTCTATTTTGAATTCTATGTACCATGTTAATTACTGATTTAGGCTCCGGTTGTTGTCCATCTAAAGCAGTAGCAACAATTGAAACTCTCATTAATCCATCTAAACTATCATCGGTTATAGCTCCTATAATTAATTCTGCCTCTGGATCGACTTCAGCTCTTACTTTATTTACAGCCTCATCTACTTCAAATAATTTTAAATCTTTGCCTCCGGTAATATTAACCAAAAGTCCTTTTGCCCCTTTTAAAGAATAATCATCAATCAATGGATTATTAATTGCTGACTCAGCAGCTTTGACCGCTCTGCCTTCTCCTTCAGCTTGACCTGTGCCCATCATGGCTTTACCCATTGAACTCATAACAGTTTCAACATCAGCAAAATCTAAGTTAATAAGCCCCGGTCTAACCATTAAATCAGTTATACTTTGAACACCATGAAGCAAAACATCATTTGATAAAGCAAAAGATTCTTCAAAAGTCGTTTGTTCACTTGCGATCTTGAATAAATTTTGATTTGGAACAACTATAATAGTATCAACATGTTTTCGAAGCTCTTCTAAGCCTTGTTGAGCTTTTCTCATTCTTGAAGGGCCCTCATATAAGAAAGGTAGAGTTATAACCCCTACTGTTAAGATATTAAGTTCTTTTGCAGCTCTAGCAATTACATGGGCAGATCCAGTTCCAGTCCCACCACCCATTCCGGCTGTAATGAAAACCATATTTGCACCCTGCAATATATTTACAATTTCATTTAAAGACTCGTCTGCAGCAGCTTGGCCTATATCTAGTTTTGCACCTGCTCCTAGCCCTTTAGTTAAATTTAATCCCATTTGTATTTTTGTTTGTGCCTTACTTAATCTTAAATCTTGAGCATCTGTATTGACTGCAATAAACTCAACGCCCTGAAGGCCAGCCTCAATCATTCCATTGATTGCATTTCCACCCGCTCCTCCTACTCCTAATACTAGAATTCTAGGTTTTAGCTCTTTTATATCTGGTGTTTTAAAGTTTATTGTCATATCTCTCCCCTTTTAGTTATTAAATTGCTTTTCCCATTTAAGACTTGCTCGATTAATATTAGATTTTTTTCTAGCGTTTGCCCTAAATTTATCAAAATATGTTGGTTCCCAAATTTGAAATGTTTTACCTTGACCAACAAATAACATGCTGTTTTTAATTCTTGCATGTTTTAGTAATTTTGTCGTTATTTGAACTCTACCCTCACTATCAAATTGTAAATTTATACTTTCTGATAATATAGATGTTGCAAAATAATCTTTCTTTTCTTCAAATGGATTTAATGAGTCTATTGCATTAGATATTTTTTCAATTCGATCTTGAGGCCATGCCTCAATACATAAATTGTTAAATGATGGATAACAAATAATTCCATTGTAGCCTATATTTGATAAATATGATCTATATGATGAAGGCACTGAAACCCTTCCCTTTTTGTCCAATTTGTTTTCGTAGGTTGATAAAAACATAAACCATATTATCCTAAATTTGGGTTTTTATGGGATATTATGGGTTTTATTTGTTAGCGTCAATAGCTAATATTATAGAACTCCAATCTAAAAAATTAATAATTATTTGGATTTATTTTAATGAAATGCCAGATAAACTATAAGCCGGGTTCTGTCTTTTAAACTTATCATTTATCTAGGCTTTAAATCACTTTAAAGCTCAAGCAACTAACCCCGATGACTAGCCAAAGACTGCTTTTAGTTATTTCTAACAATGTCATCTCTACTCAGTCTTGCTCCCAGTGGGGTTTTCCATGCACTAGTTGTTACCAACTTAGCCGGTGCGCTCTTACCGCACCTTTTCACCCTTGCCTTGATAAGGCGGTTTATTTTCTGTGGCACTATCCCTAGGGTTTCCCCCGCCAGCGGTTAACTGGCACTGTGTCTTTGTAGAGCCCGGACTTTCCTCTTTAATAAATAAAGCGATAAGTCATTTATCTGGCAAATAAAGAATTATTCTATTTTTATTAAATTTCAACTATTTTTAATTCAATTAAAACAAGGATTTTAAAATTACATAAGTCTCTTGATCAACGATACTGCTAATTAATTGTGGTCTAAACCTTCTTTGAAAATTTTTATAAATTTTGATTTTCTCATTTTTATCATTTGTATATTTATAACCAAACTTAAATAATAACTGAAAAAAATTATCACTATTGTTTAGTTTTATACCTCTTAATTTTTTGCAATTTTTTTCACTTAAATTATGCCATAAACATATTTTTTTTTTATTTAACAATTTCCATGGGAATTTTTCACCAGGATCTTTTTTTCTTAAAGGAGCGATATCAGAATGTCCTAAAATATTTTCTTTTTTGATTTTATATCTCCTTTTCAAATTTTTTGACAAGTTGATAATCGAGGTAATCTGTTTTTGACTAAAGTTCTCATATTTATAATCATGTCCTGGGTTGGAGATCTCTATTCCTATAGAATTTGAATTAAGAGATTTATCTTTTTTCCATGACGAAATTCCAGCATGCCATGCAATATATAAATCTGGAACAATTTTTATTATTGCTCCATTTTTTTTTATTAAATAATGACAACTTACTTTTGAGCTTTTGCTTGTTAGTTTCTTTATTGCAGCATTTTCAGATCTCATACCTGTATAATGAAAAATTAAGTACTTCACCTTTGACCTAGTTCTTTTTTTTAAATTGAAATTTGGGGAGTAATTTATTGACATTTTTTCAACATTTTTGTGCATAATTTCAGACAATTTATCTTTATATTAATATTAATTATAATATACTTATACTAATTCTATGAACAAATTACTTGCAATTCTAATTGTAATTTTATTTTCATCCATAAGCAAAGTTGCAATAGCTGGAAATGACGGAAATCTTAAATTAAATGCAAATAAAAATAATGGATACAAAGAAGTTGGTGATTGTTTTGAAAAAATTAATAGAGGGGTTTTTGCATTTAATCAAGCTTTGGACAAAGTCATTTTTAAACCACTTGCTAAAGGATATAGAATGTTCCCTCAACCTATAAGATCTGGAACTAGTAATGCATTAAGTAATCTGGTTAATGTTGTAACAATTCCTAACAACGTTCTACAAGGTCAATTCAAAGATGCCGGGGTAAATTCTGCAAGATTTGTCATTAATTCCACTTTAGGTATTGCAGGAATTTTCGATGTTGCATCTTATTATGGATTAAAAAAACGTGATAAGGAGGATTATGGACAGACATTAGGAGTTTGGGGCGCTGGTCCAGGTTGTTATTTTGTTTTACCTGTTTTAGGACCAACTACTGTAAGAGACTCTCTTGGTTCAGTAGTTAATTTGATAGGTGGAGATGCATGGTACAATGTGACTGTTGTTAATGATACACAATATTTTTCTGAGGCAGACTATTATGCATCAAGATTACTAAGTGGAATAGATTTTAGAGCAAAAAATCTAGAGTCTTTTGATAGTCTAGAAAATAGTTCTGTTGACGTTTATGCATCAGTCAGAAGTCTTTATTTGCAAGATAGACATAGAAAAGTAAGAAATATTGATAAAACAACTGAAACACTAAGTGACGACGACTGGGAAGAATTAGATAGTCAATAACCAAAAATAAATGAAATTAATTAAACATTTAATTATTTTTTTATTTTTATTAAATTTAAATAATATTTTATATGCAAAAGATCCAAGTGCATTAATAAATGAAATAGTTGATGAAGCGGCAGCAGTATTGTCGAGCAATGATCCTGTTGAATCAAAAATTATAAAATTAAATGCTATTGCAGAAAGCAGTGTCGATATTAATGGAATAGGCATGTACACTCTTGGCAAATATAGAAAATCAATTAATGACGAACAAAAATCAAAATATCAAAAATTATTTAAAAGTTATTTTTTAAAGAGTTTTTCAAGCAGATTAGTGGATTATACAAACCCTAAAATAAATGTTGTATCTCAAAAAAAGATAAATGATAAATACACAATAGTTAATAGTATTTTAGAAGCTACAACAAAAAGACCACAGGTTAAAATAGACTGGAGAATATATACAAAAAATCCCGATAGACCTTTGATAAGAGACTTAATTGTAGAGGGGTTGAGCTTGGCAAGGACTCAGAAAGAGGAGTTTAACTCAATTATTCAAAATAATGATGGAGATATAAACGCATTATTTAAAACTCTTGAAGAATTTTTAATTAAATAATTTAATAAAATCCAATTTCACCTAAGCAAATATCTGATTTAAAATCATCGAAACCTGCAACTAAACCCACTGATTTTATATTTTGTCCTAATACGTTTTTTGGTTGATAGAAATTAGATTTTTTAAATTGATCAAATGGCGCTCTAATCTCACGCCAATTTTTTGTTGTAGCGAAAGTGTAGCTATAATACTGCCATGGCGCTACAGTCAAACCAGTTCTTAAATGAATGTTGTAATTTTTTTCATTACCATAAACTTTTATAAATATTCCATTGTAATTATTACTATTAATTTCAGGTATCAATTTTGTTCTGAATTGTATAAATCCTCCATTATTTTTAGTTGATATATCTCCTGTCATTCTGTAACACAACACACCATCAACTTCCTCAACTTCAAATTTTCCTGTTGAAACACCTCCCATTACTTGATCAGTAATGAAATTCCATTTTTGTGATTGATTTGTTATTTTTGGTTTTTTTAATTGATCTAATATCATCTCTTTTGAAAAGGTATAATTTTGAAAAAACAAAACTAAAAGTAAAAATATTATTTTTTTCAAATCAAAACTATTTTTTATTTGCAAGTTTTTGAAGAAGGTAAATTTCTTTTTCGGTAAGAGTATTTTTTTCCTCTTTTATTTGATCCTCCAAACTGAATAAAGTTAATAATGAAAAAAATGACACAAAACCAGTTATAATTAAAAAGTAAATAGAGCTCAAATTGATGATTATTAGTATTACAAATACACTAGTCCATCCAACAAAAACTCCTCTTAAAATTGTGCGATGACTTTTTAAGTCTGGTATTTTTATAAATTGGATAAACAAAAGTATTAAAAGAAGCATTATTCCTGAAATAGATGCACGCAACAATACTAACGTATCTAATCCTCCACCATATAACTCTCTGTGAATTAGATATGCAACAATACCTTTATAAGCAAAATAAAATAAAATTATAGAAGAAACAAGTATTGAAAAGTAGTATGATATCTTAGGTTTAATTTTAATTTTAAATTTCATTTTATATATAAGGATACTACAATTTTTGATAAAGTTTAAAAAAACTATGATTTATAAATGCTGATTTTACTGGATTTGGTGGGCCCGCCAGGACTCGAACCTGGGACCAATACATTATGAGAGTCCTAAAGGAATTTAAATTAGCATTACTATAATTAATATATTTAATCTCGAAATCTTCTTGTACTCAATTTGGTATACAATGAAAAAATTAAATTAGCTGAATTTTAATGTACTTTTTTATAATTTTTTATCATTCAGCTTAATCATAGCTTTTCCAGGGGAAAATGTATAATCATTGTCATCCATTAATTTTCCACTTCCATCATAAAGTTTCCAATTAAATTTTATTTTATCTTTCTGTTTCTTTCCTAATTTTAAAATAGTCAATTCTATTTTCCTTGGCTTGCCACCAGAAGAACCTTTAAATGATCTAGTCTCGCCTTCTTTCCAGATCCCTAAAGGAAATTTACATCCATTTTCTATTATTCTTCCTCCACGTCTACTATCCCAAACTCTCCCTATACACTGTCCATCATTAGTGACTGTAAATAACTGTGTTTTTAATCCGCTTTGACCTTTTCTTGTTCTTTTATAAACCTTTATTGTTTTTCCAGTTTGAGGATTTTTCCAATCCTCAGGACCAATAATTTTTTTTCTTTTCTTTTCTCCAAATACCAAATTAGCACTTGTAAATTTAATTTCTGTATCTTCTCTTATTTCACCTCCGGTGAAGAGCTCTAAAGGAATAAATCTTTCACCAGCTGATACTGGACAAATCCACAACAAACTCAGAACCACAATCCCTAAAAGTTTATTCACTTATATTCCTTAATTTGAAAATTTACTTCATATAAAAATGCTTCTGAATTTGGAACCATTGTTTTTGCATACTTTAATTTTTCATCAAACTTTCCAGCAACAATTATACCCTTTACGTTATCGTCTTTTTTATGTTCTTTGATCCATCCCATATACCTTGAAAGTTGACCTATTGTATCATCGCTAGTTTGATTCTTTTTAAGCTCAATAACTACATAACTTTTAGTTTTTTTATCTTTGGCTAGTATATCTATTTTGCCTATAGAAGTTGGATATTGTTGACTAATGACTCTGCCCTCCTCTTCAATAAGATCATATTTTTTTCCAAATTCAGTATTATTCCAATTTTCAATAATGAAATCCTCAAGTTGTTTTTCCATATAAAATAAACCTTGGCTGATTGGAGAAGACTCATTTTTTATCTCCATTGAAACAAATTTTTTATATGAATTGATTATGAATTTAAGATCATTTTCAACAGATTCATTTGATACAGGCTGATTATCATCATCAAAAAAATTAACATTATTTGAATCTATTTTTGGTACATATGATTTGAATAAAAAAGAGTCACCATATCTCGCGGGGTTATCAATATATTCACTTATTTTTTTATGATTATTCACTACTTCGTCTGGCCAAGTCTGTGGGTATTCTGATGTTTCGCTAATTCCATAAGCTAAAACCAATTTATTTTCTTTTTTATAAAAAAGATAAACAGGATAAAAACCATTGCTTGTTTGCATCTCGGGAGCCAAAAAAGATATCCAGCTAACTCTTGCTGGAACACCTTGTCCAAAAGACACTTTCATATTCAAATCTAAATATTCTTTAGGATAAGCTGACCATTTTAAATTATCAGTTTTTGATTGTTGAATGAAAGAATTCAATATCTCATTTACTTTTTCCATACCCCAGACTAACAAACCTATTAGAAGCTGACCAGTACATTGCTAAAAATGATTGGACTCAATTTGGTATACAATGAAAAAATTTTTAGAAGGTTTTTTGCTTAAATTTTAAGAAACTTTAATTTTTAAACGTTAATTTTGCTAGATTTGGTGGGCCCGCCAGGACTCGAACCTGGGACCAATACATTATGAGTGTACTGCTCTAACCAACTGAGCTACAGGCCCTTGTAAATTGAGGTTGGTTTTACTTCTTTTTTAAAATTCATTCAAGTTATCAATTATCAAAAAATCCAATATACGTTGCATTTGTATATCATATGATAAGAATTTTTTTGGCAAATAATTGGTATGAAAATACAATTTCAAATATTCCTAGAATTTAAAAATTTAACCACAAAAATGAAGTGTTTTTATTAAGTAAAATTGGTTTCAACTAAATAAAAAAATAATTAAAATAAATATAAAAATGAAAAAAATAGCCTTTTTTGATAGAGATGGAGTTATCAACAAATCAAATAAAAATAATGGCTATATTGGTAAAATTAAGGATTTTGTTTTAATCCCTGGAGTTATAAAAACAATTAAATATTTGAGGGCACTAAATTACAAAGTAGTGATCGTTAGCAATCAATCTGGCATAGCCAGAGGATTTTTTACTGAATACGATGTGAAGAAATTGCACCAATATTTACAGACTAAACTAAAAGTTAAAAATACAAAAATTGATAGGATTTTTTATTGTCCATATCATATACACGGTAAAATAAAAAAATATAAAAAAAAAAGTAAATTTAGAAAACCAGATAATGGTATGTTTAAAATAGTTAATAGTATTTGGAAAGTTGATAAAAAAAACTCATTTATGGTTGGTGATCAAAAAACTGATATGGAATTTGCTAAGAAATCAGGAATTAAAGGTTACTATTTTAGAGAAAAAAATTTATACAGATTTATTAAATCTAAAAAAATAACTTAAAAATTGACTAATTAATTTAAAATGGTGGGCCGTGTTGGTTACGCTCCAACTACCCCTGCAATGTCAATGCAGTACTCTACTATTGAGCTAACGGCCCTAACTTTCTAAGAAACTTTTTAATTGTTTTGACCTGCTAGGATGTTTCAATTTTCTTAACGCTTTTGCCTCTATTTGTCTAATTCTTTCACGAGTGACTGAAAATTGCAATCCTACTTCCTCAAGGGTGTGATCGGTATTCATTCCAACACCAAACCTCATTCTTAGAACTCTTTCTTCTCTAGGTGTTAAAGTTGACAAAATTTTTGTTGTTGCCTCGCTTAAATTAGACTTAATTGCTTGCTCTAAAGGTGCTAAAGCTTTTGTATCTTCTATAAAATCTCCGAGACTACTATCTTCTTCATCTCCAACTGGTTTTTCTAGTGAAACAGGTTCTTTTGAAATTTTAAGTACTTTTCTAACTTTCTCTAATGGCATTCTTAATTTTTTTGCAAGTTCTTCTGGAGTAGCTTCTCTTCCAAACTCACTTAGGATTAATCTTTGAGTTCTGACAATTTTATTAATTGTTTCAATCATATGAACAGGTATTCTTATTGTTCTTGCCTGGTCTGCAATAGATCTTGTTATTGCTTGTCTTATCCACCAAGTAGCATATGTTGAAAATTTATATCCCCGTCTATATTCAAATTTGTCTACTGCTTTCATCAAGCCAATATTTCCCTCTTGAATTAAATCTAAAAATTGAAGTCCTCTATTTGTATATTTTTTTGCGATTGAGATAACTAATCTCAGATTAGCCTCTACCATTTCTTTTTTTGCGATTCTTGACTCTTTTTCACCTTTTTGGATTCTGCTAACTAATTTTTTAAACTCTGTAACTGAAATACCCAATTTATTACTTGTTTCAACCAATCTATCTCTAATGTTTTTAAATTCATTTTTGTTTTTTTGGAAAAATTTTTTCCATGTTTCATTGGTATCTAAAAATTCTTTTAAATTTGGATTTATCTCATTCCCGACATAAAATTTTATAAATTCATCTCTAGAAATTTTTGAGTCCAAAGCCAAACGAAGTAAATTTCCTTCTAAGGATACAATTTTTTTATTTTCTGCGTAATGCTTTTGTACCAATTCTTCTAATACGGAAGGAGATAATTGTAATGACTTTATATTTTCTAATATATCTTCAATAATTTTTTTGCAATTTTTTTCTTTAGAAGGAGATAATTTTTTTGAATTTAAAACGCATTCAAGTTTTTCTTTTTGATATTTAATTAATTTATTATAGTCCTTTGTTAAATTGTGCACTGTTTGAAGAACTTTTGGTTTAATCTCAGTCTCCATTGCTGCTAACGTCGGGTTAAATTCATCATCCTCACTATTATTATTACTTTCTTCAGTATTTTCATCATCTTGTTTTTTTTGCTTTGAGGTATTACTATTATCGTCATCATCCATGTAATTTGTATCTATATCAATTATTTCTCTAACCAAAATTTCATCATTTTGAAGTTTATTATCCCACTCGAAGAATTGTTGAGCTGTAATTGGGCTTTGGGATAATGCATTTAACATCACATCTTTTCCTGCTTCTATTCTTTTAGCTATAGCTATTTCACCCTCACGAGAAAGCAACTCTACACCTCCCATTTCTCTTAAATACATCCTAATCGGGTCATCACTTTTCTCGAGAGTTTTTCCTTCATCTTTAGATGAGGAATCTTTTTTTCTTAGAATTTTATAATCAGATTTTTTTTCAACTAATATTATACTTTCATCAAGTATGTGGATAAATGCTTGAGCGAGATTTTCACTTGAAAGATTTCTCTTTCCTAGAGATTTATTCAATTCCTCATGGGTTATGAATCCTCTATGGATACCTCTACCCATTAATCTCGCAAATGATTTTGTAATTATTCTTTCCACAATATAAAGTTTGAAGGATCTATATAATGTCTTAATTAGAAAAATCTATGTGATTTTTTTAATTTTTAGTTGATTTTTTGCTGTTTTTTCAACTCTTTTATCTCATCGAATGTTGACTGGCTCAAATCTTTAGAAAACTTTGTCTCAAGTTCAGATATTCTTTGTTCTAACTCGTAATTCTTAAGATCTTGAATAATTTCTGAAAAAATTTCTAAGATTTTTAAGTCATCGCTTAGGTTTTTTTGAATAATATGTTTGACTGAAGCATAACTCAAGACTCTATTAATAAGATTTTTATCAATGTTTAATTTTTGTACTTCTAAATTTGATAAATTTTCTGATTGTGTTAAAATTTCTTTATATAATTGCTTATTTTCATCACTGTATAGTTTTACATTATCTATTAGATGGAAATTTTCATTAATTAACTTTGGTTTAGTAAGTAAAATATATAAAAATGAAAATTCTTTTAGCTCAAAAGACTTTAATGTTTTTGTTTCATTATAATAATTTTTAGTTTTAGCAAGAGATTTAGGGAATATCTTATAGTTTTTCTGATATTTTGAATTAATATTTGGTGTTAACTCTGAAACTTTTTCAAGAAAATATTCCAGCGTATATTTTTTTACAAAACTGTCTTTAATATTTGATGCAATTTCTCTAAGTTTTTTTTCAAAAATAGCTTTTGAACTTGGGCTTTCATTTGTCTGACTAATATAATGCTCGAATATAAACTTATGTATTGGTATGGATGTTTTCTCTGAAATTTCTAAAAACTTTTCTTTACCAAATTTATTAACATAATTATCTGGATCTAGATTATTTTCCAAAAGAAGAAATGAAATTTTTTTATCAGGTTTTAATTCATCAATAATATTTTCTGCAGCTCTTAATGCAGCTTTATAACCACTTTGATCGCCATCAAAGCATATAATAATATGATTATAAAATTGGTTTAAAATTTGTATCTGTTTGCTTGTTAAAGCGGTTCCTAGATTTGCGACAGTATTTTCTATTCCATTTTTTGATAAACCAATAACATCCATGTATCCTTCAACTAAATACACATCTTCTATTTTATTTGATAACTTTCTTGCTTTATCAAGATTATATAAATTTGATCCTTTCTTAAAAAAGGGGGTTTCAGGAGAATTAATATATTTAGCTAAATTTTTATTATCATCTATAATTCTTCCACCAAAACCTATTATATTTCCTGAAATATCATTTATTGGAAAGATTATTCTGTTTCTAAATCTTGATATATATTTCTTTTTCTTCTCATCAAAGTAAAATAAACCTGTATCTTTAATATTTTCTTCATCATAATCCTTTTTCAATTTTTCATAATAATCTAAATCTTCTGTCACAAAACCAAGATTAAAATTTTTTACTTCAATACCGGATAGTCCTCTTTCTTTAAGATAATTTTTTGCTTTAACTGATTTTTCATTTTTAAATAATTCATTTTTATAAAATTTAGAAAAATTCTGACATATAGATTTATATATTTTCCATTTATTCTCTCTTTCCACATCTTGTTTTGAAAATGTGTAAGGTTGTATCCCTGCAAGATTTGATAGCATTTTGACTGCTTCACCAAACCTAAGATTTTGAGTTTTCATTACAAAGTCAAAAATATTTCCATGCTCACTTGTGCTAAAACAATGATAAAATTCTTTTTCATCATTAACTGTGAATGATGGAGTTTTCTCTGTTTTAAATGGAGATAAACCAACAAACTCTTTACCTCTTTTTTTTAGTTTAACAGTTTTAGAAACAACTGTTGAAACTTTTAATCTAGTTTTAATTTCGTCTAAATATTCCTTTGGATATTTCATTTGCCATTAAATAAATTTTTAATAATTTGACCTGCCTTAGAAAAGTCAATTGTATCTGCATGATTTTTTTTTAATTCACCCATAACTTTTCCCATATCTTTTAATGAAGAGGCCCCAGAGTTTTTGATAATTTCTTTACAAATTTTCTCTGTATCAGCTTCAGATAATTGCTTAGGAAGATACTCTGATAAAATATCGAGCTCTCCTTGCTCAATTTCTAATAAATCTGATCTGTTATTTTTTTTGTATATTTCAATTGATTCGGACCTTTGTTTAATCATTTTCTTTAATAGTTTTTTTATATCCTCATCATCTGTATCTTTTTTATTTGGACCAGACCTATTGTTAATATCTAAGTCCTTAATTCCTGACAAAATTAACCTATAAGTTGATATCTTATTTTTATCTTTAGATTTTAAAGCATTTTTGTAATCATTATCTATTTTATCTCTCATCGTCATATCTGGAATGTACTTCATAGACAAAATTGTTCAAAAGAAAAATTGTATTTTGAAAAAATTATTATAGATCTGTTGCGGATAAATAGGTTTTATTGTATTAACCTTTAACTCATGAGTTGTAATTGACTTTAAAACAAAAAAACAAAACTTCACATCTCTCAAATTTCAACACAGCTATTTTAGTCCTAGAAAATAAATCAGTCTTTAAAGGTATCGGACTAGGATATAAAGGAGAGGCAACTGGCGAAGTATGCTTTAATACTTCGTTAACTGGTTATCAAGAAATAATATCTGACCCATCTTATGCTGGTCAGATAATTAATTTTACATTTCCTCATATTGGCAATGTGGGAACTAATGAAGAGGACTTAGAGTCCGATATAATATGGACGAGAGGTGTTATTTTTAATTCAGAAATAACTAGTCCATCTAATTATAGATCTCTTCAGAATTTAGATAAATGGCTTAAAAAGAATAAAATAGTAGGCATAACTGGTCTCGATACAAGAAGTTTAACAAATTTTATAAGGGATAAAGGGGCTCCAAAAGGAACAATTTCAAACAATAAAAATGGTAAATTTAATATTAATAAACTAATAAATAAATCAATAAAATGGCCCGGTTTAAATGGAATGGATCTTGCCCAAGAAGTCACAACTAATAAAACTTATATTTGGAAAGGATATAAAACTTGGAAAAAAAATAAGGGTTATGAAAAAAATAAAAAGAAAAAATTTAGGGTTGTTGCAATAGATTTTGGTATTAAAAAAAATATACTTAGGTATTTTTCTGATTTCAATTGCGAAGTTAAAGTTGTTTCCTGCAAAGAAAATGCAAATAATATACTTAATCTAAAACCTCATGGGATTTTTTTATCAAACGGTCCTGGAGATCCTGCCGCAACAGGACAGTATGCAATTAAAGTTGTAAAAAATTTAATAAAAAAAAATATTCCATTATTTGGGATATGTTTGGGTCATCAAATATTAGCTTTAGCATTAGATGCAAAAACTAAGAAAATGAAATTAGGGCATAGAGGTGCAAATCATCCAGTAAAAAATTTAATTACAAAGAAAGTTGAAATTACAAGTCAAAATCATGGATTTGAAGTTGTTAAAGAAAGCTTAAAAAAAAATACCGAAATAACTCACTTATCATTGTTTGACAACTCTATAGAAGGAATAAGATTAAAAAATAAACCAGTTTTCTCAGTCCAATATCATCCAGAGGCTAATCCTGGACCACAGGATAGCAAATATCTATTTAGTAATTTTATTAAAGACATAAAAAAGTATGCCAAAAAGAAAAGACATTAAAAAAATTTTAGTCATTGGAGCTGGTCCAATTATCATTGGCCAAGCTTGTGAATTTGATTATTCAGGAACACAGGCATGTAAAGCCTTAAAAGATGAGGGTTATAAAGTAATATTAATTAACTCAAATCCAGCAACTATAATGACTGACCCTGGTGTTGCCGATAAAACTTATATCGAACCAATATCTTTGGAAGTACTTGAGGAAGTTATCAAAAAAGAAAGGCCTGATGCTATTCTACCTACAATGGGTGGTCAAACAGCATTAAATCTTGCAATTAATGCAGAAAAAATTGGTTTACTTAAAAAGTATAAAATTGAACTTATTGGAGCAAACTCTAAGGCAATAGCAAATGCTGAAGATAGAAAAAAATTTAGAAAGAATATGTCTGATATTGGTATTGATTTACCAAAGTCAGAAGTTCTTAATAAATTTTCAAAAGCAAAAAAATGTTTAAACAAAATTGGTCTTCCTGCAATTATTAGACCTTCATTCACTTTAGGTGGATTAGGTGGAGGAATTGCGAGAACAAAAAAAGATTTTTTTAAAATTGTAAAAGAAGGGATGAATGAGTCACCTCAAAATCAGGTTTTAGTTGAAGAATGTTTAGATGGTTGGAAAGAATTTGAGATGGAGGTCGTTAGAGATAAAAATGATAATTGTATAATTATCTGTTCAATAGAAAATGTTGATCCAATGGGAACTCATACTGGTGACTCTGTTACTATAGCTCCAGCATTAACGTTGACAGATAAAGAGTATCAAGTAATGAGAAATGCATCTATTGCTTGCTTAAGAAAAATAGGTGTTGAAACTGGAGGTTCAAATGTTCAATTCGCCATAAATCCAAAAAATGGAAGAATGGTAATTATTGAAATGAACCCTAGAGTTTCAAGATCATCTGCATTAGCTTCTAAAGCAACTGGCTTTCCAATAGCAAAAGTGGCTGCAAAATTAGCAGTTGGTTATACTCTAGATGAACTACAAAATGAAATAACAAAAGTAACACCAGCTTCTTTTGAACCAACAATCGATTACGTTGTAACAAAAATTCCAAGGTTTACGTTTGAAAAATTTTCTGACACAGAAGCAATTTTAGGCACATCCATGAGATCGATTGGTGAGGCAATGGCAATTGGTAGAAATTTCAAAGAGTCTTTTCAAAAAGCTCTAGTTTCACTTGAAACTGGTTTTTCTGGATTAGATAATATTTTTAAATATTCAAAAAAAGAAATCCTAAAAAATTTAAAAATCAATATTCCAAATAAATTACTATTAATTGCAGAAGCTTTTAGAAAAAAAATTTCTTTAGATGTTATATATAAATTATCAAAAGTAGATCCATGGTTTTTAAATCAAATTAAGGGAATAGTTGATGAAGAAAAAATATTAAGTTTAAAAGGGTTGCCCAAAACTTTTGAAGAATTTAATAGAATAAAATCAATAGGCTTTTCTGACAAAAAGATATCACAAATAACTGGTCAAAAAGAAATAGTCGTCAAATCAAGAAGAAAAGGGCTAAAAGTTATGCCTGTTTTTAAGAAAGTTGATACCTGTGCTGCTGAATTCAAATCTTTCACACCTTATATGTATTCTACATATCAAAGAAATTTTTCTATTAAAACTGAATGCGAAGCTGCGCCAAGTAATAAAAAGAAAATAATAATTTTAGGTGGAGGACCAAATAGAATTGGTCAAGGTATAGAGTTTGATTACTGCTGTTGTCAGGCTAGCTTTTCTTTAAAAGAAGCAGGTTTTGAAACGATAATGATAAATTGTAACCCAGAAACTGTTTCTACAGATTATGATACAAGTGATAGATTATACTTTGAACCTTTAATTGAAGAATATGTTGAGAATATAATTTTAAAAGAAAAATCAAAAGGAAATCTAATTGGGATTATTGCACAATTTGGAGGACAAACTCCTATCAAATTAGCTAAATTTTTAGATGAAAATAAATTACCTATTTTAGGGACGCAATATAAATCGATTGATCTTGCTGAAGATAGAGACAGATTTAGAGAGTTGCTTATAAAACTTAAATTAAAGCAAGCGGAAAGTGGAATAGCCTACAATTTTAATCAAGCTATAAATGTTGCTGAAAAAATTGGATTGCCTGTAGTAGTAAGACCTTCTTATGTTTTGGGTGGAAGAGCTATGGAAATTGTTCATGACAAAAGTCAATTGAAACAATTTATTAACGAGGCCTTCAAAGCATCAGAGCAAAATCCAATCTTAATTGATAAATTTATCGACAATGCAATGGAAGTAGATGTAGACGCAATTTCTGACGGAAAAGATGTTTATGTCGCTGGTATAATGCAACACATCGAGGAAGCAGGAATTCATTCTGGGGACTCTGCTTGTTGCTTGCCGCCGGTATCAATAAAGGCAAATCTTTTAAAAGAACTTAAAATACAAACAAGAAAATTAGCTCTGGCTTTGAAAGTTAAAGGATTTTTAAATATTCAATTTGCAATTAAAAATGATGAAATTTTTGTCATTGAAGTTAATCCTAGAGCAAGCAGAACTGTTCCTTTTGTTTCAAAAGCAAATGGTATTCCACTTGCAAAAATTGCATCAAGAATAATGTCTGGAGAAAAGTTAAGCAAATATAAATTAAAATATAAAACCAATAAAAAATTTGCTGTAAAAGAAGCTGTATTTCCATTCAATAAATTTCCAGATAGTGATTTATTGCTTGGCCCTGAGATGAAGTCTACTGGAGAGGTAATGGGTTTTGATGATGATTTTGGAATGGCTGTTGCAAAAAGTCAAATTGCTGCTTCAAATTCATTGCCAACTAAAGGAATGGCATTCTTGTCGGTAAAAGACTCTCACAAGCAAGAAATAATTGGTATAGCTCAAAGATTAATAAAACTTGGATTCACACTTTCTGCAACCAAAGGAACTTCTAAGATTTTAAAACAAAATGGAATGAAATGTAAAAAAATTAATAAAGTAAGCAGTGGCAGACCACATATAGTAGATGTTTTAAATTCTAAAAAAATATCTTTGGTAATAAATACGGGAGGTGGAAACTCTGAGCACAGAATTAGTGATGCTAGAGCATTGAGAAGAGGAACTCTTGCAAACAAAATTCCTTATTGTACGAATATGTCTACAGCCTATTCATTCTTGGAAGCAATAAAATCTTTAAAAACGACAAAATTAAGTGTCAAATCTTTGCAAGATAATTAATTTTAATTAACTTTCCAATCTGTCTCGAATGTAACATAATTTACTTGAAGACATCTTCTTTCATTTACTATTTCTTTTTTTTCCATACCGTGCCAAGTGTTAGGGCCACTTGAAAAGAAATAACCATAATTATCTTTATAGGGAACAGTTTTTGCTAATTTTAGATTTTCATCATAAAAATCTGTGCCTAAATCTTCTTTTTCATTATGTTTGTTTACGAATAATAAACATGACATCAGTTTCTCTTTAATATCGCAATGCGGTTTTAACCAGAATCCTTTTCTATCACAGATAACTTCAACTCTTACATATGAATTAGAAAGATCTTTATTTATCATTTCGGAAATTTTTTTGTAGGTTAATGGATTTTGCAGCTCTTTAATAAATTCAACAAGATTAGGGAATTGATTTGAATTTTCTTTTGTCACAAAACATCTAAATTTTAATGCTTTGCCTCCGTCTGATATACCTTCTCTAAATTTACCTTCGCCTCCATCAATTGCTCTAGTCCCATCATAATTTAAATTATGCTCTAAGGGGTTAGATATATCAGCATTTACAATTTCCTGAACTTGGCCGTCAGTTAGTGGTTGATTTAATTCCCAATGTTCAAAAGGGGATTTATGATTTGAAGAATTTTTCAATATTGAATTTAAAAATGCCATTATAATTGAATTTTATCTTTAATGATATTTGCTACTCTATTCGTTTCATCTAATTTTTCATAGTTCCAATTTTCTAGTTTTTCTCCCAATTCTTTTACAATATTCATTTCTTGAAATAATTTTCTAAAATTTCTAAACCTTTTATCGCTTTTTTTAGGTGGAATAGTGGCAACATAAATTGGTTTCCCAGTTAAAGCTGCCTCGGAAATCATAGAGCTTGAATCGCAAGTTACAACTATATGCTTTGATATTGCAAGAGCACTTAAATAGGCCTTCTTATCAACACCATCTAATACTAAATGATCATTTCCAAAATATATTTTTGCATGTTCTATAGTTCCCTTTGGTGTTCTCATAGAGGGGATAACTACCAAACTAAGATTATTTTCTTTTACTAAATAATTTACTTTTGAAAAAATTTCCTGGATATTTCTATCTGAATAATCATAATACTGGGTGGGACCACCAATTATTAATGAAATTATATTTTTATCCTTCAATTTGCTTGAAATACTAAACAAATATTCTTTGTCTTTTTCAATTTCTTTACTTGTTAAATAATGAATAGCTCCTTTTGTTTTTAATACGTTATGTCCATCAAGATTATCGTGCTCAGGCACTACGATTAGATCAAAATTATCTAGTTTTATCTTTGGGTTTTGAATATGAATGTTAAATACTTTTTTCTTTGAATTTTTTTTTAAAAATAATGATGGAATAATACTTTTTCTCCCGCATGAAATTATTAAATCAACATCTTTGCATTCAATTTTTTTAAAAACTGAGTCGGATACTGGAGTGAATTTTGGCGGTATAACTTTCCAGAAACCTTTTGTTTCAACTGTGTGGTGAGAATAATTTAAATCTAAAGCTTTAGCCAAACCTTCTACTTGGCTAATCATCCCATGCATACCTTCTGTTAATAATATACCTTTCAATTTAGTCATTAATCATTATATAGCTTTCATATGATTGAAAATCCAACTAAACACACAAAAGTGTTAATAATTGGGTCAGGTCCCGCTGGATATACAGCAGCAATTTATGCTGCAAGAGCAATGTTAAAACCAATATTAGTTCATGGTATGGAACCTGGTGGCCAATTAACAACAACAACTGATGTTGAAAATTTTCCTGGATTTAAAGATGTAATACAAGGGCCATGGCTTATGGATCAAATGAAAGGTCAGGCAGAAGTAGTTGGAACTGAAATGATACAAGATCATATTGCATCAGTGGACTTAAAATCTAAGCCATTTAAAGCTGTTGGAGATAGCGGCCAAATTTATGAAGCAGACTCAATAATTATTTCAACCGGAGCTCAAGCTAGATGGTTAAATATTGACTCAGAACAAAGCTTCAGAGGTTTTGGTGTATCTGCATGTGCAACATGTGATGGATTTTTCTTTAAAGACAAAACTGTAGCAGTTGTTGGAGGTGGAAATGCTGCAGTTGAAGAAGCTATGTTTTTAACAAAATTTGCCTCAAAAGTCCAACTTATACACAGAAGAGATAGTTTGAGAGCAGAAAAATTACTTCAAAAGAAATTAATGGAAAATAAAAAAATTGAAATAATTTGGGACTCTGTTGTTGATGAAGTAATTGGGGATAATGATCCTAAAAATGTAACTGGATTAAAAATTAAAAATGTTAAAACAAATAAAATAGACGAACTAAAAATTGATGGCTTGTTCATTGCTATAGGGCATGATCCAGCAACGTCATTATTTAAAGACCAACTAGAAATGGATAATGAGGGTTATTTAATAACAAAACCAGAGTCTACGGAAACAAATATACCAGGAGTTTTTGCTGCTGGTGATGTGAAAGATAAAGTATTTAGACAGGCAGTTACAGCAGCTGGTATGGGATGTATGGCAGCATTAGAGGCTGAAAAACATTTATCCGAATAAATGAGTGAAACAGTATTGTTAACGGGTATAAGTGGATGGATCGCTAAACACACTGCAATTGAATTATTAAAATCAGGATATAAAGTTTTAGGCACTGTTAGAGATTCTGGTTTAATAGAGCAAACAAAAAAAACCATAAAAGAATATGCATCAATTGATAAATTATCATTTGTCGAATTAGATCTTTTAAAAGACGAAGGTTGGGATGAGGCATTAAAAGGCTGTAAGTATGTAATGCATGTGGCTTCTCCTTTCCCTTTAAAGACCTCTAGAGATCGTGAAAGTCTTGTTCCAACAGCTAAAGATGGAACTATAAGAGTTTTAAAAGCTGCTGTTAATGAAGGAGTTGAACGTATTATTAAAACTTCTTCAATTGCAACAATGTTTAGAAAACCTAATAGGACAAATCCATATACATTTGGTGAAAATGATTGGAGTGATGCTAATTGGAAAGGTTGTAATGATTACTTTGTTTCAAAAATCAAGGCTGAAAAAGCAGCTTGGGAATTTATGGAGAATAAAGGTTTAAAGAATAAGTTGGTATGTATATGTCCTGGAGGTGTCTTTGGAGACGCTTTAGATACTAAAGAAAAAACTTCGATAAGTTATGTTAAATTATTTCTAGAAGGTAAATATCCAGGCGCTCCGGATTTTAGTATTTTAGTCTCAGATATGAAAGATGTAGTTAAAGCTCACATCAATTCTTTAACAAGACCAGATGTTGGTGGAAGACGACTAATAATTGGCTCTGAGGTCAAAAGAATGATAGATTTTTCTAATATTATGGCTGAAGCATTACCTAAATATTCAAAAAAACTTCCAAAAAGAGTGTTGCCAAACTTTTTAGTGAGAATAATTAGTCATCTGGATACTAGTGCAAAAATGATGGTTCCAGATTTAGGGATACAAATGCAAACTGATGCTTCGTATGCTGAAGATTTATTGGGATTTAAATTTCAGCCGGCTAGAGGATGTATTGAGGATGCAGCAAAATCAGTAGTTAGACTTGGATTAGTGTAATATCAATAATTTACAAGCTATTTCAGTATAGAATAAAAAGTTATTTTAAATTATAAAAGAATGTAAATGGAAAACATTGTAAAGCAAATCCAGCTTGTAGCATTAGTGATCATTTTAGTTAGTACTGTTATTGCTTTTGGGCAAGAAATGTACCAGATGATACTCGTGCAAAGAGTTACTTTAGCCGATCTGCTTTTACTTTTTTTATATCTTGAAGTGCTTGCAATGGTTAGAGTATTTTGGGAAAGCCAATCAATTCAAATTACACTGCCGTTATTTATTGCTATAACTGCACTTGCTAGATTTATTATTTTACAAGGAAAATCTCTCAACCCAGAAATATTGCTTTATGAAGCTGGAGCAATTGTTTTAATCGCTTTAGCAATTGTAATTTTAAGATTTAGAAACTCTTCACTAATTGGACTAAATAAAAAAAAATAGGTTTATCCTAAATCCTCACAAAACTTTTTAATTCTAGACATTGCTATTTTAAGTTTTGCCATTGAAGTTGCATATGAAATTCTAAAATATCCATCTAAACCAAATGCTGAGCCCTGAACAGCTGCAACATTTTGTTTTTCTAAAAGCTTTTGGACAAAATCAGTATCTTTTTTAAGTTTAGTTCTTTTATTTAAAAGTTTTTTACAATTCGGAAATACGTAAAATGCACCATTAGGTTTTAAACAGCTAATACCATCAATATTATTTAAACTTTTTACAACAAAATCTCTTCTTTCTTTAAATGATTTTGCTCTTTTCTTAATAAAGTCTTGTTTTCCATTCAGAGCTTCAACAGCTGCTGCTTGACTAATTGACGAGGGATTCGAAGTTGACTGAGATTGAATTTTTCTAATTGCAGAAATTACTTCTTTTGGTCCAGCTGCATAACCAATTCTCCACCCAGTCATTGCATATGACTTGCTCACTCCATTCATTGTTAATGTTCGAGATTTTAATTTTGAAATTTGTGCAATAGTAAAGAATTTAAAATTATCATATTTAACATGCTCATAAATATCATCGCTCAAAATGTGAACTTTTTTGTTTTTTATTA
Source organism: uncultured Pelagibacteraceae bacterium (assembly GCA_902595465.1). Classification (GTDB taxonomy): domain Bacteria; phylum Pseudomonadota; class Alphaproteobacteria; order Pelagibacterales; family Pelagibacteraceae; genus Pelagibacter. Next base: position 28,590 of record CACJQE010000009.1, read on the forward strand.
AAACCTTAGCTAATTTTTGAATTTCTGATTTGCTGTATCCAGATCCAGTTGGATTAGATGGAGAATTAAGGATTATCCATTTCGTTCTTTTTGTAATTGCAGCTTTTAATTTTGCAGGTGTAATTTTAAATCCATCTTTTTCATCACATTTTACTATTTTTGGTTTTCCTCCTGCTAGGAGAACCATATCCGGATATGAAACCCAGAATGGCGCAGGAATAATAACTTCATCTCCTTTGTTTAAAGTTGCCATAAAAGTGTTATATAGAACTTGTTTCCCTCCAGTTCCAACTGTGATTTCATCTAGTTTATAATTTAGTTTATTTTCTCTTTTAAATTTTTTTAAAATTGCTTTTTTTAATGCTGGGGTTCCATCAACTGCAGTATACTTTGTATCTCCGTCTCTTATTGCTTTAATAGCTGCATTTTTAACATTGATAGGAGTATCAAAATCCGGTTCCCCTGCCCCAAGTCCAACTACATCTTTTCCTGCAGCTCTTAATTCTCTTGCCTTTTGAGTAACTGCAATAGTTGGGGATGGTTTAATTCTTTTTAAATTATTAGATATTATGCTCATTGAATTATGAAATTATTCAATTACGTTGTTTAATATATGGAGAATACATATCAAGACCTAATTACAGACATTCAGAGTAAAAACCCAAAAATCGGTGGAAAACTCGAAGGTGGAAAAAAATTCAAAATAAAGTCAGATTTTACCCCGGCTGGTGACCAGCCAGATGCAATTAAAAGGCTTGTCCAAGGAGCTAAAAAAAATGAGTTTAATCAAGTATTATTAGGAGTAACTGGATCTGGAAAAACTTTTACAATGGCAAAAGTTATAGAAGCTACGAATAGACCAGCGTTAATATTGGCACCAAATAAAACTTTGGCAGCTCAACTTTACGGTGAGATGAAAACTTTTTTTCCAGATAATGCTGTTGAGTATTTTGTATCTTACTATGATTATTACACTCCAGAAGCTTACGTGCCAAGATCAGATACTTACATAGAGAAAGAGGCATCTATAAACGAACAGATTGATAGAATGAGACACTCAGCAACAAGATCTCTTCTTGAAAGAGACGATGTTTTAATTGTTGCAAGTGTTTCTTGTATTTATGGTTTGGGATCAGTTGAAGCTTACAGCAAAATGACTTTAACTCTTCAGAAGAACTATGAATATAATAGAGAACAAATAATAAAATCTCTTGTTGCTCTTCAGTACAAGAGAAATGATCAAAATTTTTTTAGAGGAACATTTAGGGCAAGGGGAGAATATTTAGAAATATTTCCATCTCATCTAGAGGATAGAGCATGGAGACTAAGTTTATTTGGTGATAAACTTGAGAGGATTGAGGAATTTGATCCTTTGACAGGAGATCAGGTTAGAGATCTTAGTCTAGTAAAAGTTTATGCTAATTCTCATTACATCACTCCTAAACCAACTGTAGAACAAGCAATTATAAAAATAAGAAAAGAATTAGAGGAGACTTTAAAAAAACACAAGGCAGAAAACAAGTTATTAGAGGCACAACGATTAGAGGAGAGAACTAAATTTGATTTAGAAATGATTGAAGCAACTGGATCTTGTGCAGGAATTGAAAATTATTCAAGATTTTTATCTGGAAGAAAACCAGGAGAACCACCACCTACTCTTTTTGAATATTTTCCTGATAACACATTAGTTTTTGTAGATGAATCTCATGTTACAGTTCCTCAACTTAATGGGATGTTTAAGGGAGATAGATCTCGAAAAAGCACATTGGCTGAGTATGGTTTTAGATTGCCATCTTGCATGGATAACAGACCTTTAAAATTTGAAGAGTGGGATTTGATGAGAACACAAACTGTATTTGTTTCAGCAACTCCTGGACCGTGGGAGTTAGAGCAAACTAAAGGCAAGTTTATTGATCAGGTAATAAGACCTACAGGATTAATAGATCCACCAGTTGAGATTAGACCAGCAAAAAATCAAGTAGACGACCTTATGCATGAATGCAAAAAAGTAGTTAAAAATAATTATAGAGTTTTAGTTACAACACTTACAAAAAAAATGGCAGAGGATTTAACTGAGTATCTTCATGAAAATGGTATAAAAGTAAGATACCTACATTCTGATATAGATACACTTGAGAGAATAGAGATTATGAGAGATCTTAGAATGGGTGTATTTGATGTTCTAGTTGGAATAAATTTATTAAGAGAAGGTTTAGATATTCCAGAATGTGCTTTAGTTGGAATACTAGATGCTGATAAGGAAGGATTTTTGCGATCAGAAACTTCACTAATTCAAACAATAGGAAGAGCCGCGAGAAACGTAGATGGTAAAGTTATTCTTTATGCCGATAAGGAAACAAAAAGTATAAAGAAAGCAATTAAAGAAACTGAGAGAAGAAGAAAGATTCAATTAGAGTACAATAAGAAAAATAAAATCGACGCTAAATCTGTAAAAAAAGAGATAAGTGATATTTTAGAAAGTGTTTACGAGAAAGATTACGTCAAAATAAGCGAAGGTTCCAATATTGGTGGCAACCTTAAAAAACATTTAAAAGGATTAGATAAAAAAATGAAAGAAGCTGCATCTAATCTGGAATTTGAGGAAGCGGCTAAAATTAGAGATGAGATGAGAAAACTTCAAAGTACTGAATTAGAAATTACTTTAAACCCTAAAATTAGACAGTACGATGTTAAAAATAAAATTTATCCCAAAGGTAGATCTACATTAGGTATGCCAGGAACAAGAGTTACAAAAAAAAGAGATAAAAAATGGAAGCACGGAAGATAATAATTACTGGAGCAGCAACTCGAATGGGAGCTGCCATAGCTAAAAAATTATCTGGACCTAATATTGAAATTGTTATCCATTATAACAAATCTAGATCCAAAGCAGAAAATCTTAAAAAAGATTTAACTAAAAGTGGTACAAAAATTTATTTAGCAAAAGCAGATTTAACTAAAGAAAAAGAAATAGAAAGAATGCTTAAATTTTCAAAATCGAAGTTGAAGTATTTTGATTGTTTAATTAATAATGCTTCATTATTTGAGAACGATAAAATTGAAAATTTCACAACAAAAAGTTGGGAAAACCATTTAAAAGCGAATTTAAAAGCGCCAGCTTTATTATCAAAGGGTTTTGCTAAAAATATTAGAGGCAAAAACAATAGTATTATTAACATAATTGATCAAAGAGTATTCAAGTTAACTCCATATTTTTTTTCATATACATTGAGTAAATCTGGTCTTTACACTTTAACCAAAACCAGCGCTATGAGTCTTGCCCCGAATATTAGAGTAAATGGAATTGCTCCAGGTCCAACTATTAAAAATAAAAGGCAGTCTGACAAGCACTTTAAAAAACAATACATGGCAACACCTCTTAAAAGACAGACAAATGTACAAGAAATCTGCAATGCTGTTGACTTTTTTATTAAAAATAGATCTATTACCGGTCAAGTTTTAGCAATTGATAGTGGTCAAAACTTAAACTGGCAAACACCAGATGTTACTAGAGGAAAAGAATGAAAAAATTAATTTTGCTAATAATTTTTGTACTTTTCACAACTATTGCTTATTCACATTCTACAAAAAATTTAAGACTAGACTCAAAAGTAGAATGTAAAAAAAGTAAATCAATGCTTAATTGGGTTTCTAAAAATAAATATTATAAAGGTGGAGAATTAATTAAATATCAGTCTTACACTGGATTTGATCAAAGGACTGTAATTATTGGTGGTCACAAAAAAAATCCGATTGAAATAACAGGATATCTTCAGCTTCCAAAAGGAGATTCGAAAGTACCTATTGTTATATGGACACACAGCAGTGGTGGTCCAGGAAATTATATTTGGAATGACTTTACTTATCATGCACACCAAAAACTTTTAGAAGAAGGAATAGGAGTTATGTTCATAGATAATTTCTGTCCTCGGGGGGCAAAAGACACATGGAGAGATCAATCAAAGGTGCCATTAATTAATGGTGCAATTGATGGAATTTTAGCTTTAAAATTACTTAAGTCTCACCCAAGGTCCAACGGAAAATTTGGAACAACTGGACATTCTAGAGGAGGAACTAATAGTCTTATTTTGGCAGATTTGAAATTTACATCTTTATTTTTAGATGGGACCGAAGGTTTTGATGCAATATTACCTGAGGCTGCTGAATGCCACTCGGCTGGTCTTTTTGCAAATCCAGAACTAACAACTAACACAAAATTATTATATGTTCATGGTGGTGCTGATGATTATACTTTAGCGGAACCATGTGTAGAACATATTAAAAGAATTAAAGCCAAACCCAATCAAATAGAAATTGATATAAAAGAAGGATGGTACCATGAATTTCATATGGGCAAAAAACCATTTAAGGTTGGAGGTGCAATGACAACTGGAAAATGTCCGGATTTTTTCATTGATGATAAAGGTTATCCAACTAATCCTACTTGGGGTGCGTGGGTGATAAATAAACATAAACTTTATAAATCTCTAGAAGAATTTTATGATGCAGCTCAAATTGAACCAAGAAAAACATTTAAAAAAGTTTTTAAAATAATGAAGAAAGAAAAATGTTTATCAAAGGGAGTTACAATAGGTGGACAAAATCAAGATGTGTATATGCCTCAATTCATAAATTTCTTTAAAGAAAATTTATTATAATGAAAAAAAATAATCTTAAAGTTGTAAAAATAGATAAAAATAAAAGCCTATTTAACTACGAAAAGAAGGTCTTAATAAAAGAATTAGTGTTAGATTTAAAACTTGGTTATTTTGATTTTGAAAAAGAAAAGCCTCAAAAAGTAAAATTTAATTTAGAGGTGAATTATCAAGATAAACAGCCGTCTAACGATAAAGATATTAAATCGATAGTTAATTATGCTAAAATAGTAAAATTAATAAAAAAACTAGTAAAAAATAAACATTACAATTTTCTTGAAACATTGGCAGAAGATGTTTTTGATGAGCTATTCAAAGATAAAAGAATAGATAAAATTACTCTTCAAATCGAAAAATTAGAAATAATGAAGGATTGTAGCTCAGTTGGGATCCAAATTTCTAAAAAAAGAAGCCATGATCAGCTCTGATATAGGTAAAGAAGTAATTAAAAAAGAATTGCCCTTGGTTCCTAAGCTGCCAGGTGTTTATAGGATGCTAAATTCAAAAGGAGAAATTCTTTATGTGGGTAAAGCAAAAAACCTACCAAATAGACTTAAAAGCTATGTTTCAGAGAAAAATCATATCATTAGGACTGAGAGAATGCTCTCTCAAACAAAAAGGCTCGAAATTACTACTACCTCAAATGAAAGTGAGGCTTTACTTTTAGAGGCAAATTTAATTAAAAAGTTTAAACCAAAATTTAATATTTTACTAAGAGATGACAAATCCTTTCCCTTTATTTTTATAGGCGACAAAGATAAATGGCCACAAATCAAAAGGCACAGAGGAAAAAAAGTCAAAGAAGGATTTTATTTTGGACCATTTGCATCAGCTGGATCTGCAAATTGGACTATAAAAATGATCCAAAAAATATTTCATCTCAGAATTTGTGATGATACTGTTTTCAAAAATAGAGAAAGACCCTGCATACTTTATCAAATTAAAAGGTGCTCAGGACCTTGCATTGGTTACGTAACTGAGAGTGATTATAAACAAACTGTTGATGATGCAATTGAGTTTGTGTCAGGCAAATCTAGAAAAATTCAGAAAAGCTTATCTAATCAAATGGAAAAGGCTAGTGAGGATTTAGACTTTGAAAAAGCAGCAATATTAAGAGATCGAATTAAATCATTAAATATTATCCAATCTTCTCAAAGAATTAATGAAGCAAATTTAGTCGAAGCAGATGTTATCGCGGGATATAAAGAGTCTGGAAAAACTTGTATTCAAGTTTTTTTTTATAGGTCAAAACAAAATTGGGGTAATCAAGCTTTTTTTCCAAAGCATGATCCAGAAGAAAATCTAAGTGATATCATTAATTCTTTTGTCTCTCAATTTTATGAAAACAAAAGTGTGCCATCTTCAATAATTTTATCAAATCAAATTAAAGAGAAAGAATTAATTGAAAAAACACTTACACAAAAAGAAAGTAAACAAATCACAATTACTGTTGCAAAAAAAGGGACGAAACTAAAAGTTATAAATCAAGCAATAAATAATGCAAAAGATAGTTTGAATAGAAAACTTTATGAGAGTCAGAATAATAGAGATCTTTTCGATGCAGTATCAAAAAAATTCAATCTTGAAACTAATATTAATTTAGTTGAGGTTTATGATAATAGCCATATTCAAGGCACAAATAGTGTGGGCGCTTTAATTACTTATGGAGATGAAGGGTTTGTTAAAAAAAGGTATAGAAAATTTAATATAAAAATTCAAAAAAATGCTCAAGATGATTATGGAATGATGAAAGAAGTTCTTAACAGAAGATTTAAAAGAGCAGTTCAAGAGAAAGATAACTATCTAACTTTTCCTGATTTAGTCTTAATTGACGGAGGGAAAGGTCAATATTCAGTAGCAAGAGAAGCGATGAATGAGCTTGGTTTACATGAAATTCCGATTGTAGCAATAGCCAAGGGCAAAATGAGAAACAGTGGAAATGAAACATTTTTTCATAATGGAAAAGAGTTCAAATTCGAGAAAAATGATCCAACATTATTCTTTTTACAAAGATTAAGAGATGAGTCTCATCGATTTGCTTTAAGTGCTCATAGAGCAAAAAGGAAAAAAGGTATAAGCAAATCATTACTTGATCAAATTGATGGTATTGGATCTATCAGAAAAAGGGCATTATTAAATCATTTTGGTTCAGCTAGAGCTGTAGAATCAGCTAGTTTGGATGAAATAAAATCAGTTGATGGAGTTGAGGAAAAAGTTGCAAAAAAAATATATAACTTCTTTCACGAATGAAATTTAAAATACCTAATTATTTAACAATTGGACGAATAATAATTGTTCCAATATTTGTTTTTACATTCTACCTTCCAGGATTTTATGGAGACGTTATACCATTTGCTCTTTTTTTAATTGCCTCATTTACAGATTTTTTAGATGGCCTTTTGGCGAGGATGTTTAAAGAAGAGTCTAAACTTGGTGAACTTTTAGATCCTATTGCAGATAAGATTATTGTTGCAACTGCACTAATTTTATTAGTTATGGATCAAACAATAAAAAATTATGAAGTTATTGCAGCTATTATAATTCTCACAAGGGAAATACTAATTTCAGGTTTAAGAGAATTTCTAGCTAAAGGAAAAATAAAACTACCTGTTTCTAATTTAGCAAAACTCAAAACATTCTTGCAGATGTTTTCTATAGCAATACTTTTGACTGGAGAAACTGGGAATAAATTAATTAATTTTCAAGATTATAATGCTCAAACAATTGGCATTATTATTTTATGGCTATCCGCATTTTTAACACTTTATACTGGATATGATTATCTTAGAAAAGGAATAGACCATGCAATATCTGAAGATAATAAAGATTAGGCAGCTTTTTTTTGTCTAACTAACTGATCAAAGCTTTTTGATAATCCTAATATAACATCACAAATTTTGTATTTATGATCTGCTATGCTTGCAACAGGTGTTATTTCAGCTGCAGTACCAGTTAAGAAACATCCATCAAAATTACTTAGTTCATCTGGAGAAATTTTTCTTTCATGAACTTTAATATTTTTTGATTTGGATAATTCAATTACAGCTTGTCTCGTAATACCATTTAAAAAAGAATCTGGTATTGGTGTATGTAATTCATTATTTTTATCTTTAAAAAAAATGTTTGCACTTGTTCCTTCTGCAACATTGCCTTCAAAATCTAACATTAATGATTCAGAATACCCTTGTTGTTCAGCTTCGTGTTTTGAAAGAGTACAAATCATATATAATCCAGCTGCTTTTGCATCCCAAGGAATAGTATTTGGAGCCGGTCTTCGCCATTTAGAAATATTTAATCTTATTCCTTCAGCTTTTAATTTTGGATCAAAATACGCAGGCCATTCCCAAGTAGCTATTGCTACATTAATTTTATTTTTCTGTGCAGACACACCCATCATCTCACTCCCTCTCCACGCAAAAGGTCTTACATATCCATTTTGAATATTTTGAACGGCTACTATTTTTTTAGAGGCTTCATTTATTTCATCTTTTGTATAAGGAATATTAATGTCTAATCTTTTTGCAGAATAAAATAATCTATCTGTGTGCTCTTCTAGCTTAAATATTTCTCCGTCGTATACTCTTTCACCTTCGAAAACTAAACTTGCATAATGAAGCCCGTGACTGATTACATGGCATTTTGCATCTTGCCATTCAACAAGCTCACTATTGTACCAAATTTTTCCTGATCGTTTATCGAAAGGTATCATTATTTAATTTTATAAAAAAATATATTTGTATATATAATATGTCAATATAACTTACCAATATGAAAAAACTTTTATATTTAAAAGATGAGGATCTCAAACAATATATTGAAAAAATATTTCTTGGCTATAGAGAGACGGTCTCAGATGCTAGAAATGTGTTGAATAAATACTCCATAGGTGTCGCACATAACAAGGTTATTCATCTAATTTCATTATATGAGGGCATCACAATATCAGAACTTTTAAGAAAATTGAAAGTTACAAAGCAAAGTTTGAATAGAGTTTTGAAAGATTTAATAAATTTAAAAGCTATAAAATATGAAAAAGATCAAGTAGATACGAGAATAAAACATGTCTTCTTAACAGAGGAAGGAAAAAAATTATTTAACGAAATTTTCTCAGCTCAAAAAAAAAGAATTTACCAAGCATTCTCCGCATCAAAAGCAAATGAGGTTGTTAGTTTTGATAATGTTTTAAAAAAAATAATAAATGGAAAAATTTAAAGCACATATTTTAGTTGTAGATGACGATGATGGCATAAGAGAATTAGTCAAAGAATACCTTTCCCAAAATGAATATCTTGTAACTAGTTCGAATAGTGCCGAAGATGCTCTTGAGAAAGTTAAAATTATTAAATTTGACTTAATAGTGCTTGATATAATGATGCCAGGAAAGAGTGGTTTAGAATTTACAAAAGAAAATAAAGATAAAATTTCGACCCCTATAATTCTTTTAACTGCGAAGGGTGAAGCTTCAGAGAGAATAGAGGGTTTGGATATTGGTGCAGACGATTACCTTCCAAAACCTTTTGAGCCTAAAGAATTAATACTTAGAATTAATAATATCTTAAATAAAACAAAATATAAAAATACGAAGAGAAAATTTAAATTTGGTAAAATTGAAATAGATCTTAATAAGCAGTTTATTTTGAAAAATGATAAATCAATAAAAATCAATAATACAGAAAAAATAATTTTAGATAAAATGGTTAATTCCCCAGGAAAAATTTTTAAAAGAGAGGAGATTGGAAATCTTATAAGAATTGATAAAGAAAGATCAGTTGACGTAATCATTACAAGACTTAGGAAGAAAATTGAAGAAAACCCCAAAAGCCCAAATTATTTACAAACAATAAGAGGTGAAGGTTATGTTTTATGGATTGAATAAATATATAAAAAATATCCTGCCTAAAAGACTTTTTTATAGAGGTTTACTCATAGTCGCCGTTCCAATAGTAGTTATGCAAATAACTATCTCTTTAGTTTTTTTTGATAGTCTTTGGATCAAAACTAATTCTGGAATGACAAGAGCATTGGTCTCTGAAGTCAAAACTTTTGTAGATGCTTATGATAACGACGAAACTAACAAAGATTTCATAATAATTTTATTCAAAGAACACTTGGGTTTTAATATCAAATATGAAAAAGATAAAATCCTACCAGATAAAGTACCAGAAAGATGGTTCAGTCCAGTTGATCGATCACTAAGAAGAGAATTAAAGAAAAAAAATTTAACTTATTGGTTTGATACAACAAACTTCAAAGAAGTTGTTGACTTGAAAATAGGATATTCAAAAGGATATTTTCAATTTTATATTCCAAGGGACAGACTAACTACAAGTTCGGCTAGATTATTTGGTCTTTGGATAACATTGCCAGCATTGTTAATGATAGCAGTAGCAATAATTTTTTTAAAAAATCAAACTAGACCCATAACTAAACTTGCAGAGGCATCTGAAAGATTTGGTCGAGGAGAGGATATTGACGAATTTAGCCCTTCTGGAGCACTCGAAATCCGAAAAGCTGGTTTAGAGTTTGACAAAATGAGAAAAAGAATAATTAGACATCTTAATCAAAGATCTGAGATGCTATCAGGTATTAGCCACGATTTAAGAACACCTTTGACAAGGATAAAACTTCAAATAGCGATGATTAAAGACAAAAGTGTTGTTGAAAAATTATCAAGAGATGTTGATGAAATGGAAAAAATGTTAAATGAATATCTTCAATTCGCAAGATCTGGAGCAAAAGATAAAACTGAAACGTTTGATATATCTGTCCTCCTTGAAGATATATGCAAAAAATATGAGAAACCAAATATAAAATATTTTTTAAAAGAAAAGGTTTATTTTGATGGAAGAAAAAATTTAATCAGTAGATGTGTCAATAACCTTATAGATAATTCTTTAAAATTTGCTGATAATGTTGAATTGTATCTAAAAAAAGGAAGATCAACTATTAATATTTCAATAGAAGATGATGGTCCAGGCATACCACAAAAAGAACATCAAAATGTTTTGAAGCCATTTTATAAAATTGACAAAAGTAGATCAGAAACAAAGTCAAGTGTTGGCCTTGGCTTGGCTATATCATCTGATGTAGTAAAATCACATGGTGGAGATCTTAAATTCGATAAGTCTAGTTTAGGTGGATTAAAAGTTATTATTTCTTTGCCCGTTTAGATTTTTTTTTTATTTTTTTTTCAGCAATTTTTTTTTCCAACTTTTCAATTCTTTTATTTAATATATCAATTTCATCTTTACTTACTAAATTCATTTTAAGGATAATTTCTTCTTTTTTTGAGCGTAAAATATTTACGACTTCATCACTAAAATCTTTGTAGTTGACCAGTCCTTCTTCCAAAAATTTTGCAAATTTATCAAATACAAATCTTGATTTTGACATAATAATTTCTTATCAAATTTTAAGTAATATTTATAATATTACAATTAAATGTTTATTAATAATTTTGACCCAGTCGCTTTTGAGATCTTTTCATTAGAAATTAGATGGTATTCCTTGTCTTATATATTTGGCTTAGTATTTGGTTGGTATTTTGCAAAGAACAAACTAATCAAAGATAGTACTCAAAAAGAATTTTTCGACGATTATATAACTTATTTGATCATAAGTATCATCCTTGGTGGAAGACTTGGATATGTGATTATTTATGACCCAATTTATTTTATAAATAACCCAGTTGAGATTATAAAAATTTGGCAAGGAGGCATGTCTTTTCACGGTGCACTAATTGGAATTATTATAGGAACTCATTTCTTCTGCAAAAATAAAAATCAAAATATTTTTAGTTATTTAGATGTGGTTGCTGTTTGTTCTCCTATAGGAATTTTTTTAGGAAGAATATCAAATTTTATAAACTCAGAACTTTATGGCATAGAAACAAATGTACCATGGTCAGTAAAGTTTATAAAAATTGATGATTTAAATCGACATCCTTCACAAATTTATGAGGCAATATTTGAGGGGGTTATTCTATTTATTATTTTAAGTATGTTGTTTAATAGATTAAAGAATACACCTGGTATTATTTCAGGTTATTTTTTAATTTTATACTCATTTTTTAGATTTGTTATCGAGTTCTTCAGAGAACCTGATCAACAACTAGGTTATTTATTTTTCAATTTAAGTATGGGGCAAATAATAAGTTGTATAGCACTAACCTGCGGATTAATTATCATCTATTATAAAAATGCTAATAGGACACAATAAAAAAATCTCATTGGATAGATTTATTTACAAATCTTTGTATGACAAAGATAATGGTTATTATATTAAAAAAAATCCTTTCGGAAAAAAAGGTGACTTCATAACATCTCCTAATATTTCTGTTCTTTTTTCAGAAATGATATCTATTTGGTTAATTTCATTTTGGGAGAATTTAAAAAAACCAAAAAAAATAAATATTGTAGAGCTAGGTGCAGGTAATGGTGAAATGATGTCACAAATTATAAAAACTTTTAATAATTTTAGTGAAATTAGTTTATCTGCTAATTTCTTAATTTTAGAAAAAAGTCCATTACTGATAAAAATTCAGAAGAGCAAAATAGATAAGAAAAAGGCAAGTTGGATAAGAAATTTAAAAGAAATTCCAAAGGCTCCAACTATATTCTTGGCTAATGAGTTTTTTGATGCTTTTCCTATCAAACAGTTTTTAAAAAAAAATGATAATTGGTATGAAAAATATGTAGCATACAAAAAAAATAAGTTTGAAGTTTGTGATCAAAAAGTGTCGTCAAAAATAATTGAGAAATTTTTAGGTAAAAATATAGAAAAAGAAAAATTTGTTGAATATTCACCTTCAGCAATGAAATTTGTTAACGAAATAGCGAATTTTATTTTTAAAAATAATGGTGGTTTATTAATGATAGACTATGGCTTTACAAGTGGAAAAATGAAAAATACTTTGCAAAGTGTTGAGAAGCACAGAAAAATTAGTTTTTTAGAAAATCCCTATAACTCGGATATTACTCATTTGATAAATTTTAAAATGTACAAGAAAGAGTTTGCAAATTCTAATTTGAAATCTTTAATAACTACCCAAGGTAATTTCTTAACTAAATTAGGAATATTAAAAAGAGCTGAGATAATAAGTAAAAATTTACAATTTAGTAAGAAAGCGGACATATTTTATAGAATAAAAAGATTAATTGATGAAAAATATATGGGCTCTATGTTTAAAGTTTTATTTGTAAGCAAATCTAAAAATAATTTTAATTTGGGTTTTAAGTGATTAAGTCAAA
>CACJQE010000010.1 GCA_902595465.1 uncultured Pelagibacteraceae bacterium
CTCAAAAAGCAATTCCTAAAAAAGATAGAAAAAAAGCTGACGAAGGTGGAGAAGCGAAACCAAAAGGAGATGCATCTAAAACAGCAGAAGCACCTAAGAAAGAAGCTAAGCCAGCAGAAGCACCTAAGGAAGAAGCTAAGCCAGCAGAAGCACCTAAGGAAGAAGAAAAAAAATAATGTTAGAAGCTCGAATATTCACACTCTATCCAGATTTTTTTCCAGGTTATTTAGGTCAAGGTATTTTTGGTAAAGCACTATCAGAGAATAAATGGAAAATAGATACTGTGGATATAAGAGAGTATGCATTTGATAAACATAAAACTGTTGATGACACTCCCTATGGAGGAGGTGAAGGTATGTTAATGAAAGCAGATGTATTAGCAAAATCAATAGATATGAATGTTAAAGATGGCGAAAAGATTATTTATCTAAGTCCGAAGGGTAAGTTGTTCAATCATCAATTAGCAAAACAACTATCTCAAGAAAAAACAATAAATATAATTTGTGGACACTTTGAAGGAGTTGATGAAAGATTATTAAAAACAAGAAATATTGAGGAAGTAAGTATAGGAGACTATGTTTTATCTGGAGGTGAAGGAGCTTCATTTGTAATTCTTGATGCAATTTTAAGATTTATTCCTGGTATTCTTGGCAATACAAATTCAGCTAAAGAAGAAAGTTTTGAAAACGGACTTTTAGAGTATCCTCAATTTACAAAACCTCAAATATGGGAGGAAAAAAGTGTTCCAGATGTGCTATTATCAGGAGATCACGCCAAAATTAAAGACTGGCGTTTATCTCAATCTGAGGCTATAACACGCGACCGAAGACCAGATTTGTGGCAATTATATAAAAAGACTAAAGAGAATTAAAATGAAGACAATTGAAGAAATTAATCAATCTAAAGTAAAAAAAATTATTTCTGAGAGAAAGCATCCAGAATTTTTCCCAGGGGACATTGTTAAAGTTGGAGTTAGAATAACTGAGGGAAAAAGAGATCGTATTCAATATTTTGAAGGTGTGTGTATTGCAAAAAAAAATAGAGATATCAATTCTTCTTTTACTGTAAGAAAAATTTCTTTTGGCGAGGGTGTGGAAAGAACATTTGCTTTATATAGTCCGATTGTAGATACAATTAAAGTTGTAAGATCAGGAAAAGTTAGAAGAGCCAAGTTATATTATTTGAGAGATAGAACAGGTAAATCTGCAAGAATTGCAGAAAAAATTAAAAAGAAAATAGGTATAGATGTTGAAACTAAGATTCACGAAGTAACAGAAGAAAATGTTATGCCTGATACAGAACAAAAAACAGCAGACAGCCTACAAGATAATAATAAAGATGCTCCAAAAGTAGAAGCAAAAAAACCAGAAGAAAAAAAAGAAACTAAAGAAGAAACCCCATCGGTAGAAAAAAAAACTGATGAAAAAAAAGAAAATCCTGAAGTAAAAAAATAATTTTTTACAATGCCTCAAACTATATACGATAAAATATGGAATGATCATCTTGTTCATCAACAAGAGGATGGGACTTCACTTTTATTTGTTGATAGACATTTAATTCATGAAGTTACTAGTCCACAAGCATTTGAAGGTTTAAGAAATTCTAATAGAAAAGTTAGACAACCTTCTTTAACTTTAGCAGTAGCAGATCATAATGTTCCAACAACGGATAGATCAGTGCCTATTACTGACGAAGATTCAAAAATACAAATTGAGACACTAGAAAAAAACTGTACAGAATTTGGAATAAATCTTTTTGGAATGAATGATAAAAGACAAGGAATAGTTCATATTATTGGTCCAGAACAGGGATTTACACAACCAGGAACGATTATTGTTTGTGGTGATAGTCACACTGCTACGCACGGAGCATTTGGTGCATTAGCATTCGGAATTGGAACTTCGGAAGTGGAACATGTTTTGGCAACACAGACTTTAGTTCAAAAAAAATCAAAAAATTTTAGAATAAACGTTAATGGATCTCTTCCTGTTGGAGTAACATCTAAGGATGTAATATTACAAATAATCGGAAAAATTGGTACAGCTGGTGGAACTGGTTATGTAATTGAATATGCTGGAAACTTAATTTCGAATTTAAGTGTCGAACAAAGAATGACTATTTGCAATATGACAATTGAAGGTGGAGCAAGGGCTGGACTTATAGAACCAGATGAAAAAGTTTTTAATTATTTAAAAGGTAAACCAATGTCTCCAAAGAATTCAAATTGGGACAAAGCATTAGAATATTGGAGTAAATTAAAGTCTGATGGTGATGCAGTATTTGACAAAGAAATCAGTCTTGAGGGCAAAGATATTAAACCAATGGTAACTTGGGGAACTTCGCCTCAGGATGTAGTAGATATTGATGGAATTGTTCCCGATCCTGAAAATGAGCAAAACGAAGACAGAAAAAATTCTATTAACAGGTCATTAAAATATATGGGTTTAAAGCCGAAAACTAAAATAAAAGATATTAGAATTGATAAAGTTTTTATTGGAAGTTGCACAAATGGAAGAATTGAAGATTTAAGAGAAGCTGCAAAAATATTAAAAGATAAAAAAATTGCTTCTCATGTAAATGCAATGATAGTTCCTGGTTCAGGATTAGTAAAACAACAAGCAGAGCAAGAAGGTTTAGATTTAATATTTAAAAATTCTGGATTTGAATGGCGTGAGCCAGGTTGTTCAATGTGTCTAGCTATGAATGCAGATAAGCTGAAGCCGGAAGAGAGATGTGCATCAACATCAAATAGAAATTTCGAAGGAAGACAAGGACGAGGTGGAAGAACACATTTAGTTAGTCCAGCTATGGCTGCAGCAGCTGCTATATCTGGAAATTTAGATGACGTTAGAAAATACAATAGTTAAATGAACAAATTCTCAACATTAAAAAGTATTCCTGCATATTTACCAATTGTAAATATCGATACAGATATGATTATTCCAAAGCAATTTTTAAAAACAATAAAAAGAACAGGACTTGGAAAAAATTTGTTTTATGAAATGAGATATGATGAAAAAGGTAAAGTAGTAGATAACTTTATTTTAAATAAATCTCCATATGATAATTCTAAAATTTTAATTGCGGGGAATAATTTTGGATGTGGTTCATCTAGAGAACATGCGCCATGGGCACTTTTAGACTTTGGTATCACTTGTGTTATAAGTACAAGTTACGCAGATATATTTTATAATAATTGTTTTAAAAATGGAATATTACCTATTAAAGTTAATGATGAACAAATAAAGGAACTTTCTGAATACTCTAAGAGACAAGAAGAAATTGCGATAAACTTACCAGATCAAAAAATAATTTTTGGAAATAAAGAAATCAAATTTGAATTAGACGAATTCAAAAAAAAATGTTTAATTGAAGGACTAGATGATATTGCCCTATCTTTGGAAAAGTCTAATAAAATAATTTCATTTGAAGAAAAATTAAAATCCACTAAGCCCTGGATATTTAATGATTAAAGTCAAAAAAAGAAAATTTTTATTATTACCAGGTGACGGTATTGGTCCCGAGGTTATTGGTGAAGTTAAAAAAATTATAACTTGGTTTAATGTAAATAAATCTCTTGATTTTTATATGGAAGAGGCTTTAGTTGGTGGAGCATCTTATGACAAGCATGGGACACCGATTACAGATGAAGTATTTTATAAATCTTTAGAATGTGAAGCAGTTATTTTGGGGGCTGTCGGTGGACCAAAATATGATAATTTAGATTTTTCCAAAAGACCTGAGAGAGCTCTTCTTAAGCTAAGAAAAGAATTAAAATTATTTGCAAATTTGAGGCCTGCAATTTGTTTTAAACAATTAGTTGAGGCATCTACTCTAAAACCTGAAATTGTATCAGGTCTAGACATCATGATTGTTAGAGAATTGACAGGTGGTATTTATTTTGGTGAACCAAGAGGTATCAAGCCAATTGATAATGGCGAACGTAAAGGAATAAATACTCATACTTATACCTCATCAGAAATTAAACGAGTTGCCAGAGTTGCATTTGATTTAGCAAAGAAGAGAAACAATAAAGTTACTTCCTGTGAAAAATCGAATGTTATGGAAGCAGGTCAATTATGGAAAGAGGAAGTTCAAAATCTTCACGATAAAGAATTTAAAGATGTTGAGTTAAATCATATGCTTGCAGATAATTGTGCAATGCAACTTTTGAGAAATCCAAAGCAATTTGATGTAATTGTGACAGATAATTTGTTTGGTGATATGTTGTCAGATGAAGCATCTATGCTGACGGGATCTTTAGGTTTATTACCTTCAGCTTCTTTGGGTGCAAAAAATAAAGATGGTGAAATGAGAGCAATGTATGAGCCTGTTCATGGATCTGCTCCAGATATTGCTGGAAAAGGAATTGCAAATCCAATTGCAACCATCTTGAGTTTTGCAATGGCCCTGAGGTACTCTCTTGACTTAGATAAAGAGGCTGATGACTTAGAAAAAGCAGTGCAAAATGTACTAGATGATGGGCTAAGAACTAAAGATATTGTGTCAAAAGGAACAAAAGAAATTTCAACTTCTGGTATGGGAGATGCGATTATTGCATATTTGCAAAATTAAAAAAATTAACTTAATTTGATACTATTAAATTTATGACTGTTTATTCCGCACCTGTGAAAGATATGATGTTCTTATTTGAACATCTAAAAGATAATAAAAATTATAACGAAATTGAAAAATATAAAGAAGTCACTTCTGATCTAGTAAAAGATATCTTAGAGGAAGCTGCAAAAATTAATGAAGAAATGCTTCTTCCTTTAGCAAAAGCTGGAGACGAAAACCCTTGTGTCTATGAGAATGGAGTAGTCAGAACCCCTCCAGGTTATAAAGAAGCATATTCAAAATTTATCGAAGATGGATGGGTATCTTTAACTTGTGATCCAAAATATGGTGGTCAAGGAATGCCTAAAACTGTAAGTGCTTTTTTTGATGAAATGCTTTCATCATCAAGTTTATCATTTAAATTATATAGTGAATTAAGTATAGGTGCGTATAACTGTATTTTGAGTCATGCAACTGAAGAGATTAAAAATACATATCTTCCTAAAATTGTTGAGGGTAAATGGAGTGGGACAATGTGTTTAACAGAGCCTCAATGTGGAACAGATTTAGGATTAATAAAAACAAAGGCAATTAAAAATGAAAATGGTACTTATAATATAAGTGGACAAAAAATCTTTATTACTTCTGGTGACCACGATTTAACTGAAAATATTATACACCTTGTTTTAGCAAGAACGCAGGACGCACCAAAAGGAACGAAGGGAATAAGTTTATTTTTAGTACCAAAATATGAAATTAATGATGATGGATCAATTGGTCCAAGAAACGGCGTCAATACTGTTTCAATTGAATCAAAAATGGGTATTAAAGGTTCACCCGCATGTGTATTAAGTTTTGATGATGCCAAAGGGTATATGATCGGACCAGAGAACAAAGGCTTAAATTCTATGTTTACAATGATGAACTTAGAAAGAATCGTTGTCGGTATACAAGGATTAGGTCTATCTGAAACAGCTTATCAAACTGCTTTAAGTTATTCTAAAGAGAGAAAACAAGGTAAATCAAATAATAATTCTAATGGAGAAACAGATTTAATTATTAAGCACGCAGATATTCGAAGAAGTTTATTAAATATGAAGTCTATAATTGAGGGAGAAAGATCCTTATCTTTTTGGATGGCTCAGCAGGTAGATGTAAGCTTAAGTCATAGTTCAGAGGAAGTAAAAAAAGATGCATCGGATATTGTAGGTCTTATGACCCCAGTAATTAAGTCATTTTTTACAGATATGGGTATGGAAATAACCAATGAAGCAATTCAGGTTTTTGGTGGCTATGGTTATACCAAAGACCAAGGGATAGAACAATTATTTAGAGATAATAGAATTACACCTATTTACGAAGGAACTAATTCTGTGCAGGCAATTGATTTTGTATTTAGAAAAATAAGTCAAAAAAAAGTTTTTGATAATTTTATGAAATATGTAGAAACAGAAATACAAAATTGTTCAAAAGTAGATAAATTAAATGAACATGTAAAAAAAATATCTGAATTAAAAAATATATTGTCAGATTTCACTGACTGGATATCTCCTAATGGTAACACACCAAAAGACGATATAAGCGCATCATGTAACGATTATTTAAGATTTTTTGGTTATTTTTGTCTTTCATTTATATGGCTAAAGACAATGAGAAAAAGCTATGAAAATTTGGAAAATAATAAAGAGTTTTATGAAGATAAATTAAATACAGGAAATTACTATTTTGATAAAATTTTGCCTAGAGCTGAGAGCCATTATAAATCTGCTATTTCTGGTAGTGAATATACTATGAGCGCAAAATTTAATTGATGAACAAATATAATCAGAACTTAGATAAAAATCCCTCAAATTATGTCCCTTTAACGCCGCTAAGCTTTCTAGAAAGAGCGAAAGATATTTATCCAAACTACGAAGCTTTAGTATATGAAACAAAATCTTTTACATGGACGGAAGTATTTAACAGGTGTATCAAATTTGCAAGTGCACTAGAGAAAATTGGTATTGTTGAAGGAGATACAGTTTCAGTTATGACCTTTAACACTCCAGAGATTTTCGAGGCACATTATTCTGTTCCTATGACAGGAGCTGTTTTAAATACAATTAATTCAAGACTTGATGCAAAAACTGTTGCTTATATTTTAGAACACAGTGAAGCAAAAGTATTAATAATAGACAGGCAATTACATGCTATTGCAGAAAAGGCTTTATCAACTTTAAAAGACAAACCAATTGTAATTGATGTTCAAGACGATTTTGCAGATCAATCCTTATTAAAAAAAATTGGTGATAGAGAATATGAGGAATTTTTAAATACTGGTGATGAAAATTATATTTGGAAAAAACCAAAGGATGAGTGGCAAGCGATTTCTTTAAGTTATACATCTGGAACAACTGGAAATCCAAAAGGTGTTGTTTATCATCATAGAGGTTCTTATTTAATGTCAACAGGTAGTGCCGTTGCTTGGAATATGCCAAATAGATTAAATTTTTTAACAGTTGTACCAATGTTCCACTGTAATGGATGGGGGTACCCGTGGACAATACCAATGTTAAATGGAAAAACAGTTTGTTTAAGAGCTATTGATGTAAAAAAAATATTTGAATTAATTGAAAAGCATGACATTACCCATTTTGGAGGTGCACCTATTGTACTTAATATGATAACAGGTGCATCACAAAACGATATCAAAGAATTAAAAAACAAAGTTTATGTTTTAACTGCTGGAGCACCACCTCCAAGTATTATTTTCAAAAAAATGAAAGCATTAGGATTTGAGGTAATGCATGTCTATGGTTTAACAGAAACATATGGACATGTTTTACAATGTGCTTGGAATGATGAATGGAATGGTTTTGAAGAAGATAAAATTAATGAAATTAAAGCAAGGCAAGGTGTGAGGTTTCCAAACACAGAAGGAGTGGTTGTTTTAGATCCAGAAACTATGAAACCCGTGCCTATGGATGGAGAAACCATTGGCGAGATAATGATAAAAGGTAATGTTGTTATGAAAGGGTATTTTAAAGACAAAGAGGCCACTGAAAAGGCTATGAAAGATGGATGGTTTCACTCTGGCGATTTGGCAGTTATTTATGCAGATGGATACATCAAGGTTAAAGATAGGTCGAAAGATATTATTATTTCAGGTGGAGAGAATATTTCTTCTATCGAAATCGAAAACACACTTTCTAAGCACCCAGCTGTTTCAATTGTTGCTGTAGTAGCAAAACCAGATGAGAAATGGGGAGAAGTTCCATGCGCATTTATAGAGAAAGTGGCAGATAAAGAGACAAATGAAAAAGAATTAATCGATTTTTGTAGAGAAACTCTAGCAGGGTTCAAAATTCCAAAAAAAATAGACTTCTGTGAACTTCCAAAAACATCAACAGGCAAAATCCAAAAATTCGAATTGAGGAAAAGAGCAAAAGAGTTTAGCTAAAATTTTTAAAATTTATAACTTACTTTCTTTACAAACTCATAAAAAGATGACACTAAGCTAAAAAATATGAAAAATTTTTATATTGCAAAATCTAGACGGCTTAGAGGAACGAAATACACTTCAAGAGTAGAAAAACAAGGTGTAACTTCTTATACTGTTTATAACCATATGTTATTACCAGCCTCATTTGGAAGTATAGAAAGTCTATACCATCATTTAAAAGAAGATGTTCAAGTTTGGGACGCAGCTGTACAAAGACAACTTGAAATTTCTGGTAAAGATTCATCTAAATTGGTTCAGATGATGACTTGTAGAGATCTATCAAAAGCAAAAGAAGGAAGATGTTATTATTGTCCAATAATTGACAATAAAGGTGGAATAATAAATGATCCTGTTGTTTTAAAATTATCTGATGAAAAATGGTGGATATCTTTATCAGATTCAGATGTTGGGCTTTATGCGAAAGGATTAGCAATTGGATATAATTTTGAAGTAGAGATCTCAGAACCAGATGTGGATATTTTTTCAGTCCAAGGTCCAAAATCATTCCAATTAATGGAGAAAGTATTAGGTCCAAAAATAAATGAATTAAAATTTTTTGGGTTTGGATACTTCGAGTTTGGTGGTGCAGAACATTTAATTGCAAGATCTGGCTGGTCGAAACAAGGTGGATTTGAAGTTTATATGGAACATACAGAAGCTGGATTGGCTTTATATGATAAGTTATTTGAAGTTGGTGGAGAATTTAATGTTAAACCAGGATGTCCAAATTTAGTCGAAAGAATTGAAAGTTCTTTACTCTCGTGGGGAAATGATATTGACATCCATGATAATCCATTTGAGTGCGGATTTGATAAATATGTAAATTTAGATACTGGGATAGATTTTATTGGAAAAGATGCATTAAAAAAAATTAAAGCTGATGGAATTAAGAAGAAATTAATGGGTGTAAAAATAAATGCTGAAGAAATAAGTGTTACAGGGTCAATGAATTTAACTGATGAAAAAAATAATATTATTGGAGACCTAAGGTCAGGTTGTTATAATCCTACATTTAAGCAAGTTATTGGCATTGCAATGGTCAAAAAACCATATTTTGAAGCTTCGCAAACATTCAAAATTGATATAAATGGCAAAAGTTTTGATGGAACAGTTTGCGATTTACCTTTCATTTAGTATAAATCTTTAAATGACTAATATAGCTATCATCGGTGCAACCGGTAATGTTGGAAGAAAGACTCTAGAAGTTATAGAAAAAAAAGATATTAAATTTGATAACCTTTTTTTAGTAGCCTCTTCTAATAGTGCTGGAAAAAAAATAAGTTTTAAAGGTAAAGATTACGAAGTCCATGATCTTGAAAAATATGATTTTTCAAAAGCAAATATAACTTTTTTTGCAGCTGGTGGTAAAATTGCAGAACAATACGCAGAAAATGCAGCAAAATTAACAACTGTAATTGATAATTCCAGTTTTTTTAGAATGGACCCCGATGTTCCACTTATTGTGCCTCAAGTGAATGCAGAAAAAATTAATGAAATGAAAAAAAATATTGTGGCAAATCCTAACTGCTCAACAGCTCAGTTAGTATTAGCTCTTAAACCATTACATGATTTATATAAAATAAAAAGGGTGATAGTTTCTACCTATCAATCTGTTTCTGGAGGCGGAAAAGCACCTATGGATGAATTGATTGAACAAACTAAATCTTATCTTGATGGAAATTCTGTTCAATCTAAAAATTTTACTAAACAAATAGCTTTCAATATAATTCCTCAAATTGATGTTTTTTCGAATGATGGATACACAAAAGAAGAATTGAAAATGACTAATGAAACAAAAAAAATACTGGACAATAATATAGAGCTAACAGCTACGTGCGTTAGAATTCCTGTTCTTGTATCACATTCAGAGTCGGTAAATATAGAGTTTGAAAATCCTTATTCTCTAGAACAAATCAGAGAAGCATTAAATAATGCTGATGGTTGTAGAGTTATAGATAAAAGAGAAAATGGCGGATATAGTACACCAATAGAAGCAACTGGTAGTGATGAAACATTTATCTCAAGAATTAGAGATGATAAAACAAAAGAGAATTCAATTAACTTGTGGATCGTTTCAGATAACCTATTAAGAGGCGCCGCATTAAATTCTGTTGAAATTGCAGAAACAATAATGAAAGCACATCAAAATGGAAAATAATCCTTTATCTCCTCATATTCAAATTTATAGATGGCATGTTTCATCTTTAGTTTCAATATCTCATAGAATTACAGGAATAATAAATATATTAGCAATAACTTTAATTTGTATTTTTTTTATATTTTTTTCATTTAGCGAAGGAAGTCATGAATTTATAAAATTATTCCTCCAATCTATTATTGGAAAATTTTTCATATTGGGTATTACATGGTCTTTTAGTTTTCAAATTTTAAGTGAGATAAGACATTTAATAATGGATTTTGGTTATGGATTTGAATTAAAAACTACAAAGATTACTGGCTTGATTGTAATATTTGGATCTTTTGTATTAACCGTTTCAATTTATTTAATAGGAAGAAATTTATTGTAATGAGAGCAGTAACAAAAAAGTGGGTATTTCTAAAAGTGAGTTCTCTCATATTAGTACCTTTGATGTTATGGTTTGCTTTAAATTTGGTTAGTATTTACGATAAAAGTTACTTAGAGATATTAACTTTTCTAACTTCTCAACCTTCAAAGTTCATATTTAGTCTTTTTCTTATTTTTGCTTACTTTTTCTCGGCATTAAGCATAAGTGAGGTTTTTGAAGACTATATTAAGGACGAAAAAATCAAAAATGCCGCAAACAAAGCTTTAAATTTTTTTGCTATAACAATTCCTTTAATTACAATATTTGCGGTATTTAAACTAACTATATGAAATCTTATAATATTATAAATCATGAATACGATGTCGTTGTGCTTGGTGCTGGAGGTTCTGGCCTAAGAGCTGCAGTTGGCTTAAGTGAAGCTGGATTAAAAACTGCATGCATTTCTAAAGTCTTTCCAACTAGAAGTCATACATCAGCTGCCCAAGGTGGAATTTCAGCAGCCCTTGGAAATATGGGAGAAGATGATTGGCGTTGGCATATGTACGATACTGTAAAAGGAGCAGATTGGTTAGGCGATCAAGATAGTATTGAATATTTGTGTAAGGAAGCTCCAAAAGCAGTATTAGAATTAGAAAAGTATGGTGTTCCTTTTAGCAGAACTGAAGACGGAAAAATTTATCAAAGACCATTTGGAGGAATGACAAAAAATTATGGAAATGGAATTGTACAAAGAACTTGTGCTGCAGCAGACAGAACTGGTCATGCAATTCTTCATACATTGTATGGTCAAGCACTTAAACATAACACAGAATTTTTTATAGAATATTTTGCATTAGACTTAATTATGAAAGATGGACAATGCAAAGGTTTAATTGCTTGGAATTTAAATGACGGAACTATTCATCGTTTTAGATCTCACATAACAATTATAGCCACAGGGGGATATGGGAAAGTGTATTACTCAGCAACATCCGCACATACTTGTACTGGTGATGGTAATGCAATGGTATTAAGAGCTGGATTACCTCTTCAAGATATGGAGTTTGTACAATTTCACCCAACAGGAATATATGGACATGGAACACTTATTTCTGAAGGTGTAAGAGGTGAAGGTGGATATTTGGTAAACTCTAAAGGTGAGAGATTTATGGAAAGATATGCTCCTAACGCTAAAGATCTTGCATCAAGAGATGTAGTTAGCAGATCAATGTCAATTGAAATAAATGAGGGAAGAGGTGTTGGTAAAGATCAAGACCATGTTCATTTGTATTTAAGTCATTTAGATAAAAAAGTTATTGAAGATAGATTGCCAGGAATTACAGAAGCAGCAAGATTATTTGCAAATGTAGATGTAACTAAAGAACCAATACCAGTTGTTCCAACAGTTCATTATAATATGGGCGGTATACCAACAAATTATAAAGCTGAAGTTTTAACAGTAAATGGGTCTCAAAAAACAGTCCCAGGTTTGATGGCGATTGGTGAGGCTGCGTGTGTATCTGTGCATGGAGCAAATAGATTAGGTTCAAATTCACTTATTGATTTGGTTGTTTTTGGAAGAGCTGCAGCTAAGAGAGCAGCGGAATTAGTAAAACCTGGTACGCCTCACGAAGAAGTTAGTGAAAGCGAAACTGAAAAATGTCTAAATAGATTTGATAAACTAAGGTATGCAGAGGGAGATAACGGAACCGCCGAACTTAGACTGGCGATGCAAAAAACAATGCAGTCTAAATGTGCTGTATTTAGAACTGAAAAGAATCTTAAAGAGGGTGTGGATGAGATCAGAAAAACTTATGACGGCATGGAGTCGATTTCTGTTAAAGATAAATCATTGGTATTCAATACTGATTTAGTTGAGACTTTAGAGTTTGATAATTTAATTAGACAAGCGATAACAACGGTAGATTCTGCATATCACAGAAAAGAAAGCAGAGGAGCTCATGCTCGTGAAGATTATCCGAAAAGAAATGATGAAAAATTTATGAAACATACATTATCTTGGTGTGATGGAAAAAATACTAAAATTGAATACAGAGATGTACATACTTCAACACTAACAAATGAAGTCCAATATTTTCCTCCTCAAGAAAGAGTGTATTAATGGTTCAATTAAATTTACCACAAAACTCAAAAGTTAATAAAGGTAAATATTTTAAAGACAAAACTGGTTCAAAGAATATTAGAAAAGTAAATGTTTATAGATGGGATCCATCCACTGGAGAGAACCCAAGGATAGACACATATGAAGTAGATATGGATAATTGTCCATCTAAAGTTTTAGATATACTAAATAAAATTAAAAACGAAATAGATCCAACACTTGCATATAGAAGATCTTGTGCGCATGGAGTTTGTGGTTCATGTGCAATGAATATGGGTGGAAAAAATGGTCTTGCATGCACTAAGCCACATGCAGAAATCAAGGGAGATATAGATATATACCCTTTGCCTCACTTAAAAGTAAAAAAAGATTTAATAGGAGACTTAAGTGGATTATATAAACAATACCAATCTATTGAGCCTTGGTTAAAAAATAATTCAAAAAGTGAAACAACAGAGATTCATCAATCTCAAGAAGATAGAGCTAAACTTGATGGAGCTTATGAATGTATAATGTGTGCTTGTTGTTCTACTTCATGTCCTAGCTATTGGTGGAATGGTGATAAGTATTTAGGTCCTGCAGTTTTATTACAAGCTTATAGATGGATAATGGATAGCAGAGACGAGGATAAAAAGGAAAGACTTCAAAAGGTTGCAGATGAACTTAAGCTTTATAGATGCCATACAATTTTAAACTGCACTAACGCATGTCCAAAAGGATTAAATCCAGCAAAAGCCATTGCTGAGATAAAGAAAATGCTTGCAACCGCATAATTACTTATTTAAATACATTCATGAATTTAATTGAGCATTTTATCGATGGTAAAATTGTTCCAGGTACATCTGATAGAAAAGGAAAAGTATTTAATCCTGCTATAGGTAAACAAGAATCTGAAGTTATACTTGGCACAAAACAAGATCTTGATTTAGCGGTACAAAAAGCAAAAAAAGCATTTGAAAAATGGTCAAATGTAACTCCAATACAAAGAGCTAGAATAATATTTAAATACAAAGAAATAATTGAAAAAAATTCTGACTTGCTAGCCAAGTTGATTGTATCAGAGCATGGAAAAGTTTATGAGGATGCTAAAGGTTCTCTCACAAGAGGATTAGAGGTAGTTGAATTTGCATGTGGGATTCCACAAATGCTAAAAGGTGACTTTACAGAAAATGTAGGTACAAACATTGATAGCTGGTCAGTGAGACAGCCATTAGGTGTATGTGCAGGTATTACACCATTTAATTTTCCTGCAATGGTTCCAATGTGGATGTTTCCAATGGCAATAGCTTGTGGAAATACATTTGTATTAAAACCTTCTGAAAAAGATCCATCTTGTCCATTAAAACTTGCAGAGCTATTTAGTGAAGCTGGTTTACCAGATGGGGTTTTGAATGTTGTTAATGGAGATAAAGAAGTTGTAGATGCAATTTTGGAACATAAAGATATATCCGCAGTAAGTTTTGTTGGATCAACACCTATTGCTAAATATATTTATGAAAATGCAGCTAAAAATGAAAAACGCGTTCAAGCTCTTGGAGGAGCTAAAAATCATTGTGTTGTAATGCCAGATTGTGATTTAGATCAAGCAGTAAACGGTCTAATGGGTGCAGCATATGGGTCTGCAGGAGAAAGATGTATGGCTCAATCTGTTGCTGTTGCTGTTGGTAATGTAGGTGACAAACTAGTCGATGAATTATCTAAAAAAGTGGAAGCTTTAAAAATTGGACCAGGCATGGATAAGAATTCTGAAATGGGTCCTTTAGTAACAAAAGAGCATCTTGAAAGAGTAAGAGGTTATGTTGATTTAGGTATTAAAGAAGGTGCAGACCTTGTGGTTGATGGAAGAGATATCAAACTTCAAGGTTATGAAGACGGTTATTATATTGGCGGTTGCTTATTTGATAATGTTAAAAAAGATATGAGAATTTATAAAGAGGAGATATTTGGACCTGTATTATCTGTTGTCAGAGCTAAAGATTTTAATGAAGCATTAAATTTAATTAATGACCATGAGCTTGGTAATGGAACAAGTATTTATACAAGAGATGGAGATGCAGGAAGAACATTTGCAAATCAAATTAAAGTAGGAATGGTTGGAATTAATATCCCTATCCCTGTGCCAGTTGCTTTTCATAGTTTTGGTGGATGGAAGAGATCATTATTTGGAGATCAACATATGCACGGGCCAGAAGGAGTTAGATTTTATACTAAATTAAAAACAATTACTTCAAGATGGCCTTCAGGTGTTAGATCAGATCCTGAATTTATAATGCCAACAATGAAATAGTAAAATGTCAAAAATATCATTAATAGGAGCTGGACAAATAGGTGGAACTTTAGCACATTTAATTGGACTAAAGGAGCTTGTTGATGAAGTAGTATTATTTGACGTAGCAAGTGGAATTGCTAAAGGTAAAGCATTGGATATTGCACAGTCTTCATCTGTAGATGGATTTAAAGTAAAATTTTCAGGTACTGATAATTATGAAGATATAAAAAATTCAGATGTAATCATTATAACGGCTGGTGTTCCAAGAAAACCAGGAATGAGTAGAGATGATTTATTAGGAATAAATTTAAAAATTATAAAACAGGTTGCTGAAGGTATAAAGCAGCATGCACCAAATGCCTTTGTTATATGTATTACAAATCCATTGGATGTAATGGTTATGGCTTTTCAAAAATTTTCTGGACTATCGCCTGACAAAGTTGTTGGAATGGCTGGAATATTGGACACATCAAGATTTAAACTATTTTTATCTTTAGAGTTAGATGTGCCTGTTAAAGAAATTGAGGCAATGGTAATGGGAGGTCATGGAGATACTATGGTTCCTCTACTAAGATTCACAAAAGTTTCAGGCAGACCATTATTAGATTTAGTAAAAGAAGGAAAAATTTCAAAAGATAAATTGGAAAGTATAAATCAAAGAACTAGAGATGGAGGTGCTGAAATTGTTAAATATTTAGAAAAAGGTTCAGCATTTTATGCACCGGCAGCTTCAGGTGTTGAAATGGCAGAAGCATACTTAAAAGATAGCAAAAAAATGCTTCCTTGTGCTGCTCATTTAAATGGACAATACGGAATAAGCAATATTTACGCAGGAGTGCCAGTAATTGTTGGAAAGAACGGTATAGAAAAAATCGAAGAAATTGAGCTAGATGAAAATGAAAAATCTGAGTTTAATAACTCAGTAGATGCTGTAAAAAAATTATGGGAAGCTGCATCCAAAATTGATCCTAGTTTAAATAACTAGTTAATGAATATTCACGAACACCAAGCAAAGAATATACTTAGAAAATATGGAGCTAAAGTTCCGAAAGGAGTTTATGCTCTAGATGTAAATGAATTATTGGAAAAAGCTAAAAATCTTAAAACTGATAAATATGTGTTGAAAGCACAAATTCATGCTGGAGGCAGAGGTAAAGCTGGTGGAGTTAAAATAGTAAATGATTTAAAAAGTCTTGAAACAGAGGCAAAATCCTTGCTTGGAAAAAAATTA
The DNA here is from genome assembly GCA_902595465.1 of uncultured Pelagibacteraceae bacterium. Taxonomy (GTDB): domain Bacteria; phylum Pseudomonadota; class Alphaproteobacteria; order Pelagibacterales; family Pelagibacteraceae; genus Pelagibacter. Next base: position 16,168 of record CACJQE010000010.1, read on the forward strand.
ATCACTCATCAGACAGGACCTAGTGGAAGAATTGTTAAAAGATTATATGTCGAAGTTTCATCTAACATTGATAAAGAATTTTATTTGTCTTGCGTTGTAGATCGTGCAAGCTCAAAGATAGCTTTTATCTCAAGTGATCAAGGGGGTATGGATATAGAAGAAGTCGCAATCAAATCTCCTGAGAAAATTTTAACAACAAAAGTAGACTTAGATAACGAAATATCTGATGAAAATTGTACTAAAATAATAAGTATTTTTAATCTAGATGAAGAAACAAAAGAGCAAGGAATTAGTCTAATCAAGTCTATATACAAATTATTTATAGAAACGGATGCTAATTTAATTGAAATTAATCCTTTAATTTTAACAAAAGAAAAAGAGTTGATTTGTTTAGATGCAAAAATGAATTTTGATGGAAATGCTTTATTCAGACATCCAGAACTAATTGAGTTGAGAGACCTCAATGAAGAAGAAGAAACAGAGATAGAAGCTAGCAAGCATGATTTAGCATATATTAAACTTGATGGAACAATTGGATGCATGGTTAATGGAGCTGGACTTGCAATGGCAACTATGGACATAATTAAATTATATGGAAAGGAACCAGCAAATTTTTTAGATGTTGGTGGTGGGGCTTCTAAAGAAAAAGTGGCAGCTGCTTTTAAAATAATTTTATCAGATAAAAATGTTAAAGGAATATTGATTAATATTTTTGGCGGAATAATGAGATGTGATATTCTTGCCCAAGGTGTTGTGGATGCTGCAAAAGAAATAAAAATGAATGTTCCTTTAGTTGTAAGATTAGCCGGAACAAATTTTGAAGAGGGAAAAAAAATACTTGATAATTCAGGTCTTGAGTTAATTTCTGCATCTGATTTATCAGATGCTGCCAAAAAAATTGTAGAGGCTATTAAATAAATGTCAGTTTTAGTTAATAAAAACACAAAGTTAATTTGCCAAGGTTTTACGGGTAGTCATGGAACCTTTCATTCGGAGCAAGCAATTAAATATGGAACAAATTTAGTCGGAGGGGTTACACCAAAAAAAGGTGGTCAAACTCATCTAGATAGACCAGTATTTAATACAGTAAAGGAAGCAGTCGATAGAACTGGTGCCAACGCAACTATGATTTATGTTCCTGCGAAATTTGCATCTGCAGCAATCATAGAAGCCATTGAAGCTAAATTAGAATTAATTGTTTGTATCACTGAGGGAATACCAGTTCTTGATATGATTAAGGTCAAAAAAAAGTTACTTAATTCAAAATCAAGATTAATCGGTCCCAATTGTCCAGGGATAATCACTCCCGATGAATGCAAGATCGGGATAATGCCAGGAAATATACACAAAAAGGGTTCTGTTGGTATTGTATCAAGATCCGGAACTTTGACCTACGAGGCTGTCGCACAAACCACAGAAAATGATTTGGGGCAATCAACATGTATAGGTATAGGTGGCGATCCAATCAATGGCACAAATTTTATTGATTGCTTAGATTTATTTTTAAAAGATGAGGAAACTAAATCAATTTTAATGATTGGTGAAATAGGTGGATCAGCTGAAGAAGAAGCAGCTGAATTTGTAAAAAATCATGAAATAAAAAAACCCATGGTTGGTTTTATTGCAGGAGTTACAGCACCACAGGGTAGAAGAATGGGACATGCAGGGGCCATAATATCAGGTGGTAAAGGTGGGGCTAAAGATAAGATCAAAAAAATGGAAGATTGTGGCATAGAAGTAGCCACATCACCTTCAGAAATTGGAAAAACATTGTTAAATAAATTGTCCAATTGAAAACAAAATTTAGTATTATAATAAAATAAAATGAGTTCTCCTAAAAATCTGGAACATAAAAAAACATCGTTTTTAAATAAGGCCAATAGTGCATTTATTGAAGAAATGTATGTAAAATTTATAAACAAAGATCCATCTCTCTCTGAAAGTTGGATTGAATATTTCTCAAGTGTAGATGAGGATATGAAGATATTAGTCGACGAGATAAATGGACCATCGTGGAAACCTTTTTCAAAAAAAATTAATATTGAGGATGTCGAGAAAACAGCTAAAGAAAACGAAAAAAACAAAGATAACTCTAGCAAGTTTAATTTCCAAGTAATTGCAAATTCAAATAAAAATTCAATAAGTGCCGTAGCCTTGATAAGAGCTTATCGGCTAAGGGGACATCTATTATCAAAATTAGATCCTTTAGAATTGATGAAGTCAGAATATTTAGACGAATTACATCCTGAGTACTATGGTTTTAAAAAAGAAGATTATGACAAAGAAATTTTTCTTAATGGAATAATAAATAAAAAAAGTGCAAATATCAGAGAAATACTCAAGTTTTTAAAAAAAACTTATTGTGGTCCTATAGGTTATGAATATATGCATATTTCAAATCCAACTGAGAGAATGTGGTTTAGAGATAGGGTTGAAAAAGACGAAAATGCACTCAAGTTTACAAAAAATGGAAAGCAAGCGATTTTAAATAAACTAATACAAGCAGAGGGCTTTGAAAAATTTTTAAATACAAAATATGTTGGTACTAAAAGATTTGGTTTAGATGGCGGAGAAAGTCTAATACCTGCTCTTGAGCAAATTATAAAAATTGGAGGACAATCTAAAATAAAAGAAGTTAAAATAGGAATGTCACACAGAGGAAGACTAAATGTTTTAGCAAACGTTTTACAAAAATCTTATAAAAGAATTTTTAATGAATTTGCTGGTGAAATGGATGGATCAGAAGATGGTGCTGGAGATGTAAAATACCATTTAGGAGCCTCATCTGATAGAGAATTTGATGGAAATCCTGTACATGTAAGTTTAACAGATAATCCTTCACACTTAGAGGCGGTTAATCCTGTTGTTCTTGGCCAAACCAGAGCTAAACAATTTTTCCACAAAGATAAACAAAGAAATAAAGTTATACCAATATTAATTCATGGTGATGCAGCATTTGCAGGACAAGGAATAGTAGCAGAGTGCTTTGCAATGTCTGGACTTCCTGGTCATAATACTGGAGGGACAATCCATATTATTGTTAACAACCAAATTGGATTTACAACAAGTCCTAGATTTGCGCGATCTTCCCCTTATCCTTCTGACGTAGGTAAAATGGTCGATGCACCAATCATCCATGTTAACGGAGATGATCCTGAAGCAGTAGTTTACGCAACAAGAATAGCGACTGAATTTAGATTAAAATTTAATCGCGATGTTGTAATTGATTTAATATGTTACAGAAGATTTGGACATAATGAGGGAGATGAGCCATCTTTCACCCAACCTCTTATGTACAAAAAAATTAGATCTCATCCATCTACAATTAAAATTTATGGTGAAAAGCTCGTAAATGAGGGGCTTTTTACGAAACAAGATTTAGATCAACAAATTATTGATTTTAAAAATTTATTAGACGATCAATTTAAAAATGCGAAAGATTATAAACCTAAAATTAGGTGGTTTGAGGGAACTTGGTCGAGATATAAACCCGAAAGAGGTAAAGATAAAAGAGGTGTAACTGGATCAGATTTGAAAATTTTAAATAATATTTCTGACAGAATACATGTTTTTCCAACTGATAAAAATATTCACAAAACCATAACAAAAATTATGGAAAATAGAAAAAAAACTATTAATGAAGGCTCAGGAATTGATTGGGCAACAGCTGAGTCTTTAGCATTTGGTTCATTATTAGTTGAAGGTTATCCAGTAAGGTTAGTAGGTCAGGACTCAGGTAGAGGTACCTTTAGTCAGAGACACTCAGTTTTAAGAAATCAAATTGATAATTCAAGGTACATACCTTTAAACAATATATCTAGTAACCAAAAAAATTTTGAAATTGTAGATAGTTTTTTATCTGAACTTGCAGTTTTAGGATTTGAATATGGATACAGTTTAGTAGAACCGAATACATTGACAATTTGGGAGGCTCAATTTGGTGATTTTGCAAATGGTGCACAAGTAATTATTGATCAATTTATATCATCTGGTGAAAGAAAGTGGAAAAGAGCATCAGGACTGGTTATGTTATTACCCCATGGTTATGAAGGACAAGGTCCAGAGCACTCCTCTGCGAGATTAGAGAGATTTTTGCAATTATGTGCAAATGATAATTTACAAGTTATGAATTGTACTACACCTGCAAATTATTTTCATGCTTTAAGAAGACAGATGCACCGTGATTTTAGAAAACCTTTAATTATAATGACACCTAAGTCACTTTTAAGAAATAAATATTGTGTATCAAATTTAGAAGATTTTAGTAAAAAAAATTCTTTTCATAGAGTGCTATGGGATCATTCTAGAGATAGTAAGCAAAAAGGTTTTATTAAGTTAAAAGAAGATAAAAAAATTAGAAAAGTAATATTATGCTCTGGAAAAATTTATTTTGATCTTCTCGCGGCAAGAGAGAAACTAAAAATCAATGATGTGATTTTGTATAGAATTGAACAACTATACCCTTTCCCTGCAAAAAGTTTGGTTAAAGAGCTAAAACCATTTGCAAAAAATTCAAAATTTTATTGGTGCCAAGAGGAGCCCAAAAATATGGGTGCTTGGTTTGCTGTTAGAGATTATATACAATGGACATTAGAGACTATTAAGGCTAAAAATAATGCAATTTCTTACATTGGAAGAAGTCCAGATGCTACACCCGCTACAGGTTATGCAAGAAGACATAATTCTGAACAACAAGAAATTATAAATAAAGTATTTGAATAAATGAGTGAAAAAATATTAGTTCCAGTTTTGGGAGAAAGTATTACAGAGGCTACGGTCACGAAGTGGTTAAAGAAAAAGGGTGATAACGTAGTTGCTGATGAAGCTGTAGTAGAATTAGAAACTGACAAAGTAAACTTAGAAGTTCCTGCACCTGCGAGTGGTGTTATATCAGAGATCAACTCAAAAGATGGTGATACAGTTGAAGTTGGAACTGTATTAGGAATGATTTCAGAAGGTGGTGCTATTAAAGAAGAAAAGGAAGCTGAGCCGGTTAAAGGAAACGTTGAAAAAAATAATGTAATAAATTTAGAAATTGAAAAGAAAAAAGATACAAAAAAAACTCAAGAACCTTTATTGCTTGATGAAGAACCATTGGTATTAAATGATGAAGTTGAAGAAACCAAGCCTATTAAACAAAATAAAACACTTTCTCCTGCTGTAAGAAAAATGGTTGTTGAAAATAAAATTAATTTAGATGAAGTAAAAGGGACAGGTAAAGATGGAAGAATTTTAAAAGGTGATTTAGTAAGTTTAATGGGAACTAATCCTCAACCTAACGAAAGAAAAATTCAATACGGTGAAGAAGAACGAATTAAAATGTCAAGACTAAGACAAACGATTGCTAAACGTTTAAAAGAAGCTCAAAATAATGCCGCTATACTCACAACGTTTAATGAAGTTGATATGTCAAATATAATTTCAATGAGAACAGATAACCAGGAAGATTTCCAAAATAGTTATGGAATTAAACTCGGCTTTATGTCCTTTTTTGTAAAAGCTTGTATAGTTGGATTAAAATTATTTCCTGCAATAAATGCTGAAGTTGAAAATGACGAAATGGTTTATAAAAATTATTATAATGTGAGCTTTGCAGTCGGAACTGAAAAAGGATTAGTAGTTCCGGTATTAAAAAATGCTGATGAAATGTCTTTTGCGGACATTGAAAAAAACATAAAAGATCTGTCAGATAAAGCAAAAAATGGTAGTCTTACTATAGAGGATCTTCAAGGGGGAACATTTACAATTAGCAACGGAGGTGTTTATGGATCAATGTTATCTACTCCTATTTTAAACCCTCCTCAGTCAGCGGTTCTTGGAATGCATAATATTGTTGAAAGACCCGTTGTTGTTGATGGTGAGATAAAGGCTAGACCTGTAATGTTTTTAGCATTGTCTTATGATCATAGAATAATTGATGGAAAAGAGTCTGTAAGTTTTTTAAAAAATGTTAAAGAAAACTTAGAAGACCCAAGAAGGTTGTTTTTAAATTTATAATATGCCAGAAAAATTTGATGTTACAGTAATTGGTGGTGGCCCTGGAGGATATGTTTGTGCAATTAGATTGTCTCAACTTGGTCTTAAAACAGCATGCATAGAGTCTAGAGGGTCTCTAGGAGGAACATGCTTAAATATAGGATGCATTCCATCAAAAAGTTTACTTAATTTATCTGAAAAATATCACAGTGCTAAAAATTTTGAAAAAATTGGAATTGAGACTGGAGAAATAAAACTTAATTTAGATAAAATGATGAAAAATAAAGACAAAGCTGTAACAGTTTTGACTAAAGGAGTGGAATTTTTATTCAAAAAAAACAAAGTCACATATTTTAAAGGCAAAGGTTCATTTGAGAACGAAAATTCAATAAAAATTGAAGGCTCTGAAGGCACTAAAATAATTCAAACTGATAAAACAATAATCAGCACAGGATCAGAGCCAGTTTCATTGCCTGGAGTAGATTTCGATGAAAAAAGAATTCTCTCTTCAACTGGAGCCCTATCTATTCCAAAGCTTCCTAATAAAATGATTGTTGTTGGAGGAGGATATATAGGATTAGAAATGGGATCAGTTTGGTCAAGACTTGGTACTGAAGTTACAGTTGTAGAATTTTTAGACCATATCACACCCGGAATGGATCGAGATATTTCAAATGAATTTATGAAAATATTAAAAAAGCAAGGTATAAAATTCAACCTTAATACTAAAGTTGATAAAATAACTAAAAACTCTAATGGTGTAACGGTGGAGACTTCACAAAATGATGGTCAAAAAGTTAAACATGATGTTGATGTTGTTTTAATTTCTGTTGGACGAAGACCTTATACTAAAAATTTAAATTTAGATAAAGTTGGTGTAGCTTTAGATGAAAAAGGAAGAGTCAAAGTAAATAAAAATTTTGAGACAAATATTAAAAATATATACGCAATAGGAGATGTTATTGATGGTCCTATGTTAGCCCATAAAGCCGAAGAAGAAGGGATTGCCGTTGCAGAACTTATAGCAGGCCAATCAGGTCATGTGAATTATGATATTATTCCTGGAGTTGTTTATACATCCCCAGAGGTAGCTTATGTTGGTAAAACTGAGGAGCAATTAAAAAAAGAAAACATTGGTTACAAAATTGGTAAATTCCCTTTTATGGCAAATTCGAGAGCCAAAGCAATTGATGAACCAGAGGGTTTTGTAAAAATTTTGGCAGATCAATCAACTGATAAAGTGCTTGGTGTACATATAATTGGTCCACATGCAGGAGAAATGATAGCAGAAATGTCAGTTGCAATGGAGTTTGGGGCCAGTTCAGAAGATATCGCAAGAACATGCCACGCACACCCAACATTTTCAGAAGCTATAAAAGAAGCGGCATTATCTGTAGATAAAAGACAGATACATTCATAATATATATCATAATTAATTTATGAAATATCCTGTTCTATTGCCTAATATATTTGATCATCCATTTACATATCTAAGTAATATTAAATTAAAACCAGGAGATTATGTAAAAGTGCCTTTTGGTAAGAAAAATATTATTGGTATAATTTGGGATATTTTTGAAGAAAAGAATAAGAAAGAATTTAAATTAAAATCTATAACTGAAAAAATTGAAATTGAACCGCTAAGTAAAAATACAATCAATTTTCTAAAGTGGTTTTCTAACTACAATCTTGTACCTCTAGGAATGTGTCTAAAACTACATTTGATTAATGACGAAAATTTAAAAATAAAAAATGACAAAGATCTATTAAAATACGATGTATCAAATGAAAAAAAAATTTATCAACTTTCTGAAGAACAAAATAACGCTTATAAAGAAATATCAAAATATGATAGCAGTTTTAGAGTTCATTTACTCCAAGGAACAACAGGTTCAGGCAAAACAATAGTTTATTTTAAAGCTATTGAAAAAATTCTAAATATTGGATCACAAGCTCTAATTTTATTGCCCGAAATAGGGTTAACAAACGAATTTGAAAAAAAATTTAAATCTTATTTTGGATTCGAAGCTGCAGTTTGGCATTCAAAAGTAAGTCCAAAAAAAAGAAAAATTATATGGAATGGTTTATCCTCAGGCAGAATAAAAGTAGCTATTGGAGCAAGATCATCTTTATTTCTACCATTCAAAAAATTGGGTTTGATTACCGTAGATGAAGAACACGATCAATCTTACAAACAAGATGAAGGAATTATCTATAATGCTAGAGATATGGCAATATCAAGAGCTAAACATGAAAATATTCCAATAAATTTAGTAACTGCAGTTCCATCAATCGAAACATATGAAAATATTAAAATTAAAAAATATAATTACTCAAGATTGCTTAATCGATATAAAGGTGCGAATTTGCCCAAACACCATGTTATAGATCTTTATCAAAATCAACTAGCGACCAAAAGTTCTATATCTCTTAAAACTATTGATAAAGTAAAAGAACATTTAAATAAAAAAGATCAAATTCTCTTCTTCATAAATAGAAGAGGTTTTGCGCCCTACGTTTTATGTAAAAAATGTTTAAATGTTTTTACATGCCCTTGGTGCTCTATAAATTTAGTATTTCACAAAAATAAAAAAATTCTTTTGTGTCATTACTGCGGATATAAATCAAAATTAAATAGAGATTGTAAAAAAGGAGATGTTTGTGAGTTTGTATTTAGTGGACCCGGAGTAGAAAAAATTGCGGAAGAGGTTAAAAACTTATTCCCTAATAAAAAAACAATAATTTTTTCCAGCGACACAATGAATAAAGCATCTGGTAAAGATAAATTGGATAAAATTATATCTGGTGAAATAGATATTCTTGTAGGCACTCAATTAATATCAAAAGGATTTCACTTTCCAAAATTGAATTGTATTGTTGTATTAGATATTGATTTAACTTCTCAAGGACACGATCTTAGGAGCACTGAAAAAAATTTACAACTTTACCACCAGTTATCAGGAAGAGCAGGCAGAACTGGCAAGCCGGCAAATATTTATTTCCAAACATATAACTTAAAACCAGAAGTTATAAATCAAATTACAAACGAAGATCCTTTTAAATTTTTAGAAAATGAATTAAATTTAAGAAAAAAGAATAATTTACCTCCCTACGAAAGATTTATCGCTTTAATTTTATCTTCATCAAATGAAAAAAAATTAGATATAGATGCCGCAAAACTTAAAAATATTTTATCAAAGTCTATAGATGCTAAAATTTTAGGTCCCGTAAACGCCCCAATATATAGAATTAATAAAAAATTCAGAAATAGACTATTAATAAGAGCAAAAAAAACATCTAGTATTCAGAAAAAATTGAAAGATGTATTGAAAGAATTTCAACTCTCCAAAGGAATGAAACTTTCAGTTGATGTTGACCCTATCAGCTTCAATTAGCCCATTAAATCTTACCATTTTTCACAATCTGAGCCTTGAAGACTGATAATTCGTATGTTATCTAAGCGAAATTTTAAACATCTTCACAATTGAGAGTATAAATTGAGCGAAAACAAAATATCAATAACTTCTAATAACAGTTACGCGCAAGCATTATTTGAGCTGGCTAATGAAGATAAATCTCTAGCAAAAGTAGAGGAACAAGTCGTTGCAATAAGTAGACTCATAAATGAGAGTGAAGAATTTAGATATTTAATTAAAAACCCCACGACAAGCATTGAGGATTTAACTAGAGTTATTGAAACAATTTCTGAAAAAAACAATTTTGATAATCTTTTAAAAAGATTTCTGGTTTTTTTAATACAAAAAAGAAGATTTTTTTATTTAGAAAAAATTTTAAGTGATTTTATAGAGGTATGTTCGAAAGCTAGAGGCGAGATAAAAGCAGAGCTTTTTTCAGCTAAAGAACTTAATGAAACAGATATTTCTAAAATTAAAGAAGAGTTATCTCAAAACTTTGGAGCTAAGATACAGTTAAATTATAAATTTGACCCAAGTTTAATTGGTGGTTTGGTATTAAAAGTGGGAAGCACAATGGTAGATAATTCTATTAAAAATAAACTGCAACAAATTCAAAAACAAATGATAGAGGCATAAATGGAAATAAATCCTTCAGAAGTAACAAAAATACTAAAAGAACAGATAAAAAAACTTGGCGATAGAGCTGAAGTTTCAGAGGTGGGACAAGTATTGTCTGTTGGAGATGGAATTGCAAGAATTTATGGCTTGGATAATGTTCAAGCAGGAGAAATGGTTGAGTTTTCCGATGGCTCTAAAGGAATGGCATTAAACTTAGAGAGTGACAACGTTGGTGTTGTTATATTTGGTGATGATAGAGAAATTAAAGAGGGAGATACTGTAAAAAGAACTGGTGCGATTGTTGATGTACCAGTTGGAAAACAACTTTTAGGAAGAGTTGTTGATGGATTAGGAAATCCAATTGATGGAAAAGGAGCTTTAGATAAAAGTTTAGAGAGAAAAAGAGTTGAAGTTAAAGCGCCAGGAATTATTCCACGACAATCTGTTGGTGAACCAATGCAAACAGGTTTAAAAGCAATTGATAGTTTAATTCCCGTTGGAAGAGGGCAAAGGGAACTTATAATTGGAGATCGTCAAACAGGTAAAACTGCAGTAGCTATTGATACAATTATCAATCAGAAAAAAATTAATGAGTCAGAGGACGAAAGTAAAAAACTTTATTGTATATATGTTGCAATTGGACAAAAAAGATCAACAGTTGCTCAGATTGTAAAAACTTTAGAGGACGCTGGCGCAATGGAATATACAACTATAGTTTCTGCAACAGCCTCAGACTCTGCGCCTCTTCAGTTTTTAGCTCCTTACACAGGATGTACTATGGGAGAATATTTTAGAGATAATGGAATGCATGCTTTAATTATTTACGATGATTTATCTAAGCAAGCAGTCGCATATAGACAAATGTCATTATTATTAAGAAGACCACCGGGGCGTGAAGCATACCCAGGAGATGTGTTTTATTTACATAGTAGATTATTAGAAAGAGCTGCTAAATTAAGTGATGAAAATGGCGGAGGTTCTTTAACTGCGCTACCAATTATTGAAACACAAGCAGGTGATGTTTCTGCATATATTCCAACAAATGTAATATCTATTACAGATGGGCAAATATTTTTAGAAACTGAACTATTCAATCAAGGAATTAGACCAGCAGTAAACGTTGGATTATCCGTATCTAGAGTTGGATCAGCTGCACAAACTAAAGCTATGAAATCTGTGGCTGGATCAATTAAATTAGAGTTAGCTCAATACAGAGAAATGGCAGCTTTTGCTCAATTTGGATCTGATTTAGATGCATCTACACAGAAACTTTTAAATAGAGGTTCGAAGTTAACTGAACTTTTAAAACAAGGACAATATTCTCCCATGACAGTTGCAGAACAAGTTATATCAATTTTCTGTGGTGTAAAAGGTTATTTGGATGATATTGAACTTAAAGATGTAGCCGACTTTGAAAATAAAGTTCTACAAAAGTGTAAATCTGATAAGCCTGAGATTATGGAGTCTATTGCCAAAACTGGAAAGATTGAGGAAGACATTGAAAAACAATTAGTAGAATTAATTAAAGGAATTAAATAATTATAAATGCCAAGTTTAGACGATCTCAGAAAAAGAATTACGAGTGTTAAATCAACTCAGAAAATAACAAAAGCTATGAAAATGGTGGCTGCAGCTAAGTTAAGAAAAGCTCAAGAGAATGCTGAAAAAGGCAGACCTTATTCTGAAAAAATGAATAATGTAATTTTAAATCTTTCAAAAAGTATAACAGATAAAGAAAATGCCCCCAAATTACTGGTTGGGACAGGTGAAGAGAAAGTTCACTTATGTATTGTACTCACTGCTGATAGAGGTTTATGCGGAGGTTTTAATACTAACATTATTAAAAAAGCAAAAAGTTATTTCGAAAAAATAATATCTGAAAATAAAACTTTAAAGATTATTACTGTTGGATCTAAAGGATATGATCAACTTAAAAGACAGTATAAAAGTTATATTGTAGAGAACATTTCTTTCAAAGAGTCAAAAAATATAAATTACTTTGATGCAGATAAAGTAGGAAAAATTATAATTGAAAAATTTGAAAAAAATGAATTTGATGTTTGCGCAATATTTTACAATAAATTTAAAAATGTGATTACGCAAATTCCTCAAGAACAACAAATAGTTCCACTTAATAAAGATAAAAATGATAAAGATGATTCTAGTAATGATAATGACTATGAGTTTGAACCAGATGAAGATGAGATTTTAAGTAATTTATTGCCTAAAAATATTTCAACGCAAATATTTAAAGCAATGTTAGAGAATTCTGCCAGTGAGCAAGGTTCGAGGATGACAGCAATGGATAATGCAACCAGAAACGCAGGCGAATTGGTTGATAGGCTTACAATTGAGTATAATAGAAGCCGTCAAGCAGCAATAACAAAAGAGTTAATTGAAATTATATCAGGAGCAGAAAGTTTATAATTATGAGCAAAAAAGGAAACATAACACAAGTAATTGGTGCAGTCGTTGACGTAAAATTTGATGGAGAACTGCCAGAAATATTAACAGCCTTAGAGTGTGATAATGGAGGTAATAGATTAGTTTTAGAAGTTGCGCAGCACCTTGGAGAGTCAAGTGTTAGAACCATTGCTATGGATAGTACAGAGGGACTAAAAAGGGGTGATGAAGTAAAAGATACTAGTGCTCCAATTCAAGTTCCAGTAGGTCCAGAAACATTAGGACGAATTGTAAACGTTATAGGTGAACCAATCGATGAGAAAGGACAAATTTCTACTAAAGAAAATTGGCCTATACACCGACAAGCTCCTTCTTTTAATGATCAGTCTACAGAAACAGAAATTCTAGTAACTGGAATAAAGGTAATCGACCTATTAGCACCTTATGCTAAAGGTGGAAAAATTGGATTGTTCGGTGGAGCAGGAGTTGGAAAAACTGTAATTATAATGGAACTTATAAATAATATAGCTAAGGCCCATGGTGGATTTTCAGTATTTGCTGGAGTGGGAGAGAGAACTAGAGAAGGGAACGATTTATATCACGAAATGATAGAGTCAGGAGTGATCAAGCCAGAGGGAACTGGATCTAAAGCAGCATTAGTTTATGGACAAATGAATGAGCCTCCAGGAGCTAGAGCTAGAGTAGCTTTAACTGGTCTTACTGTGGCAGAGTATTTCAGGGATCAAGAGGGTCAAGATGTTTTGTTCTTTGTTGATAACATTTTTAGATTTACTCAGGCAGGTTCAGAAGTATCAGCTCTTCTTGGAAGAATCCCTTCTGCGGTTGGTTATCAGCCTACTCTTGCAACAGATATGGGAAACCTACAGGAAAGAATTACAACTACTAATAAAGGATCAATTACATCAGTTCAGGCAATTTATGTACCTGCAGATGATTTAACGGATCCAGCTCCAGCAACTTCTTTTTCACACTTAGATGCAACGACTGTACTTTCAAGACAAATTGCTGAATTAGGTATTTACCCAGCTGTTGATCCTTTAGATTCTACTTCTAGAATTTTAGATCCAAGAGTTGTTGGTGATGAACACTATCGAGTAGCAAGATCTGTTCAGAAAATATTACAAACATACAAATCTTTGCAAGATATTATTGCAATTCTAGGAATGGACGAGCTATCAGAGGATGATAAACTAACCGTTGCTAGAGCTAGAAAAATTCAAAGATTTTTATCACAACCTTTCTTTGTGGCTGAAGTATTTACAGGATCTCCAGGTAAACTTGTAGATTTAGAGTCAACAATTAAAGGGTTTGACGCAATATGCAAAGGAGAATATGACCACCTTCCTGAAGCTGCTTTTTATATGGTTGGCACAATAGAAGAAGCAATAGAAAAAGCTGAAAAAATGGCAAAAGATGCAGCTGCATAATGAGTAATCTTTTTAATATAGATATTGTAAACCCAGAACAATCTTTTCTTTCAAAAGACAATGTATTTGAAGTTGTAATTCCTGCTGTAGAAGGAGAGATTGGTATTCTTAAAGACCATATTCCAATTATCTCATTTTTAAAACCAGGAATAATTAGAGTATTTTCTGAATCTGAGGAACAAAACTTTTATGTTGAAGATGGTATTGTCGAATTTAAAGATAATACGTTATCTGTATTAACTAGCTCAATTTTTGATTTAAAAGATGCTGATAAAAATTTTGTATCTGAATCGATAAGCAGTGCTGAAGCAGAATTGTCAAAAGATAATATCGATGATCAAAAAAGATTCCTTTTAAATCACAAAGTCGAAGTTCTAAAATCTATAAGTATTAATTAACTACTTTTTCTAGTTCTTTTTGAATTTCTTGGTAAACATGAAGTTTAAAATCTACAACTTTCGTTGTTAAATCTTTAATATCTATCCATTTCCAATCTAAGAATTCAGGATGTTTAGTTTTAATGTTAATTTCATTTTCCTCTCCATTAAACTTTACAATAAACCACTTTTGCTTTTGGCCTTTATATTTTCCTTTCCAAATAATTCCTAAAAGGCGATCAGGAAGATCGTAAGTTGTGTATTTACTTATTTCTTTAACTAGTTCTACTGACTTTATGCTTGTTTCTTCTTTAAGTTCCCTCAACGCTGCATCAAAATAATTTTCACCTTCATCAATACCGCCCTGAGGCATCTGCCAAAAATCAGCAGGATTATCAATTCTTTTTGCAACAAATATCTTATTTTCTTTATTTAGGACTGCGATACCAACACCATTTCTTAATGGAAGTTTTTGAAATTTTTCTTTCATTCTTAACCATTTAATAATTTAAGAGCAAATTCCAACTGGTTATCAGTATCTGTATTTATTCTAAATTCATCTGAACCTTCAGCAATAACTATATCTGGATTTACACCTACTCTTGAAATCGATTTACCCGATGGGAGATAGTATTTAGAAACAGTAAGTCTTATGGCACCTTCATTTTCTAAAGGAATAATTGATTGGACTGACCCTTTTCCATATGTACTCTCTCCTACTAATATCGCTCTTTTGTGATCTTGTAGTGCTCCTGCAACAATTTCAGATGCTGATGCAGACCCATAATTAATCAAAATAACCATCGTTTCTCCATCAATAATATCTCCTTTTTTTGCAAACCATTTTCTATTTTCATACTTCCTTTTACTTTTTGTAGAAACTATTTCTCCATTTTCTAAAAAATAATCTGAAATTCTTATTGCTTGAGATAACAATCCACCAGGATTATTTCTTAAATCTAATATGTAATTTTTAATTTTCTTATTTTTCTTAAATTCTTTGATTTTATTTTTTATTTGTTTACTACTATTCTCATTGAATGATGTTAATCTTATATAAGCTGTTTGATCATCTTTAATTTCTGACTTTACAGATGCAACTTGTATAATTTCTCTTGTAATTGTAAATATAAGTGCTTTTCTTTCTCCCCTTCTTCTAACAGTAATCTCTATATCAGATCCAACTGGGCCCCTCATTAATTCTACAGCTTCAGAAAGAGTTTTTCCTTGAACTTGAACATCATCAATTTTAACGATGTAATCTCCTGCTTTGACACCAACTTCCTCAGCTGGCGAGTTATCAATTGGAGAAATTACTTTTACGACACCAGCCTCCATACTGACTTCAATGCCCAATCCTCCAAATTCTCCGCTAGTCTCAGTTTGCATATTTTTAAACGAGTCCGGAGACATATATGCTGAATAAGGATCCAAAGATTGTAAAACGCCGTTTATAGCAGCATCCATTGCTTCACTCTGGTTTACCTCATCAACATATTCTTTATTAATTTTATCTAAGACTTCGCTGAATAAATCAATTTTTTTGTAAATATCGTTTTCATTACTCAAAATTGGATTTGTAAATATGAAAAAAAATAATGAAGCTATAAAGTATACTTTTTTCATATGATCAGTTTTTCTTTAGGAATTAATTCTGACCACATTTTTTCTAATTCGTAAAATTTTCTTTTTTCAGGATTAAAAATATGAACTATTAAGTCTATTCCATCTACAAGCTTCCAATCATTGCTATCTTTTCCTTCAATTTTACAATTATTCACACCATTAATTTTTAATTTTTCAAAAACTTGTTCAGATAAAGCTTGAATATGTCTTGATGATGTACCACTAGCTATAATCATGAAGTCCGCAACTGATGACTTTCCTTCGAGATCTATTGAAACTATGTCTAAGGCTTTATTAATATCAAGCGTTTTGATTATTTCATTTTTAAGAGCTGATATTTTTTCCATTAATTAATTTAAGAGTATCAAATTTTTCTTAATTGAGAAGATGAAATATTGACTTTATTAAACTTTATAAATTCAACTGCTTTTTTATTATATTTCTTAAATGATTTAGATCTAAAAGCCTTTGATTTGTATCCATTTCGATCAAATACCAATATTTTACACATTTTAGTTATTGAATTGTACCCTTTCCATTTATGAAAATTTATTAGGTTATCTGCCCCCATTAAAAAAAATATTTCTGAATGTTTAAATTTTTTTTTTAAATATTTAATTAAATCTACCGTACGATTAGATTTTATTATTTCTTCAAAACATTTAACTTTTATAAATTTATTATTTTTATTAATTTTTTTTGCATAAGCTGTTCTTTTATATAGATCATTTGGATTATTTTTTTTAAATGGATTTTGTTTTGTTATAGCCCATATAACTTGGTTCAAATTATAATTTTTTTTTGCTAATTTAGAAATTCTTATATGACCAACATGTGCTGGATCAAACGATCCACCGAGTATACCAATCTTTTTATTTTCTAATTTGCCCTGAACCATAAACTTCATATTTATAACTTACTAACTGATTTAGACCAACAGGACCTCTTGGTGGCAAGGTGTTTGTTGAAATTCCAACCTCTCCACCAAAACCAAATTCTCCTCCGTCAGCAAATTGTGTTGATGAATTTTGAATAGCAATAGAGCTTTTTACATTTTTAATAAAGAATTTTGCTGTATTTTTGTTTTTGGTTACTATTGCATCTGTATGCATAGTTCCATATTTGTTGATATGGGCAACTGCTTCTTTGACATCATTCACTAATTTAACCGAAATAATCGGTGAAAGATGTTCTTTTGACCAAGTATTATTATTTGTAGGATATGTTTTGCCTTTAAATAATTTACTTATTTTTCTATCAGCTAAAATTTTACAACCACTTTTAGCTAGTGAATTTAAAATTAAATTTACTGATTTTGATTTACTTTTATGTATTAAGAGAGTTTCAGTTGCACCACATATACTAGTATTTCTCAACTTAGCATTTAATACTATTTTGTTTGCCATATTATCTTCTGCCTCTTTATCAATATATGTATGACAAATTCCTTCCAAATGACCAATAACTGGCACCTTTGAAAGTTGTTTAACTTTTTTTACTAAATTTTTTCCGCCTCGTGGTATTACAACATCAATGGAGTTTTCCATTTTTGATAATAAATAATCTACGAGTTTTCTGCTTTTATTGTTTATAAACTGGACGTAATTTTCGTTTACTTTATTTTTTTTTAGAGCTTTCCTAAATAAATTTACAAAAATTTTATTACTATTGTAGGCTTCGGAACCACCTCTTAATATAACAGCATTTCCAGATTTAAAACATAATGCTGATACATCCGATGTAACATTGGGTCTACTCTCAAATATTACACCTATAACTCCTATTGGTATTGTAACCCTTCTAATTTGAAGTCCATTTGGCCTTTTCCATTTGGAAGTTACTTGATTAACTGGATCTTTAAAAGAAGTAATAATTTTAATAGAGTCAATTATACTCTTTAATTTATTATTATTAAGAGCGAGTCTTTGAATTAAGTTTTCTTTTAATTTTTTTTCTTTTGCATAAAAAATATCTTTCTTATTTTCACTAATTATTTTATTCTTATTAATCTCAATTAATTTTACAAAATCTTTTAAAACTTTATTCTTTTTTTTTGGACTAATACTTGAATTCAAAGCTTTTCTAGAATTTAATCCAATTTTTTTAAGTAGTTTACTCATTAAATTTTAACCATATCATCTTTATGTATAACTTCAGACTTTGTAACATAGCCTAAAAGATTACTAATTTTGTTAGAATGTTCTCCTTTTATTTTGGATATCTCATCAGATGTAAAACTGCTCAACCCTCTAGCAAATTCTTTGTTATTTTTATCCAAAATTCTAACATGATCACCTTTAACAAATTTCCCTGAAACTTTTCTAATACCTGCAGCTAATAAACTTTTTCCATTTTTTAAAGCATTTAAAGCACCATCATCTATAATAATTTCTCCTTTTGGAGATATAGAGCTAATTATCCATTTTTTTCTTGCATCTAATTTAGATACTTTTGGCAAAAACCATGTCCCAGAATTATGTTCCAGTATATTTTTAATTGGTCTTTTAATTAAACCATTTGCAATAGCCATATAGCAACCCGAGACTTGACATACTTTTGCAGCATCAATTTTCGTTTTCATTCCACCAGTACCATACTCACTTGTGCTTTTACTTGAAAAATTTTCAATTTTAGAATCAATATTTTTTATTTCTTTAATCAATTTAGCATTTTTATGAATTTTTGGGTTTTTAGAATACAATCCATCAACATCAGACAATAATATTAAGCAATCTGCACCTGATATTTGTGCAACTCTTGATGCTAATCTGTCATTATCTCCGTATTTAATTTCAGAAGTTGCAATACTATCATTTTCATTAACAACAGGTACAAAATTAAGCTCAAATAAGTTTTCGAAAGTTCTTTTAGCATTTATAGCTCTTCTTCTTTGTTCAGTATCTTCTAAAGTAATTAAAATTTGAGAAATATTTATTTTATTTGAGCCAAATGTCTTTTTAAAAAGATTCATTAATTCTATTTGTCCAATTGATGCAACGGCTTGGCTTTTATCAAGCTTTAAAGTTTTTTTATTTAATTGTAATTTTTTACACCCTAAAGCAATTGCTCCAGAACTAACTATAACAATGTTTTTTTTAAGTTTTTGTAACTCTTTAATATCTTTAGCAAATTCCAAAAGCCATTTTTCTCTAATAATTTTATTGTCATTTATTAATAAAGATGAACCTATTTTTATTACTACAGTTTTGGAGTCTTTAAGATACATAGTTTACCAACTTTGACTTTATATCTGATACTGATTTTTTATCCATTGTTGACATCAAAAAGATATTTTTTTTTAATTTATTCTTGAGTTTTTTTATCTTGTCTTTTTTTTCCTCTTCATCAATTAAGTCAGTTTTATTTAAAACTACTATTTCTTTTTTTTTAACTAAATCTTTACTGTATTTTGATAATTCTTTTCTGACTTGATTGTAAGAAATAAATAAATCATCTTCAGTTATATCTATTAAATGCAGCAAAGTTTTGCACCTTTCTATATGTTTTAAAAACTTTATTCCAAGACCAGTTCCGGTATGAGCACCCTCAATTAAGCCTGGTATATCTGCTAAAGTAACTTCTTTGTCATCATAACTAGCAACACCAAGATTTGGATTAATTGTAGTAAATTTATAGTTTGCTATTTTTGGATTTGCACTCGTCATTGATGCAAGCAAGCTGGATTTCCCAGCATTGGGCAATCCTATGATACCGATATCAGCAATTGTTTTTAGTTGAAGCCAAATCCAAAATTCCTCTCCTTGACCCCCTTTTGTAAATTTCTTTGGGGCTCTATTGGTTGAGGACTTAAATCTTGTATTTCCAAATCCTCCTTTACCTCCGCTTGCTACTAAAAATTCCTCTTTCTGACTTTTAAAATCATAAATAAGTGTTTTATTATCTTCTTCAAATACTTGTGTTCCTAAAGGTACTTTTAAATATAAATCTTCACCACCTTTCCCAGTTTTGTTTTTTCCGCTGCCATCTTTTCCTCTTTCAGCTTTGAAGTGTTGTTGATATCTGTAATCAATCAAAGTATTAAGATTTCTTTCACTAATAAGAATTACAGATCCTCCTTTCCCTCCATCGCCGCCATCAGGGCCACCAAACTCTACAAATTTTTCCCTACGAAAACTTGGAGATCCCGACCCTCCGTTGCCAGCTTTTACATATATCTTAACTTGATCTAGAAATTTCATATAACAACTATGTGAGTGTTGTATCTATTAATTGGGCTTTACAGAAACGTAAGTTCTATCAGATTTTGATTTTTTAAACTCTACTTTACCTTTAACAACTGAAAATATCGAATGGTCTTTACCCATGCCAACATTTTCTCCAGGAAATATTTTAGTTCCCCTTTGTCTTACAATAATATTGCCAGGCACAACCATCTCGCCACCATATTTTTTCACACCAAGTCTACGACCTGCACTATCTCTTCCGTTTCTTGACGATCCACCTGCTTTTTTCGTTGCCATAAATTACTTTTTATTTAGCTGCTTCCTTAGTTTCAACTATTTTTTTTGATGGTATTTCTTTTCTTTTTTCTGCTTCAGAAATAACTTTACCATCTTTTGAATAGATTTTACTTATTCTTACCATTGTAAATTTTTGTCTATGACCATTTTTTCTTCTCGAATTTTGCCTTCTCCTTTTTTTAAAAATAAGAACTGTTCTATTTTTTCCATTTTTTATTAATTCAGCTTCAACTTTAGCTCCACTAATTGTCGGCTCTCCTAACTCTAAATTTTTATCATCTCCGTAAGCTAGTATTTCATTAAACTCTATTTTTGAATTTTCTTTTGAATCTTCGAGCTTTTCAACTTTGAGAATCTCTCCAGCTTTCACTTTATACTGTTTACCACCTGTTTGAATTACCGCGAATGACATAGTTAGCTCTAATTTTTATAGTCAGCAATATAGTCTGGGTTGCATCATAGTCAAGGTTAATAACTTAGAAATTATCCTTTAAATCCCTCAATTTTTTGAAATTTTCTAGATCGTTTGACTTAAGAAAAATGTTACAATTAAGTTCCTCACCAATCGTTGATGGCATACTAGTTTTACCTTGTTTAATTTTTTCTTTAATTTCTATAATTTTGTTTAGTAATTCATTGTTATTGGAATCTTGTGATAAACAAAATTCAGAATTCTTTAAAGTATATTCATGTCCACAATAAATTTTTGTATCTTTATCTAAATTTTTTAAAACTTGTAGTGAGTTGTACATTTGCTCATAACTCCCTTCAAAAATTCTTCCACATCCCATAGAGAATAAAGTATCTCCTGTAAAAATTAACTTATTTTTAAAAAAATGAAAACAGATATGACCTATTGTATGGCCAGGGACATGATATATTTTTGCTTCAAAAATATCCTTCTTCCAAATTTCACCATCACTTAAGCAAATATCAATTTGAGGTATTCTATTTTTATCTCCAATATAACCTATTACTTCTGCATTAAATTTTTTTTTTAATTCTTCATTCCCGCCAACATGGTCATGATGATGATGTGTATTTAATATATATTTTAAATTTAATTTATTTTTCTGTAAATAATTTACAATTGGATCTGCTTCACCAGGATCAACAACACAACAATTTC
>CACJQE010000011.1 GCA_902595465.1 uncultured Pelagibacteraceae bacterium
AATGGCAAAGAAAAAAAATGGTAATGGAAAATCAAACGGACATTATAATGGTAATGGAATAGCTTCAAGAAACAAAAGTTTGTTGGGACACAACGCTATTTTTACCCCAGAAGTAATGGACGACATTCATATCAAAGCCGAATTAGGAAGATACAGAATGAGAGGAATGGCTTTGATGAAAAAGATACCTACTTTTGATGATCTAGTTTTCTTGCCAGGTACATTAACAAGATTTGTTATTGAAGGTTACAGAGAAAAATGTGAGACCAAAACTATTATTGGTCCAAGATGTGAAAATCCAATTGAGCTTGATATTCCAGTTTACATTACGGGAATGAGTTTTGGAGCTTTATCTTATGAAGCAAAGACTGCATTAGCTAGAGGTGCTACAATGGCTGGTAGCGCAACATGTTCTGGTGAAGGTGGAATGATACCAGATGAGAGAAGATATTCAGAAAAATGGTTTTATCAGTGCATACAATCAAGATACGGTTTTAACCCACACCATGCACAATTAGCTGATGGAATTGAGGTATTTATTGGACAAGGACAAAAAGTTGGAATGGGTGGTCATTTGATGGGTCAAAAAGTTACTGACCAAGTTGCAGAAATGAGATCGCTACCTGCAGGTATTGATCAAAGATCTCCAGCAAGACATCCTGATTGGCTGGGTCCAGATGATTTAGCTTTAAAAGTTCAAGAGCTTAGAGAATTAACAAAAAATAAAGTGCCAATTCAATTAAAACTTGGAGCAGCTAAAGTGTATGATGATGTAAGGATGGCAGCGAAATGTGATCCAGATTCAATTTATCTTGATGGAATGGAGGGTTCAACAGGTGCTGGGCCACACATAGCAGCTGCAAACACAGGTATCCCAGGAATTGCTGGAATTAGAGAAGCAAGAAGAGCTTTGGATGATGTAGGTAAAACTGGAAAAGTAACTTTAATTTATGCCGGTGGTGTTAGAGATGGAGCAGATATGGCTAAAGCTTTAGCACTTGGTGCAGACGCAATTGCAATCGGAACAGGCGCAATGGTGGCTTTAAATTGCAATAAGGAAATACCAGAATCTAACTTTGAAAAAGAAATGGGTGTTCCCGCAGGTCATTGCTACCACTGTCACACGGGTAGATGTCCGGTAGGAGTTGCTACTCAAGATCCTAAATTAAGGAAAAGATTAAATCCTGATGATGCAGCATTAAGAGTGTATAATTACTTGCATGCGATGACATTGGAGGCTCAATTGTTGGCTAGAGCATGTGGAAAAACAAATATTCACTCACTAGAACCAGAAGATATGGCTGCATTAACAATGGAGGCTTCTGCTTTAGCTAAAGTGCCTCTTGCAGGAACAAATCATACAGTAGGAGTTAAAGATTTCCATAAAATCTAATAGCAAATATGCCAAAGAAAAAAGGTAAGAAAAAAGTCAAATCAAAAGAGATCAAAGGTCAATTAGGTAAGAAAAAAGAGACTGCTAGAGAAAAAATGATTGGCCAAACAATTGGCTATCGATATGACGTTAATCTTTTGCCTGACTATAGTCGACTCACTCCATTTTTAAAAAAATATATAGAAGCTATGGGTTGGGATGATCTTAATTGGTTAGAAGATGTTCATATGGGATATGAAGAAAATAGACCTGCTGTATTCGATAGAAATGCTAACGGTTGGGTAACGATACCAAGTAAAATAAAATTACCTAATAATCAGCAGGATAGAGATATGATAGCTAGAGAATTATTGGTAAAGTTTCAAATGTCCCCGAATCATCCTCTGGTTGACCTTAAAAAAGCATATTTAAAATTCTAATTTCAATTTCAAGTTGATAAAATAATTATTAACTTCTACTTTTTATAAATAAAATAAAATTGTCAGCGTAAAAAAAATTTCATAGAGTCTGTTAACTATTAATAGGAGAGAGAAATATGACTGATCAATTAGGTGCTCTCACAACCTTATTTACAGAATTTTACTATTGGGTAACTGTGGTTCTTATGTTTTTGATCCACGTGGGTTTCTGTATGTATGAAGTTGGGGCATCTCGTTACAAACATCACCAACACACTCTTATGAAAAATACAATGCTGATACCACTGGTAACAGTCACATGGTTTTTCTTTGGTTGGTGGATATACTGGGCATTTCCAACAGGACCCGGATTAGCTCCCTCGATTATGACCGAAAGTACTGGTTTAGTTCTTGGAGGTGGATTTGGTGGAAATGATCTTGCTAATCCTACAAATGCATTGATGGCCGTAAATCTTAATGATCATATAATGGGTGTCTTCTGGGCAGCCTTTTTATTATTTTCATGGACTGCAGCTTCAATTGTATCTGGAGCGGTTATTGAAAGGATAACTACTTTTGCATTTGGAATACTTGCAATTGCAATTGGATCTGTTTTCTGGACAATAGATGCTTCATGGGGATGGCATTTTGATGGATGGATGTTAAAAATATTAGGATATCACGATGCTTATGCTTCCGGAGTAATTCACGCAATTGCCGGAGGTTTTGCCTTAGGTGTTCTAATTGTTTTAGGACCAAGAATTGGAAAATTTTCATCTAGCGGAGAACCAAGAAACATTGGACCAAGAAATCCTTGGTTAGTGACTGTTGGATTATTCTTAATCTATACAGGTTTTTGGGGCTTTTACGCTGCATGTAATGTTCCGATTTATGATCTTGGACCTGAATATGGTATGGAAGGTGTAACTTTCTTTACTGCAACGAACATCTACCTAACTCCCACCACACTTAGTGGAATAACGATGAACTTTTTAATGTCGTTATCTGGAGGGTTGTTAGCAGGGTATGTGGTCTCGAAGGGAGATCCTTTCTGGACTTATTCATCAGGACTTGCGGGAATAATATGTGCATCTGCAGGTAATGATTTATATCATCCAATACAATCAATGATAATCGGTATGATCGGAGTAGTTATAGCTTACAAAATGCATTACTGGGTCGAGAAAAAATATAAAATCGACGATGCAGTTGGAGCAGTAGCTGTTCATGGTTATGCTGGATTTGTTGGTCTTGTAATATGTGGTTTCGTTTTAAATGGTTATCCTTCATCTGGATACAGTGTTGGAGCAATGTGGGACGGAACTAATTATGCAGCAATTAATCCACTAGGAATGTTTATCGGAGCAATAATAATGTTTTTTGTTTTAGGTATGCTTCCTGGATATATAATTGCAAAAGTTCTTCACGGAATGGGTAAATTAAGAATACCAAGAGAAGTAGAACTTGCAGGACTTGACTATACAATTATGGAAGAGGCTAAAGAAGACGAAAAAGCTGTAGTCTCGGCCAGTAGATAAAGGAGGTATGTAAATGGCAACAGTATCAAATTGGATAGATCATTTAAGTGCCTCTGAGGTACAAGGATCTGTCTATCCAGGTGTTGGTTCGGAAGGAGTGCTAGTTATAATAGCAATTCTTATTTGGGTTGGCTGGCATGTTATTTCATCTAAACAAGAAGATGGTAAAATGAATGCAATTGTCAGAAAAAAACCAAGTGCTAACGACTGGAAAAGCAATATAACAGACGGTTAAAACTTTTAAGAGGGCGCATGAAATACTGTGCCCTCTTTTTTTTTAATGCAAAATTCTGAAGAAAATAATCAAAATGAAAATAAAACTCCTAGCAAAATGGCACGTCTTGCATGGCCAAAAGCAAAGTATGGAGTAATTATAGCGATATTAATTATTATCGGTGTAAATTTAATTTATTACAAAGATTTCTTTTTATCATTTTTTAAATAATTGTGTTACGTTATTAGATGGCTAAAAATTTATTTAAAATTTCAAAACAAAAAAAAATTAAATATTTTTTGATAAGTTTTGTAGATTTATTTGGTGTCTTAAGATCAAAATTGGTTCCTGCTCATGCAATAAAAGATATGCAAGTAAATGGTGCTGGATTTGCTGGATTTGCAGCCTGGCTAGATATGACACCAGCTGATTCTGATATGTTTGCAATACCTGATCCTGACAGTTTAATTCAACTACCATGGAATAAAGAAGTTGGTTGGTTGGCTTCAGATTTATGGATGAATGGTAAACCAGTCGATGCTTCACCAAGGGTGATGTTAAAAAAACAAATAAAAAAATTATCTGAATTGGGATATAGCATGAAGTCAGGTGTGGAGTGTGAGTATTTTTTAATTTCTCCTGATGGGAACGCAATTGCAGATAACAGAGATACTCAATCTAAACCTTGTTATGACCAGTCTTCATTAATGAGAAGATATGAGCTTATAAAAGAAATATGTGATTGTATGATTGAAATGGGATGGGGTCCTTATCAAAATGACCACGAAGATGCTAACGGGCAATTTGAAATGAATTGGGATTATTCAGATTGTCTAAAAACTGCTGATAGACATACTTTTTTTAAATTTATGGTTAAAGCTATTGCAGAAAAGCATGATTTGAGAGCAACATTTATGCCAAAACCTTTTGAAAATTTAACTGGTAATGGATGTCATGCACATATTTCTTTATGGAAAGGAAAGAAAAATATCTTTCTTGATAAACATGATAAGCTTGGGCTAAGCAAGACAGCTTATAACTTTTTAGGAGGCATCATGAAACATGCTTCATCCTTATCTACTTTTTTTAATCCAACAGTAAATAGTTACAGACGAATAAATGCTGCACCAACAAAATCAGGTGCCACATGGTCTCCAAGCAGTATATCATATACAGGAAATAACCGTACACATATGATAAGGGTTCCTGATCCGGGAAGATTTGAATTAAGACTTATGGATGGATCCGCAAATCCTTATTTACTTCAAGCTAGTGTAATAGCTGCAGGAATAGAGGGATTAAGTAAAAGAATTAATCCTGGCAAACCTCTTTTTTGTAATATGTATGAGGATTATAAAAAATATCCAAACCTTTCTAAATTACCAAATGAACTAAAAGATTCTCTTGATAAAATTGAAAATAATAAAGAAATGAATAAAGCATTTGGAAAAGAAGTAATTAAAAGTTATGTCAAGTTAAGGACTTCGGAATTAAAAGATTTTAATGATAACGAAAAATTTGATAAGTCCAAACCAATTACAAAATGGGAAAGACAGAATACTCTAGACTGTTAAAGTGAAAAGCTTTGATAGTTATAGAAAATGGAAATATACAAAATTTTTATCGAATAAAAATTATAGTTTTAATCGAAATTATATTTTAAATATTATTTCGTCAAAAATAATCACTGATGCTTTTAATTCTATATCTAAGTGGAAATACTATAAAAAAACACCATTATTAAAATTAGAGAAACTAAACAAAAATTTAAAACTTAATAATATTTTTTACAAAGATGAGTCGAAAAGATTTCATTTAAAATCATTTAAAGCTTTAGGTGGTGCATATGCCGTAGAAAAAATATCTAAAAAGAAAAAAAATATAATAATATCATCTGCAACAGCTGGAAATCATGGTAGATCAGTTGCTTGGGGTGCTCAAAGATTGGGTTTACAATGTAAAATTTTTGTTAGTCAATATGTAAGTGAAGAGAGAGTAAAAGAAATTGAAAAATTTGGAGCCGATGTAATTCGAGTAAAAGGTAATTACGAAAATTCATTAAACGAGTGTAAAAAATTATCAAAAAAGAATAATTGGAATATTGTTCAGGATATATCTACGAAGAATTATAGTTATGTTCCTTTGTTAACTATGGCTGGTTATTCAATTATGATTAAAGAAATTTCAAAACAAACTACGCATTATATTACGCATATATTCCTTCAAGCTGGCGTTGGTGGCATGGCAGCAGGTGTAGTTGCAGGAGTTGCAAAATATTTCAAGAGAGTTCCTAAAATAATAATAGTTGAACCAGATGGAGCTGATTGTGTACTTCAAAGCATAAAAAGCAAAAGTTTAAAAAAAATTAAAATAAAAAAAGAAAGTATAATGGGTGGTATGTCATGCAATGAAATGTCTCTCATTCCTTGGCATGTATTAAAAAAGGCTAGTGATTGTTGTGTCACTGTAAATGACTCAAAAGTTCCTAAAACTGTTGCAATGCTTAAAGACAAGAAACTCAGTAAAAGATCAATAATAGGTGGTGAATGTGCTACACCAGGAATTATCAGTCTTATTAGTCTCTGTAATAATCCTAAAACAAAGAAATTAATAAATCTTAACGAAAAATCTAATGTTTTAGTTATTGGATGCGAAGGTAATGCAGATGTAAAACTTTACAAACAATTGCTATCTAAAGGCAGAAAGTAAATTATATGTCAAAAAAAGCTGTTGTTTGGATAAGAGACGATTTTAGAATAAAAAATAATTCTGCGTTATCTTATGCAACAAATAATTACGATAATGTCACAGCATTGTATATTTATAACAAGAAAAATTTTGATGATGTTAGAGAAGCACAAAAATGGTGGATAAGTAAATCATTAATAAATTTTAAAGATGAATTAATTAAATATAATATTGAATTAGAGTTAGTATTTTCTGATGAGATAACTTTTTTTAGTAAAATCAAAGACAAACATAAAATTTCTATTTTTTGGAATAAAATATATGAGCCATCTCAATTAAAGTTAGATGATGAGCTCATTAAAATTTTTGAAAAAAACAAAATACTCTCAAAATGCTTTAAAGGAAATGTTCTTAATGAATATAAAAATGTTACAAAAGATGATGGAAGCCCTTATAAAGTTTATAGTCCATTTTGGAGAGTTGGAGAACAAATTTACTTAGATAGTATCCCAAGCAAATCATTAAACGTAAAAAGAGCTAAGAGCAAAATAAAATTATTCAAAAATAGTAATGTTCCAGATCAAATTTTACCAAAGAAAAATTGGTATAAAAAATTTGAAAAATATTGGTATCCATCTGAAAAACAATCTGAAAAATTTTTAAATGAGTTTGTTGAAAATAGAATGTTGAAATATGGAGTTGATAGAGATTATCCAGCTATAAATGGTTCGTCAAAACTTTCGCCATTCATTAGAAACGGACAAATACACGTAAGTAATATTTGGGACAAATGTTATAAATATAAATCAAAAAATATTAGTGTTAAAAAGTATCTAAATGAATTAGGCTGGAGAGAATTTTCACATAGTTTAATTAATTATTTCCCTGAAATGCTAAAAGGTAATTTAAGAAAAGAATTTGACAAATTTCCATGGGATAAAAATGCAAAAAATTTGAAAGCTTGGAAAAATGGTATGACTGGATACCCAATTGTTGATGCTGGGATGAGACAACTTTATGAAACAGGTTGGATGCATAATAGAATTAGAATGGTAGTTGGTTCTTTTCTTGTAAAACATTTAAGAATTAATTGGAAAGAGGGTGAAAAACATTTTAGAAATTGTTTGTTAGATTTTAACGAAGCAAACAATGTTGCACAATGGCAATGGGTTGCTGGCTGTGGTGCAGATGCAGCCCCTTATTTTAGAATTTTTAATCCTATATTGCAGGGTGAAAAATTTGATAAACAAGGTCTGTATGTAAAAAAATGGGTACCTGAATTAGAGAGAGTTCCAAATAAATTTATTCATAAACCATGGGAAATGGAAACTAAATATCAAGAAGCTATAAAAACTAAAATTGGTTCTGATTACCCTTCCCCAATAGTCGTGCATGAAGAAGCTAGAAACGCAGCTCTAAAAGCATTTCAAACATTAAAAAATTAATTAATCTCCAATAAAATGATGAATAATAAGCCTTTTCGTAGAAGCTAACCTATGTTCAAAAAGGTAAATTCCTTGCCAAGTTCCTAACAAAAGTTGTTTGTTTTTTATACTGAGGGATATTTGATTGTTAGTTAAAGCAGACTTTATATGAGCTGGCATATCGTCCTTACCTTCTATTGTATGAATATATAATTTATTATCCATTGGAGCAATTTTATCAAAATAATTAATTAAATCTGATTGAACATCAGGATCAGCATTTTCTTGAACAATTAAAGATGCACTAGTGTGCTGAATGCTTAAATTTAAAATACCATTATTAAAATTATTTTTATTTATCCAGTCTATCGTTTGATCGGTAAATTCATATAATTTTTGACCATTTGTTTTAAGTTCAAGATTAAAAAATTCTTGTCTCATAAATGCTTTTTAGATGTTAGTTCATATAATCGGCTAATGGTTCGCTTAAATGGTTTTTCCAATAATCTTGATGATGTGAGTTTATCAATATTTTGTTCTGCACTAATGGCCATAGGTATATTTTGATCATACACGATATCTAAAAAAGTAATAAATCTTTGTTGTTGATTCGAATTTAAATCATTAAATGCTGGCACATTTTCCATAACTATAAAAAAACAATTTTTTACTATTTTAATATAATCTTCCGATCCTAAATTTTTATCACATACTTCTTTAAAAGTTAATCGAACAATTCCATCATAAAAATTTTTTAAAATAAATTTTCTCCCTTTGATGTTTAAAATCTTTTCTTTTAAAATCTTATCTTTAGTCATCACTCTAAATAATTTGTTTATTTTAAAATTGTTTTCTTGATTTAAAGGTGAGTAATATCTTTGAGTTTTATTGCCTTTGGACTTTCTATAATCATCATGTATATTTAATTGATATTCAAATGATTGATTTTGCATTATTTTTATAAAAGGTTTGAATTGATCTCTTTGCAACCCATCTTTATACAAATTTTCGATTTTTATATTAGAGGTTACAATAATTTTTAAATCTTCTTTAAATATTTCATCAAATAATTTTCCAAGTATCATTGCATCTACTATATTTGTAACTTGAAACTCATCAAAATATATTAATTTTGCTTTTGATTTTAATTTTTTTACAAATTTACTTATTTTATTTTCATCATTTTTACCTTTGGATTGGTGTACAAAATCATGAAAGCTAAGCATAAATTCATTGAAGTGAAGTTTTAATTTTTTACCCTCAACTAAGTTGAAAAAAAAATCCAATATCATGGTTTTACCCACACCAACATCTCCATAAAGATAAAAGCCTTTTTTATAATTTTTTTTTGATAAAATTTTTGAGATAAATGATTTGTAGTTTAATTTATAATATTCTTCTAATGTTTTTATGAGTTTTATCTGATACGAATTAACGTCTAAATTTTTCTTTTTGCAGTAAAGTTTAAATTCTTTAACAAAACTTTTTTGCATTAATTCTTTTTTGAATTAAAATCGATACCATATTCTGATCTTGGTCCTTTTCTTAATCCAAAAGGTCCAGAGATAAAAATTGTCATTGGCCTTGTTCTTGGCTCAAGGTCTACTCTATGATATGCATTGGCTGATCTAAATCCAATATATCCAGGTTTTCTCCAGAACTTGCCTTTTTTAGTAGTTTCCCAATAACCGTCTCTCAAAATTATTGTAATATAAGGGAATAGATGATTATGAACTCCATCCCCATGATCGTCATCCAACATTTCATGAATTAATATATTAAATGGAAACCATTTTGGTCTATTCCTAAATAATAAATAATATCTATTCATCCATGGTTTGGCTTCATTAAATTTTGGGTGAGACGGCCCCCTATCTAAAACTACCTTTTTTCTTCCAATTTTTTCTAAAAATTTTAATAACATTAATTTGATCTTATAATTCCATTATTTTTAATTAAAAAAATATTAGCATTATTAATAAATGGCCTCGATATTTTTTCATTATTAAATTTAATTACTTTCTCTGTTTCAGAATTAATTAAATTAATAATCAAAATTCGTCCATTATTGGTAGACAAATAAATTTTATTTTTAGCAATAACAAAACCTACTGGAGTAATTTTCTCTCTTTTTTTAAATGTTGAGAAAACATCAGTGATCCTGATTATATTTCCAGTCTCAGTATCAATTACAAATAAATATCCTTCCTCAGAAATATTAAAAATATAATTTTCAGAAACCGTAGGCTTTAAACTGGAATTTACAGTTTGTTTCCATTTTACTATGCCAGTTCTTGTGTCAATTGAGAATAACTCATTTTTATTATTTGAAAAATATATTGTTTCATTATTTAAAATCATTTCTGAATTTTTTAGACTAAATGCATTTAAGAATATTTCGTTACTCTGAGTAGGTGTTTGCCAAACTAAACTCCCATCATTAATATTTAATGCTGTAAGATCACCTAAATTATTAAGTGAATAAACAATGTCATCTTTAATAATAACAGATAATTTTTTTTGAGATTTAATGAATGTGTTTTCTGTTTTAAAATTCCATAGTTCATTTCCATCTACTATTGAAAAACATCTGACTACATTATCAAAATCAACAGTGACAAATTTATCATTTTTTATAGCAATATTTGAATTAAATGGAGATAGACTGTCCTTCTTCCAGTTTAGTTCCCCATTATCTAAATTTAAAGAAAAAATATTTGAAAGAGTATCAACAGCAATAATTTTATTATCTATATAATTAAAATATAATATTGGATTAAGTTTTCTCTCTTTCTTTGAGTAATGATTTACTTTCCACAAAGTTTCAAAATTTTCATTAATTCTGAATATTGTGCCTTTGTTATCAAAATAAATAAGATCATTTTTTTTGATAAATAAAATATCTGTGTCGATTGAATTAAACTGTCTAATCTTTGAAAATTTAAACGTTTTCTTTTTTTCAAATGTTGGCTCAAAGTTTATATTTCCATTATTATTTGTATTATTATTTATAAAACTATTATCTTTAACAAATTTAGATAGATTTATTTGTATATTGGGATTTAATTGTTGTTGAATTGGTTTAATTTCTTCAAACAAAATTTTAGAATTAGTATTTTCTACAGATTTATCACTTTGACCACAACTTGATAATAAAAGTAAAAAGACGAAATATAATACTATCCTACTCACTGAAACTAGATCTTAGCCTTTTTTGAGCTTTGGCTTTTATTTTAGAGTTATTATTTTCAAGACTAACTATTTGCTCAAAAAATTCTTTAGATTTTTGCATTTGATTTTTTGATAAATAATATTCTGCCATAATATAAAGGCTATGTGGTTTCCATATACTATCTGCTTTAATTAAAGGATTAAAAATAGCTAACAATTCATTTTCATCAGAAAAATCTGAGTTATATAGGCCTTTTTTAAAGATTGTTAGCTCTTTAAACTTTTTATCCAAGCCAATATCATTAATTAAAATATCAAAATAATTGTTAATTTCATCTTTTGAATTTATCAAATCGTTATCTAGCAAAAAATAAAAAGCTAGAGGAGAATATGTTTTGTCTTTAGCATTAATCACCTCTTTAAGATCTGGGATCACATTATATTTATTATCAGCCTCATATCTTATTACAGCTAAATCGTATTTATCAGCTAATTTTTCTCTTTTGCTAGATTGATATTCTTCAAAAGAAAAGTAGCCAATTAAAGCTAAAATAATTATTACTAATATCGAAATTAAAGAATTTTTATTATTTATGAAAAAGTTTTTAATTTTTTCATTACGTGTTTGGGTATTTATTATTTCAATATCTTCATCCATTAAATCATGTTCCTAAGTACATATTGTAAAATTCCACCATTTTTGTAATACTCTAATTCGTTCTTAGTATCTATTCTACTTAACATTTTAATTCTCTTGATGTCTCCAGAGACATACTTGATTTCAACATCAACTTCGTCTCTAGGATCTATACCTTTTTCTAAGTCAATAATAGAAAATAGTTCTGAGCCATCTAATTTTAGATTAGTTCTATTTATTCCATCTTTAAATTGTAATGGCAGTATACCCATTCCTATAAGATTTGATCTATGAATTCTCTCAAAACTTTCTGCAAAAACAGCTTTTATACCTAAAAGTTTAGTTCCTTTGGCCGCCCAATCTCTTGAGGAACCAGTTCCATACTCTTTACCACCAATTACAACTAAATCAGTGCCTCTTTTTTTATATTCAACAACTGCATCATATACTGGAATTACTTTTTCCTCAGGGTGCAACTTTGTAAAACCACCTTCAGTACCAGGTGCCATTTCATTTCTAATTCTTATATTAGCAAATGTCCCTCTCATCATAACCTCATGATTGCCTCTTCTTGCTCCATAGGAATTATAGTCTTTTGGAAGTATTTGATGTTTCATAAAATATTCTCCAGTCGGACTATCTTTTTGAATTGATCCAGCAGGTGAAATATGATCAGTAGTAATGCTATCACCTAATATTAATAGTGGTCTTGCATCCTTAATTTCTTTAAATCCTTCAGGTTTATCAGGAAGATTATCAAAAAATGGAGGTTTTTTTACATATGTTGAATTATCTTCCCAATTATAAATATTGGTTTCTTCTGTTTTAATTTTTTGCCATTGTTCTGGTCCTTGAGAAACATTTGAGTATCTTTTTATAAACATTTCTGCATTTAACGAATTTCTCAATGTTTCTTCTATTTCTTTGTTAGATGGCCATATATCTTTCAAAAAAACATCTTTACCATCTTTATCTTTACCCAAAGGATCCTTATACAAATCAAATCTCATAGTTCCTGCTATTGCATAAGCAACAACTAATGGCGGAGACGCTAAATAGTTTGCTTTTATTAGAGGTGAAATCCTTCCTTCAAAGTTTCTGTTTCCAGATAATACTGAAACAGCATAAATATTATTATTTTTTATGGAGTCTGATATGTTATCAGCTAATGGACCTGAATTACCAATACAAGTAGTGCATCCATAACCAACTAAATTAAATCCTAACTTATCTAAATAAATATTTAGCCCAGCTTTTTCTAGATAATCTGTAACTACTTGAGATCCAGGTGCTAAAGATGTTTTCACCCAGGGCTTAGTCATTAAACCTTTTTCAATTGCATTTTTTGCAAGTAAACCTGCTCCAATTAGTACACTTGGATTAGAAGTATTAGTACAAGAAGTGATTGCAGCAATTAAAACATCACCATCAGTTATTTTAAATTCTTCTTTTTCAACATTATAAATATTTGGTTCTTCTTTTTTAGTAACTTCTGAAAACACTTTTTTAAAATTTGATGATGCATTAGTTAGCAAAACTTTATCTTGGGGACGTTTTGGTCCTGAAATAGTCGGTACTATAGTTGACATATCTAAAGAAAGAGTGTCTGTAAATTCTACATCTAAACTTGCCCAAAGTCCTTGTTCTAGAGCATACTGTTTTACAATTTCTACATTTTGATCATCTCTTCCTGAGAATTTTAAATATTTTAAAGTCTCATCATCTATTGGGAAAAAACCACAAGTTGCACCATACTCAGGTGCCATATTTGCTATAGTAGCTCTATCTGCTAAAGTCAGATTTTTTAGTCCTTCACCATAGAATTCAACAAACTTTCCAACAACTCCTTTGTCTCTCAACATTTTAACTACGGTTAAAACAAGATCAGTTGCTGTTGTACCTTCTGGCATTTTTGATTTCATTTCAAACCCAATAACTTCAGGTATTAACATCGAAATAGGTTGACCTAACATTCCAGCTTCAGCTTCAATTCCACCTACACCCCAGCCCAAAACCGATAGACCGTTTACCATAGTTGTATGACTATCTGTTCCAACTAAAGTATCTGGAAATATATATTCTTCACCTTTATATTTTTCATTCCAAACAACTTTTGAAAGGTATTCCAGATTGACTTGATGACATATTCCAGTTCCCGGTGGAACTATTCTAAAATTATTGAATGCTTGCTGTCCCCATTTAAGAAAAGAATATCTTTCAGCATTCCGATTAAATTCAATATCAACATTTTGTTTTAATGAATTTTTGTTTGCAAATTTATCAACTTGTACAGAGTGATCAATTACCAAATCAACTGATGATAATGGATTGATAGTGCTTGGATCTTTATTTTTTTCTTTTACAGCCTCTCTCATTGCAGCCAAATCTGCAACCGCAGGAATTCCAGTATAATCTTGAAGTAAAACTCTCGCAGGCCTATATGCAATTTCTGTATTAGAACTTTTAGATTTTAACCAATCTTTAATAGCTTGAATTTGA
Source organism: uncultured Pelagibacteraceae bacterium (assembly GCA_902595465.1). Taxonomy (GTDB): domain Bacteria; phylum Pseudomonadota; class Alphaproteobacteria; order Pelagibacterales; family Pelagibacteraceae; genus Pelagibacter. The sequence continues at coordinate 13,963 of CACJQE010000011.1, forward strand.
TTTTTATTAACCGTTATATCGTCTTCAAATCTTAACAAATTCTCAAGCAAGACCTTCAATGATTTAGGAAGCTTTGATATACCTGCTAAACCATTTTTCTCAGCCTCTTTCAGTGAGTAAAAATTATAACTTTTGCCGTTAACTGAAATTTTAGTTAACGAATTGAACGAGTTTTTGTCTCCTGGTTTCATATTTAATAATAAAAAGTAGCTATGCAGCCTAATAAAAGCGCTGACATAACATAATTGAACCATTTAATAAATTTCTCATTTGTCGCGAATTTTCTCATAAATTTACCAATTAAAGTCCAGAATAAGATACTAAATATAGCAAAGAAAAAGGCAGAAGTTAGGAGCCAGAAAGAATAAGTAAAAAAGTTATCTCCAGATTCGATATAAGTTGATACTGCAATAATAGCAACGATTACTCCTTTGGGATTTAAGAATTGAAAAAGAAATGTTTCTATAAATTTAACAGGTTCTAGTTTTTCTTTTTGATTTGATGATTTAGAAAATGAAATTCTGTAAGCCAAATAAACTAAAAATGCAGACCCTGTAAAAACTAAAATCTTTTGAATAATTGGATATAATTTAAAAACATTAATTAGCCCAAAATTTACTAAAGATAGCATTGAGGTAAAACCAAATATAACACCCAACATTAGAGGTATCGTTTTTTTTACTCCATGATTAAAACCTGAATGAGATGCAACAATATTATTTGGGCCAGGTGAGCAACTGGTAACAAAAAAAAATAAACTTAATGATAATAGTTCTGGATGCATTTAAGCAATTGGTAATCCATTCTCTGCTTCTTGAGAGGGATGAACTAAGGTTACTCTACCTTCTGCATCTATGGCTCCGAGAATCAATACTTGTGATACAACTCCTGCAATATTTTTTTCTGCAAAATTACAAACACCAATTACTTGTTTTCCTTTAAGATTCTCTTCATTGTAATAATGAGTAATTTGAGCTGAAGATTGTTTTATCCCTATCTTTTCTCCAAAATCAACTTCTACAACTAATGAAGGTTTTCTTGCTTTTTCATTTTTTCTCACAGAAATAATTGTTCCCAATCTAATATCGACTTTATCAAAGTCTTCATACGTAATTTGTTCTTTCATAAATTTAATATATAATGATTTGTTAATGAGTACAGAAAATAATCCTGATAAAATTTATAATAATTCGATACGAATATTGACAGATTTGATTGCTTTCAAAACTATTTCTGGAAACGACAACAATAGTCTCATTAATTATTGTGATGATATTTTAAAAAATTTAGGAGCAACTTCATTTAGAATTTTTGATGGTGATAAAAAAAGAGTAAATCTTTTTGCTTCTTTAAAATCTAAAAATGGAAATGGTAAAAAACCGATTATTCTTTCAGGTCATACAGATGTAGTCCCAGTTTCAAAAGGCTGGTCTACTGATCCATTTGTTGCAACTATAAAAAATGAGAAATTATTTGGGAGAGGTTCATGTGATATGAAAGGCTTTATTGCATGTGCTCTAGCATATGCTCCTGTATTTAAAGAAAATAATTTAGACAGAGACATTCACTTTTCATTTACATTCGATGAAGAAACCGCATGCATCGGCGCACCATTATTAATAAAAGAATTAAAAAAAAGAGATATTAAAGACGGAATTTGTATAATTGGTGAACCAACCAATATGAAAATCATTGATGCCCATAAAGGTATGAATGAATATACAATTCACTTTGGAGGTTTAGCTGGTCATAGTTCTAAACCAGGCCAAGGTGTTAATGCAGTTGAATATGCATCGAGGTATGTAAACAAATTATTAGAAATTAGATCAAAACTAAAAGATAGAGCACCTAAAGATTGTATATTTAATCCACCATATTCTACATTATCAGTTGGTGGAGTTTCAGGTGGCATAGCTCATAATGTTATCGCTGATAAATGTAAAGTTGAATGGGAAACTAGACCGGTAGTCAGAGAAGATGGAGATTTTGTAAATCAAATAATAGACGATTATGTTGATAAAGAATTATTGCCAGAAATGAAAAAAGTTTTTTCAGATGCTTATATTAAAAAAGAAATTATAGGTGAAGTAGTTGGATTTAATAGATTGAACGATTCCGAGGCTTGTGAATTTGTTTCTAGTATAACCGGTGACAATTCAAGAGAAGCTGTTTCATTTGGAACAGAAGCTGGACTCTTTCAAGAAGTTGGTATTAGTACTGTAGTTTGTGGACCAGGTTCCATTGAACAGGCTCATAAAATTGATGAATATATAGAACTTAGTGAATTAAAGAAATGTCTAGAATTTTTAAAAGGTGTAAAAGATAAATCTATAAATTAATTCCAACCACCTACAGATTTAACTTCTAGAAATTCAAGTAATCCTTCTTTACCTGCTTCCCTTCCAATTCCAGAATGTTTGAAGCCTCCAAAAGGTGCATCAACTGCAATACCAGCACCATTTACATCAACCATTCCAGATCTAAGTTTTCTGGCAACTCTTTGTACTTTTTCCTTATCTTGAGTTTGAATATAGTTTGTTAATCCATAATCAGTATCATTTGCAATTTTAATTGCCTCTTCTTCAGTTTCAAATGGAATAACAGACAAAACAGGACCAAATATTTCTGTTCTTGCAATTTCCATTTCATTTTTTACATCTGCAAAAACTGTCGGTTTTACATAATAACCGTCATTTAATCCGTTTGGTTTTCCAATTCCACCTGCAACTAATTTTGCTCCTTCATCTATTCCTTTTTGAATTAAACCTTGAATTTTATTGAATTGAGTTTCAGAAATTACAGGACCAATATGCTCTCCATTTTTATTTGGATCATCTACTTTAAATTCATTTGCGTATTTTCTCAGTCTTTCTATTGCTTCATTATATATTGATTTTTCAACAAGCATTCTTGTAGGAGCATTACATGATTGTCCTGAATTTCTAAAACATCTAAATGCACCTCTTTCAATTGCTTCAGCATCAGCATCTTTAAATATAATATTTGCACCTTTTCCTCCTAGCTCCAAACTTACTCTTTTAAAGTCCTTTGCAGCATTTTGAGAAATTAAAGCCCCTGCTCTTGTAGAGCCGGTGAATGAAATCATATTTACATCTGGATGACTTGTTAATGCATCTCCAGTTATTTCCCCATCGCCATTAACTAAATTAAAAACACCTTTTGGAAATTTTGCTTCATCTATTAACTCAGCTATAATCATTGCCGATAAAGGTGCTAGTTCTGAAGGTTTTAAAATCATAGTACAACCAGAGGCCAATGCAGGAATGACTTTTAAAGTAACTTGATTTATTGGCCAGTTCCAAGGTGTTATTAATGCACACACACCTTTAGGCTCATATATTATTCTTTGATTTTTTGCATGATCTCCCAAAGGTTTTTCGAATTCAAATTCTTTTAAATAACGAATAAATGATTTTGTATGACTCGCGCCAGTTCCTGTTTGTAGTTTTGAAGCAAAGTCTTTTGGTGCTCCCATCTCTTGAATAATTGCATCTGTAATATCATTCCATCTTTTTTTATATAATGAATAAAATACTTCTAATAATGACAATCTTTCTTCTTTAGAGGTAAATCCCCAAGTTTTAAAAGCTTCTTTAGCTGCTAAAACTGCATCATTAATATCCTCCTTGCTGCCTAAAGAAATTACTGCACAATTTTTTTCTGTTGCTGGATTTATGACCTCAATATCTCTTGGGTTTTTTGGGGGAACCCATGAACCATTAATATAAAAATTTCTCTTTTCAATCATGCGCGCAAATTATCCTTTCTTCATGATTTTGCAAATAAATTAGTTAATTCATAAACAATTGTTGCTGCAGCTAGAGAGGTTACTTCTGCATGATCATAAGCAGGCGCAACTTCAACTACATCTGCAGAAATCAAATTTAAACCTGATAAACCCCTGAGGACGTTTACCATTTCTCTTGTGGTCATTCCTGCAATTTCAGGTGTTCCTGTGCCTGGTGCAAATGCTGGATCTAATACATCAATATCAATGGACAAATATAATGCATTATCACCTACTCTATTTTTTATTCTTTCAACAATTTTATCAATTCCTTCTGTTTGAAATTCATCACAATGAATAATTTTAAATCCAAAGCTTTCATCATTTTTTATATCATCTCTGCTATAAAGTGGACCTCTTATACCTACATGCATAGAGGCGTCATCTAAAAATAAATTTTCCTCACGAGCTCTTCTAAATGGAGTGCCATGCGTATATGGTGCTCCAAAGTATGTATCCCAGGTATCTAAATGGGCATCAAAATGAACAAGTGATACTGGTCCATTATTTTTTTTATTGGCTGCTCTAAGTAAAGGCACAGCAATTGTGTGATCTCCTCCAAGGCTTATTATTCCTCCAACTTTATTTAATAAATCGGTTGCTCCTACTTCAATTTGTTTAATGGCTTCATCAATATTAAATGGATTGCAAGTAATGTCACCTGCATCTGCAACTTGTTGTACTTTGAATGGTTCTACATCATAATTAGGATGATAATTTGTCCTTAAATGTCTAGATGCTTGTCTAATACTTTGTGGTCCAAATCTTGCACCTGGTCTATAACTTGTTCCTGAATCAAATGGAACTCCGACAATAGCAACATCACAACTTTCTACATCTCTTAGCTCAGGTAATCTTGCAAATGTAGAAGGGCCCGCATATCTTGGCACTTCTGTGCCACTAACAGGCTGAATAGGTTTTTTAGACTTTGTCATTTTAATAATAAGAATATTATTAGAATGATCCAGAAAAAGGGATAATAGAAATATATGTATTTTTTTGCAAACATCTTAGGCACTGACTCATAATCTCTATTAATATTTTTTTTTCTTTTTCTTTTTTTCATTAAATAAATCCTATCACATTCATATTATATCTAATATCATCAAAATTATTAAAATGAGATATATTATATTAATATTTATATTATTTTTTAACTTTTCTTATGTAAATGCAGATGCAATATATAATTTAATTAAAATCCCAAATTTAGAAGTTCATAAAGTTGATGATGTTAATGGTATCAAATATTTGGTATCGAAAAGAGGTTTTGTAATTGGTGATACAAATAATATTAAATGTAACGGTATAAATAATAGTGATTTGGATCGTGAATTTAATACAATTCAAAATAATCTGAGAGATTATAACTCAAATTTCTTAAGGAAAATAAATTTGAAATTTGTAGTTCTTTGCAAAAACTTAGAAATTTCAGGCATTAATACAGGAGGTATACCAGATAATAAATTCAGGACTTTAATTTTAGACTTAACTTTTAACCAAAATTATTTTGAAAGAATGATCCATCATGAAATATTTCATATGATTGATAAAAGTTTTCCTGAGCTTTTTAAAAAAAATAAGTGGAGCAAACTTAATAATAAAGATTTTTCTTACGCATCATGTTCTACATGCACTGATTTGTTAGGTTTAGATTTAGAAATTACGAAAGGCTTTTTAACAGAATATTCAATGAGCACAGCTGAAGAAGATATGGCTGAAATTTATTCATTATTAAAAACAAACTTTAAAGAAATAGATTTATTAATTAAAGAAGATAATATTTTAACTAAGAAGAAAAATTTCTTAATTAATGGTCTTAAAGAAATAGATGAAAAGTTTATTTTTTGAATGATAAAAAAAATAAAACCATCGCTATCTGAAAAAATATTATTTATTTTTCTGATTCTGCTTATTATCTTAACTTTAGGTTCATTTTATATATTAAATAATAAATGTCTTTTTGTTAAAAAAATCGATTTAAATAATATTGATTATAAAGATAAGCAGAATATTGCAATTATGGAAGTTGAATGCGGCAAGGTTCTAATAGAATTAGATCCCATAATTGCACCTAAAGCTGTAAATCGATTTAAGAATTTAATAAATAGAGGTTCTTATAATGGTTCGACTTTTTATCGAGTAATAGAAAATACTTTAATACAAGCTGGAGATATTGAATATGGAAATGTATCTAATCTAAATTATTCTAAAGTAGGAACTGGAAAGTCTGGTTTAGGAACAATTAAATCTGAGTTTAGTGATAATTTTTTATTTAATGCTGGCTCTGTGGCTTTTGCTAGGAAAGATCAATTCGACACAGAAGATAGTGAATTTTTTATTACTTTAATCGATATACCAATATATAAAGGTGAATATACTCCAATTGGAAGAGTAATTGCGGGGATGGACTCTTTAAAAAAAATTAAAGCGGGAAATAAATCAAATTATGTATTAAAACCTGATTATATTAAAAATATAAAGTTATTAGTTAACTAGGGGTTTTCCAGTAGATAATGTGTGTTTAATTCTATCTTGGGTTTTACTTGTCTCAATTAATTTCATGAAAGCGTCTAACTCTAATTTAAACAACTGATCTTCTGTAAGAGTTTTATCTATAGTTGTATCACCACCACTTAAAACATTTGCTAGCTCTGTTCCAACCATCATTCCATGATCTAATATAATTTTATCGTTATACAGTTTTTCTAACATACCAACCATTTTGTCTTTTAAAGATTTACCAGATAAATTAAATGTGCATTCTTTTGGAGGAGTAAATTCTTTATTTTGATCCAAAATTTTTCTTGCTTCATTTAATAGACTATTTCTGCTCATAATTTTTTTATTTTCTGGGATTAAGTACTTTAGAGGTTCGGCTTCGACTGGAGATGTTGCGGTTTTTGCATAACCGATGATATCAAAAACTTTTAAAGGCGCAAAATCTGGATCATTTTTTGCCTCTTCTGTTTGAGACCATCTCCATAACATTTCTTTACATCCTCCTCCGGCTGGAACTAAACCAACCAATGTTTCAACTAATCCAACAACAATATTTGTATGCGAGGCAACAAAGTTACTTTGAACTAAAACTTCAAAACCCCCTCCAAGTGTGAGACCTGATGGTGCTGAAACTACTGGAAATTTAGAGTATTTTAAGTGTTTGCATGTTTCTTGAAAATAACCGACAAATTTTTCTATTGATTTAAAGTCACCTTTATCTGCAAAATTCATAGTATATGTTAAATTAACACCAGCAGAAAACTGCATACTTTCATTAATAATTATCAATGGTTTGTCTGTAGCGTTTTTTAAAGAGTCCATTGAATCATAATCCAAAGCGTTTGCTTTAGTCGTAAATTCAACAATGTTAAATTCAGGAAATCTGTAAATTTCAGCAGAATTATTTTTATCAAGTTTAAGGGCTCTTGGTTTAATTTTTCCTAAAGTTTCGATTTCAGTATATTGTTGTCTCTCACCATAAAAATTTTCATCTTTGGATTTTGATAAATTTTCTAAAAATTTATTTCCCTCGTAATTATCGATTTTTTGAAAAAAATTATTTACTCCAATTTCTTTTAACATTTCAAAAGGCCCTCTAGACCAATTGAAGCCAAGTCTCATTGCTTCATCGATGTCGTTAAACTTATCTGTAATACCTGGAACTAATGAAGAAGAATATTTTATTATTTTAGAAATTACTGACCAAGCATAATCTCCATATTTATCTCCACGATTAATTAATTTTTTTAAATCAACTTTTTCAGATTTAATATCTATTTTTTTTGAGGGAGAATATTCTCCAGTTTCAAGATTGATGGCCTCTAAAATTTTCTGACCACCCTCCTTATTCATTCTATAAAATCCACCTTTTCCTTTTCTACCAGTATATCCAGTTTCTATTAATTTTTTTACAAGTGGCATTTCTCTTGCTACAGGTTGAAATGGATCGCTTTCGGGTAATTCTTTAATAAAACTTTTTAATACATCTGCCATTAAATCAATACCAATTAGGTCATACAATCCAAATACTCCAGTTTTAGGTATACCCATTGGTCTGCCAAAGACAGCGTCAGCCTCTTCTACACTGAGTTTCATATTAAATGCTTCTGTCATTGCAATTTGCATTGCATAAACTCCAATTCTGTTACCTAAAAAACCTGGAGTGTCATTACAGATAATTGCACCCTTGCCTAAGTCTATTTCACAAAAGTCTTTTAAAAGTTTAACTTTATTTAAATCACTTTCATTGCTTTTTACTATTTCCAGTAAATCCATGTATCTTACTGGATTAAAGAAGTGAGTTATACAGAAATCCTTTTTATCTTGATCAGATAATTTTTCTGATAGAACACTTATTGGAATAGATGAAGTATTAGATGAAACAACAGATTCTTTTTTTCTATGTTTAAAAATTTTTTCATAAATATTATGTTTTATATCTATTCTTTCTACAACAGCTTCTACAATCCAATCTGCATTCGAAACCACTTCAAAGTTTTCTTCAATGTTTCCTACATGTATATTATCTAATTTTGATTTATCTATTAATAAAGGAGGTCTAGATTTTCCTATTCTCTCTTTAGCCTTTTGACTAATTTCTGTAGTTAAATCCAACAAAGTGACAGGAACATTTGCGTTACACAAATGTGCAGCTATACCACTCCCCATTGTTCCAGAACCAATTACAACTACATTATTTATTTTCATAAAGAAGATTTCTTATATTAAATTGAGACTGAGTAGGAAATAAAATAAATGTCATAACTATTGCTGTAAACTTGCTAATTCATCAATATTAATATGACATCTAATAGCGTTACCATTTTCACCTATTTGCCACGGTGGAACCTCTGAATTACAAATATCACCTATTTTCCTTGGGCATCTTCCTTGAAAAGAACAGCCTTTCTCAGGGGGTTTTTCCTCTACTATATCCTCAGCTACTAATTTTGGTTTTATATCTGGATCTGGTTCCAAAACAGCACCTAATAATACTTCAGTATATGGATGTGATGGAAATTTGTAGACATTTTGAGAAGGACCAATTTCACATAATCTTCCTTGATATAATACTGCAACTCTATCACTAATTGCTCTAACAACAGCCAAATCATGAGAAACAAATACATAGGTTGTTCCTAGATCTTCTTTTAATTGTTGTAATAAGTTTAAAACAGCTGCTTGAACCGAAACATCTAAAGCTGATGTAACTTCATCGCACAAAATTATATCTGGCTTAGCAGCAAATGCTCTTGCAACTGCAACTCTTTGTTTTTCACCACCTGATAATTGTCTTGGATATCTTGACATATAAAATTCTCCTAACCTTACTTTTTTTAGTAGATCGATTATATTTTTTTTTAATTCATCTCCTGATAAATTAAAATACAATTTTAGAGGCTGAGAAAGTATTTGCTCAACTGTGTGGTTAGGATTTAATGACTCGTCTGGATTTTGAAATATAAGTTGTATTGCCCTCAGATCATTTGGATTTCTCTTTTTTAAATCAGAAGATAATATACGATCTTTTTCAAATTTAATTTGACCATCTTTTGTTTTGAGTAAACCAGCAATTGATTTTAAGATAGTAGACTTACCACTTCCAGACTCACCAACCAGGGCAATAGTCTCTCCTTTTTTTATATCAATGTTTATATCTTTAACTGTTGGATTTTGATCAGAAATTTTATTTAATAATTGATCAAAAAATTTCTGCTTTGCATAACTAATTGAAACATCCTTTAATTTTAAAACTTCATTTGCTTCACTGTTATTTGATTTTTTTGTTATTGAAGTTTGTAAATTATTATTTTGGTTTATTAATTCTTTATAATTAAAACATCTTACATTGGTATCTAATTCTTTAATATGTTCCAGATCTGGTGAATTTTTTTTGCAATTATCATTTGCTAAGTTACATCTATCATAAAAACTACAACCTTCATTTATGCTTCCAGGCTGAGGTTGACTTCCTGGCATAGAAGCTGGAAGTCCAGCTAGTGAAAGTTTAGGTATCGATTTTAACAATCCATAAGTATAAGGATGAATAGGTTCCTTTAATATTTTTCTTGCTGGTCCTTCTAAAACAATTTCTCCCGCATACATTACAACTATTCTATCACTAACTTGTGCTATAGCTCCAAGGTCATGACTAACATAGATCATAGATGTTCCAGTATCTTTTGCTATAAATCTTAATAGTTCTAAGACATGCGCTTGTGTTGTAACGTCTAATCCAGTAGTTGGCTCATCTAACAAAAGTAAATCTGGTTTGCCAGCCAATGCCATTGCAACAGCCACTCTTTGTTGCTGCCCTCCAGAAAGCTCGTGTGGATAACGAAAAGCCATAGTTTCTGGTGAAGGAAGTCTAACTTTATGTAGTAACTCTGAAATTTTTTTATCTCTCTCTGTTTTGTTTAGATCTGTATGTAATTTTAATGCTTCATCAATTTGGTATCCAATTTTTAAATTAGGTGTTAATGCTTGTCCTGCATTTTGAGGTATCATGGCTATTTTTCTACCTCTAATTTTTTCTAGCTGTCTACTGCTCATCTTCAATAAATCCTCAGATTTAAATAGGCATTCACCCTTAAGAGGAAATAAGCCTTGTTTTATATAGCCCATCATAGCAAGTGCTAATGTGCTTTTTCCAGAGCCCGACTCCCCTACGATCCCTACAGTCTCTCCTTTTTTTATATTAGTTGAAACATTTCTAAGTATTGAAATTTGTTTGCCCTTCTGACTGTTAAATCCAATTGATAAATTTTTAACACTTTCAATTATTTCATTCATTAAACAGGTGCCTTGGTTGAACGATCAATTCCTAAAGCTTTTGCAAATGCATCAGCAGTTAAATTTATTCCAATAATTAACGAACTTAATCCTACTATTGGAGCAATTACAGACCAGTATGCAAATGACATCAATCCTCTAGCATTGGATATCATTAAACCCCAATCAGGCGTTGGCGGACTTACACCAAAACCTAAGAATGACAATGAGCTAAATCCTAATAACATCCAAGACCATCTCATTGCTCCTTCAACTAATATAGCATCTCTAACATTTGGAATAATTTCATTCCAAATAATAGACATATTGCTATGACCTCTAGCTCTGGCTGAAACTATAAAGTCTTTAGCAATAACATCGTGAGTAGCAGCTCTAGCAACTCTTACTATTCCTTTACCATAAAAAAAACCTAGTGCAGGAATTAAAACCTCTGTTGATGTTCCTAAAAGAGAAACAATTAATAACATTGCAAGTATCCAAGGGATAGAAAGAAACGCATCAACAACTCTCATTACAACATCGTCAATTTTACCTCCAACTAAACCACAAAAAATTCCAAGTAAACCTCCCCACAGAAGAGCTATAAGTGATCCAAAGAAAGTTACCGTAAGCGCTGTTCGACCTCCAAGTATTGTTCTTGTAAAAACATCTCTACCCAAGCTATCTGTTCCAAACCAATGTTCAGCCGAAGGTGCAAGTAACATAGTATTTGGGCTAATTGCTTTATAATCGTATGGTGCAATGTAGGGGCTTATTAATGCTAAGACTACATGAAATAAAACAATTGTTAAACCAATTAAACCAGAAGGCTTGGAGGCCATAGTTTTTAAAATCTCAAAAGCCTTTTCTAGCTTATTTTTTTGTTTATCTTCTGTAATTAAATTACTCTCCATTTTATTTTCTTATCTGTAAACTTTTTAATCTTGGATTAAGCATGAGTGTCATTAAATCTGCTATTAAATTTATTCCCACATAGATTGATGCCAATATTATTGCTAATGCTTGAACAACAGGTAAATCTCTATTTGATATAGACTCAATTACCAGTCTGCCTAAACCTGGATAATTAAAAACAACTTCTGTAACAACAACACCACCTAGCAACCAAGCAATTGTTAACGCCACTACATTTATTGCTGGTAATAATGCATTTGGTAATACATGTCTAAATACCATTTTCCAATATGGAACACCTTTTAAAATTGCCATTTGCACATAATCACTAGCCATTACTTGAATTACACTTGAACGTACCATTCTTGCCATGTGTGCGGTCATAATCATTGAAATTGCAACAACAGGTAAAATTATATTCGAGAGTAATTCATAAAAAGTTGCATCCGATGGTATAATCACGATGCCTGGTAACCAACCAAGCCAAATTGCAACAATTAAAATAAGTAAAGTAGCACTAATAAACTCAGGAATAGTCATTGAAAAAATTGTGATAGTTGAGATCATAATATCTGGAAGCTTATCTCTCCAAAGAGCAGTTATTATTCCTAGTACAATCGCTAAAGGAATTCCTATAAGTATTGAAACAGAGGCTAAAACTAAGGAGTTTTTAACTCTTGGACCTAGTACTTCATTAATTGGCATTTCTCCACTTAAAGAGTAACCAAAATCACCTCGTACAACATTTGATGCCCAGTCCAAGTATCTTTCATAAGCAGGAACATCTAGACCAAGTCTTTTTATGCAAGCATCAAGAGCTGCTCCATAAGCTTCTCTCTCTAAATATGTTGTGCATGCATCACCAGGTAAAACTTCAACACCTACAAATGTAATTAATGATACTATAAATAAAGTGATGAGCCCTAGTCCAATTCTTTTTAAAATTAATAAAAGCATAAGATTAACTAGAACTTTTTAACAAAAATAAATTAAATAGAAATAAAATAAAGGCCGCTTATATGCGGCCTTTATCTAAATACTTTTAGTCAACTTTAACTTTATGCCACTGTATAGAAAAGTGATCTACAGCATCAAGGTTTTTAACTTTTGATGAAGTAACTACAAGTCTAGATACGTGATATGGGATCATTGTTCCACTTTGTTCCCATAAAGTCATTTGAGCATTTTGATATGCTTTCTTTCTTTTATTGAAATCCAACTCACTTCTAGCATCCGCTAAATTTTTATCAAAGTCAGCATTTTTGAAATAAGACTCATTCCATTTTGCTCCACTATGATATGCTTCATGTAAGATTGTGTCTGCTGGTCTTTGATTCCAACGTGTCATTGAAACTGGCTTTTTCATCCAAACTTCATTCCAATAACCTTTAGATGGCACCATTTCAATATTAACTTTAATTCCTGCTTTTGCAACTTGTTGCTGAACAACTTCTGCAATCGTAGGCCAAGTTGGTTCTAAAGTTGCTGGGTAAACAGTCAATTCAATTCCATTTGGAAATCCTGCTTCTCTTAGTAAATTTTTTGCTTTACTGATATTTTGAGGACAATCCATTTGTAAACGATATTGATCAGAAGGCATTACAGGTGTATCACAAGATACAGTTGCTGCACCACCCATCACTAGGTCTACAAGTTCTTGTCTATCAACTGCTAACCTAAAAGCTTTTCTTACTTTAGGATTATCAAATGGAGCAGTATCAGTTCTCATAACCACACCTCTCCAGTTTCCAGTTGGAATTACAGTTGTTGTAAATTTAGAATTACTGTCGAATATCTTTTTTTGATTGAAAGGTACATATCTATTCATATCAATTTGACCAGTTAAAAGAGCTTGTATTCTTGCTTGAGCATCTGGGATCGCAATGACATGAACTTCTGCAACTCCTGGTGCACCTTCCCAATATTCTGGGTTAGCTTTTAGAATTGTAGTTCCTTCTGGATCAAATTTATCAACCATGAATGGTCCAGTACCAACTCCAGTTTGTCCTATAGTATCTCCTGATCCTTCAGGTATCATTCTTAATCTGTAGTCAGTTAATAATAACGGAAAGTCAGCAAATGAAGTTGATAACTTCATTTTAACTGTATGCTGATCAACTACCTCAATATCTTCAACTACATTTAAACTTTTTCTAACTGGAGATCCGATATCAGGATCTTTAGCTCTCATTAAAGAATATTTTACATCTGGAGCATCAAATGCTGATCCATCATGAAAATATATTCCTTTTCTTAAATTAAATGTCCATTCAGTTGCATCAGAATTAGCACTCCAATCTGTTGATAATGAAGGTGATGGAACACCGTTCATATCGGGTCTCACTAATCTATTTTGAGTTTTGATGACAACTTGAAATAAACGCCCTTTTGTTATGGCATCTAAGTTAGTATCTTTTCCAAATCCAAGATCATGTGATACTTTAAATACTCCACTTGATGCATTGGCAATAGAAAAAGATAATATCAGTGACATAAAAGTCGCTGAAAAAACTTTAAGTATGTATTTCATAAGTTCCCTCTTTTTCTTTCGTTATTTAAATAATCAAAAAGATAACAATTCCAGAACTAGATAACAACATGCAAAATGTAGTGATTCATCTACTAATTGAATAGATATTTTAATTAATATACACTTTTTCTAAATTTATAAATGCAAAACGAATTAAACAAAGTCAGATTTTCAGTAAAACCTTTAAAATCCAATGATAATAAAGTTGTTGAGCTTGCACGAACTGTCGGGATACATCCTCTAGCATATCAAGAACTTCCCTATGATCCTGAGTATTCATTTTATGCAGGAAGATTAAATCCAGAAGTGCTTTCACACGCTACTGCTGATGAAATGTATTGGAAAGTAAGACAAGAGGTGATTTTTCGTCATACTGGTGAACATCCATATGAAATATCTGGTCCCGATGCAGAAAAACTTTTACAAAAAATATTCACAAGAGATATCTCAAAAGTAAAAGTAGGAAGATGCTCGTACCAATTTGCTTGTTACAATGATGGAGGTATGCTTACAGATGGAGTTTTACTAAAACTTGAAGAAAATAAATTTTGGTTTGTTCAAGCTGATGGAGATCTTTTTTCATGGTATAAAGCTCACACTGATAATCTTAATGTAAAAATTTCTGATCCAGACGTTTGGGTAAGTCAAATTCAGGGACCAAAATCTATGGATCTTTTAAAAATTTTAAGTAAAGAGACTTTTCCTGATAATTGGAAATATTTTGATTGGAAAGAAATTACTATACTAAATGAAAAAGTAATCATAAGTAGATCGGGATTTAGTAATGAACTTGGTTGGGAAATTTATTTTAGAAAAAATAATAATACTGAAAAAGTCGGGGATTATATTCTTGAAGAAGGAAAAAAAATGGGAATGATACTCACGGGCACTCCTGGTTTCAGATGTAAAAGAATAGAATCTGGATTGTTATCGGCAGGGCAAGACTTTAATCATGAAACAAATCCATATGATGTTGGTTTAGGTAAGTATGTTGATTTAAAAAAAAATTATTTTATTGGAAAATCAGCGTTGATGACTGCAGATAAAGAAAAAAGATGTTGGGGAATACGAGTAGAAAATGGAACAGGTTTAAAAGGAACTTACGTAAAATTTAATAATGAAATAGTTGGAAAAATTACATCAAGCACTTGGTCACCTTTTCAAAAATGTGGTGTTGGAATAGTTTTAATGAATTCTACAAAACATAAACCAGGATTAATTGTGGATGTTAATTGCAATGATAATAAAATTCATAAAGGTGAGATATGCACCTTGCCAATGTATGACTTTAAAAATGAAATTGTAAGAGGTTTAAAAATTGATATTCCAACAGGTCCTTCTCCGTGGTCAGGAATAAAAAAATAATAATAGCAATTGGTGGTGGTGGATTTACACATTCTTCTGATGAGGACTTGGATGAGTATGTTATAAATCAAGTTAATAAATCAAATATCAATATCGGTTTTTTACCTACAGCTAGCAATGATAATCAAGAAAAGACTGATCTTTTTTATAAAAGATTTAAATCACATAAATTTAAATTATCTCATTTTAATCTCAGTACAAGTGTGGAAGGTTTTAATGAATGGATGTTAAAAAAAGATATAATTTATGTAGGGGGTGGCAATACCTCTGAAATGATTAATATTTGGAAGAGACATGATCTTATCAAAGTATTTAAAGATGCATATGAAAAAGGAATAATTCTGAGTGGAATAAGTGCAGGTGCTGTCTGTTGGTTTGATTGGATATTGTCAGACTCAGTCAATGAAGAGCTAAGTCCGTTAAAAGGAATAAATTTTTTAGATGGGAGTTGCACACCGCATTCCTCTAATAAAAATCGACTTCGACAATTTATTTCAGAAATTCAAGATGGAAATTTGCCAGATGGAATAGCTATTGATGATGGTGTAGCTGTGCTTTTTATTGACGGAGTTCCTTCAGAGGTTTATTCTTCAAGAATTAATCATGATGCTTATTATGTGACTAAACATGATAAGATTAGTTTAAAAACATATATAAAGAAATTAAATGGATAATATTAAAGCCAGTAATAAAATTTTTAGCATTGAAGACGCAAAAAAACTATCGAAGAAAAGATTACCAAAGCTAGTTTATGATTTTATTGATGGCGCATCAGGCGATGAAAAATTATCAGAAATTAATAGTTTTGCTTTAGATCAAATACGTCTTGAGCCAAGAGTTCTAAGAAATGTAGAGGAAAGAAAACTAAAAAAAAATATTCTTGGATTTAAATATGACTATCCTTTTGGATTTGCCCCAATGGGTATGACAAATCTTTCATGGCCAGGTGCAGATTCTATGTTAGCAAAAGAGAGTGCACGAAATAACATACCAACCTGTGTATCAATGGCTTCTACAACAACCTTAGAAAAAATGTATGAGCTTTCTGAAGGTCATTCATGGCTACAACTTTATATTTTTCAAGATGAGGCTTTTGTGATGGAATTGCTAGATAGAGCAGAAAAAACTGGCTATGAGGTAGCTATACTTACTGTTGATGTTCCGGTTTTATCAAGAAGAACTAGAGATGATAAAAATGGATTTTCATATCCATTTAAAATAGGACCTAAACAATTTTTTGATTTTGCAACTCATCCTGTTTGGTCAATATCTACATTACTTAATGGAATACCAAAGCCAATGAATTACGAGACTTCAAAAAGTGGAAAAGGTATTTTTAAAAGAAAAGAAAGTAGAGGAAAAACAGATTGGGAAACTTTAAAAAGAGTGAGGAACAAATGGAAAGGTAAGTTAATTGTAAAAGGCGTCATGTCATCAGATGATGCAGTTAAAATTAAAGAAATGGGCGCTGATGCTATTCAAGTTTCAAATCATGGAGGTAGACAATTAGATAGTGCCTCAGCAGCAATAAATATTCTACCTTTTATTAGAGAGGCAGTAGGAAATAATTTTCCAATTATATTTGATAGTGGAATAAGAAGCGGTAGTGATATTGTAAGATCATTAGCTTTAGGAGCAGATTTTTCAATGATTGGAAGACCTGTAATGTATGCGATGGGTGCTGACGGAGCTAGTGGGCTAAGAAGAATTGTAGACATAATTAAAGAAGAAACTAGCACAACACTAGGTTTGGTTGGATTAAATGATATTAATGAAGTTTCTTCTGATATAATTGAACAGAAACTTTTTATGAATACAACTTACTGATATGGAAAAAAAAATAAGAGGCGGAGCATTAATTGCAAGAGCATTAAAAGATAAAGGTATTAATAAAGTTTTTACGCTATCAGGTGGATTTTGTAATCCTGCAATTGAAGGTTTCATGGAATGTCAAATTGATGTAGTTAATTGTCCTCATGAACAAATAGCTGGACACTTAGCAGATGGACACACAAGAATTACAAGAAAACCATCTGTATGTTTAGTTGGGCCAGAAGGTTTTGCAAATGCAGTACCATCCATGATGGAAGCATGGGGAGAAAGAACACCGATAATTTATATAACTGGATCAAGTAGTTTAAAAAGACAAGGCTCAGGTGGCTTTAAAGAAATTGATGATGTTTCAATAGCTGCTCCTCTTACAAAATATAGTGCAAGCATTACAGATGGAACAAGAATTAGAGAATTTGTTGATAAAGCTTACAGAATTGCAACGAATGGATATCCTGGAGCTGTTCATCTAAGTTTACCAGTAGATATAATGTTTTCTTCATTTGAAGAAAATGTTGGACTGGAAGAAAGACCATTTTCACATAAAGCAAAGCCAGTTGCTAAGGCATGGCCAGATCCAAATGCTCTATCAAAAATACTTGAGCTAGCATGTAATGCAAAAAAACCTGTCATAATTGGAGGACATGGTGTTTGGTGGTCAAACTCAGAAAAAAATTTAGAGACTGCGGGTGAAAGTTTAAATATTCCAGTTTTTAATGTGCCATATCATCAAAAACTTTTGGGAGAAGAAGCAAATGCATATATGGGTTTAGCAGATATTCACCAATATCCACCCTCAGAATTTGCATTACATAACTCAGACTTGGTTTTAATGATTGGTGCAAGGTTAGATAACCAAATGAATTTTGGTAACCCTCCTTTCATTCCAAAAACAACAACTTTAGTTTGTATTAACGGCTCCCATGAGGAAATTGAGTTTAATAGAGCAGCTGATCATAACCTATTATGTGATCCAGGAGTATTTTTAGATACTCTATGTAATTTAAAGAAAAATAATAAATGGAATTTAGGAAATAGTTGGTTTCAAGATAATAAAAATAGAAAAAAAGATTGGGTGGATAAATCTTTAAATGAGTTAAAAATTGAAGCGGATAAAGCCAAAAAAAATGGTGGAAAAATTCATCCGCTGCAACTAGCGTTAGATGTTCAAGACGCAATGGATGAGAAAGATTGGCTTGTAATTGATGGAGGAAATACTCATTTCTGGTCGGAGATAGCAATAAATTTAGCTGGTGCTCAAGGAAAAAAATTGGGTGGAATTTTACATCCAGGTACATTTAGTATGCTGGGTGTTGGTGTATCATTTGCATTATCTGCAAAAAATAATAACCCTAAATCGAATGTAATTTTAATTAGTGGAGATGGTGCATTTTTATCTGGAGGCATGTCAATAGAAACTGCATTTTTTGAAAAGAAACCAATCGTTGTTGTTATTGACAATAATGGTGGCTTAGCATCAATTGGTCAACAACAAGAAAGACTATTTGAAAGCGGAAATAGAGTTGCAACAGACTTTAGAGATATACCTTTCCACAGTATATTTGAAGGTTTTGGGGGTCATGGAGAATTAGTAACAAAAAGAGAAGAATTGGGTCCAGCACTAAAAAGAGCTATTGCAAGCGGTAAAACTGCATGTGTAAATGTAAAAGCTAAGCCAGTATTAAGTCCAATTGTTGCTGCTGTGGCCAGCAAGAGAGAGAAATCGTCAATAGAGTAAAATGGCAAAATTTAGCTCACATTTATTGAATGGTTCTGATGGAACTCATGCAAGTAACGTCAAAGTAAATATTTATCAAATACAATCCTCAAAATTAAAAAAGCTTTTTTTGAATACAAAGACTGATGGAAATGGTAGGATTAATAAGCATTTCAATCTTAGCAAAAAAGATTGTAAATGCGATTATGAAATGATTTGTGATATTAAAAAATACTTTAAAAAAAATAAAATTGTGGGTGAAATAGTTGTAAAATTTAAAATGACTGATAATAAAAAAAATTATCACTTGCCAATAATAATTTCTCCTAACAGCTATACAGTTTGGTGGTCAAAATAATATATGGCTTCGTTGATACAAAGCAAAATTAGCACAAAACTAAATATGTCTAGGAGAATAAGAAGAACTCCTTACACCAAGAGAGTTGAAGAATGTGGTGTAACTGATTTTACTGTTGTAAATCATATGCTCTTACCAAAAAGATTTCAGAAATCTGTTGAGGATGATTATTGGCATTTAAATGAGCATGTTCAGCTATGGGATGTTTCTTGTCAAAGACAAGTTCAGATATCAGGTCCAGACGCTAGTTTATTAGTACAAAAAATGACGCCAAGATCATTAAAAAATATGCAGACTGGAAAATGTTTTTATATTCCTATGATAGATGAAAATGCTGGAATGATAAATGATCCAGTGTTGTTAAAGTTAGATGATGATATGTTTTGGATTTCAATAGCAGATTCTGATGTATTACTTTGGGCAAAAGGTATTGCAGTTGGTTTAAATCTAAATGTGAGCATAACAGAACCAGATGTATATCCTCTTGCAGTACAAGGTCCAAAGT
>CACJQE010000012.1 GCA_902595465.1 uncultured Pelagibacteraceae bacterium
TTTTTTAAAAGAAGTATTTCCATACACTTGAATATTTTTTTTGTATTTACTTAATTTGATTGTATCATTTAAAAAAAGGGAAACTGCACCTGCATAATTTGGTGTAAAATTTTCTTTGTAAGGAAGTAAAATTGAGATTTTCATTTATAAAAAATTTGATTTTATTTTATTTCTAAGTTTATGGTTTTTTTTAAGTTTGTATTCCTCACTCATGGCCTTGGATTTTGTATCATAACTCATACTATAGGCTAATATCCATTTTCTACCTCTAGTAAATTTTGCTCCTTTCGAAGCATTGTGTTTAGCCAATCTCTTCTTCAAATTATTAGTATATCCAACGTAGCTAAGATATTTTTGCTTATTTTTTGATATGATTAAATAAACAATATATTTCATTATGGCGGTCCCTAGGGGAATCGAACCCCTCTTTCATGGATGAAAACCATGTGTCCTAACCGATAGACGAAGGGACCAGAGATGGAGTTTCTATTGCAATTATTAAAAATAATCAAGCTATAGGTTCCTCACTTTTTATAATTTCTATTGTGGATTCTTTATGTGTGACAAGAGTTTCAGTAATAAATTTTGTATTTTCTTTTTTTACAGCTCCAACCATTTCAGTACTGGTAATTCCTGTCGCACAAAAAATACTATCCCCTTTAACTATTTCATTTAATTCATATTTTTTATTTAAGTCAGATATCCCCATTTTTGTAGCTCTAATTTTATCTTGATCAGTTTTAAATATAAATCTTCCTTGAAATTTACATCCATAAGCATCCAAAGCTGCTGCAGAGATTACTCCTTCAGGCCCCCCTCCAATGCCTAAAAATAAGTCTATATTATACTTTTTATCTGTAACTAAAAGAGCACCACAAATATCACCATCTGAAATTAATTTTAATTTTACTTTTAATGATTTTAGTTCCTCAATAATTTCTTTATGTCTTGGTCTATTGAGAATACATACTCTAAGCTCACTAATATTTTTGTTTTTTGCTTCTGCAATATTGGAAATATTTTTTTTTATAGAATAATCTAAATCAGTTGCATCGAATGGAACATCTTTACCCACTGCAATTTTATTCATATAAGTTTCTGGAGCATTAAATAAATTTCCTTTTTCTGAAATTGCTAAAACTGATATGGCTCCTGGGATATTTTTAGCAGCGAAATTTGTTCCTTCAAGAGGATCTACGGCTATATCAAGATTTGGACCATTACCATTTCCCAGTTTTTCTCCTATATATAACATTGGAGCTTCATCGAGTTCACCCTCACCTATCACTACTTCTCCATTTATTTCTAGATTATTCAAATCATTTCTCATTGAGTCTGTTGCCGCTTTATCAGCTATTTTTTTATCTCCTTTGCCTAGAAACTTATAACAATTAATTGCAGCTCTGGAGGTAACTTTTACAAGTTTATTAATCAGATCTTTATCTAAAGACATTAAATATTTTCAACAGTGGATTCTTCTGAGTTATATTTCAATCTTGCCTCAAATTCACTTAATCTTTTCCACACTGAAATCAATTCTACTATTGTAGACCAGCTTCTAACCAAATATTGTAATGAGTTTTCAACTCTTCCAAATGCTCTGGTTATTTGTTGAACGAAACCTAATGTAATAGCACCTGATACTATAGTTGGTGCAAGTGCTAAATATGGAACTATTACCATACCCTGAAAATAACTCCATTTTACTGCATTAAAATATAAGTAGTGAAAATATGATTTATAATGAATACCTCTTACTCTATCATATAATTGACCAATAGTTGGTGGAGCTGCCCTTATAGGATCATCTTCTCCATGAACTAATTCTTTTCTATAACCAGCTTCTTCTTTTTGAATATCATATTCAATACCAGGTAATTTTATACCTACGGCTGCTAATAAAACTGTTCCACCAAGTGCGGATATTATAGCAACCCAAACTAAAGCATGATCAACCTCACCAATCCATGGAAGTACATCGACTTGTTTAGATAGTCCCCATAAAATTGGCAGGAAGGCTACTAGAGTCATTATACTATCTAAAAGACCAACACCGAGACCTTCCATTATTCTTGCAAATTTTAAAGTGTCTTCTTGAACTCTCTGTGAAGCGCCTTCTGTTAAACGAGCTTTTAGCCATTGAGAGTGATAATATTCAGCCATTGAAGTTCTCCACCTAAAAACCCAATGAGATACAAAAAATCCTGTTACAATTGCAATTATAATCCAAAGACCTGCAACTTTTGCGAATGTAAATAAATAACCAATAAATTCAGTTTCTGTGACTGAACCAGGTTCTGTTAAAGCTTTTTGTAACGTGTCATAGAATTCCCCAAACCATTCATTAATTTTTACGTCTAATTGAACTTGATACCAAGTTGAAACTAATATGAAGATTGATCCAAATATGCTCCAGCCAAACCATCTTTTATCTGTAAAAAATTTAAACATTATTTTGTAAAATTATCAGCGTAGGATTTTAAAGTAATTTTTCTTTTATTTGGTTCTATTACTTCAAAATCAATATTATTTTTTTTTGCGTATTCAATTGCCAATTCTTTAGAGGAAAATTCTAATTTTAGTTCACCATAAGTATCTGTAGAACTCTCCCAACCCATTAAAGGATTGATACCTGGATCATCAGTGATGTATTCAATAATCCATTTATCAAATTTCTTTAATCCTGACTGCATAGCAGTTTTAGATGGTTTATAAATTTTAGCTTTTTTCATAAAATGGTCGGGGTGGTAGGATTCGAACCTACGGCCCCTTGGTCCCAAACCAAGTGCGCTACCAGGCTGCGCTACACCCCGAATGCAGTACTAATACAGTAGATAAAAAAAATTTCAAAGTATATTAATCACTATTTAAAAGGAAATTTTATAAAATTTGCTATATATAAGTAACTATGATCATTGAATGTCCAGCTTGTTCTAAGAAGTTCAATATTGATGAAAAATTAATTCCAGATGAAGGTAGGCTTTTAAAGTGCGGCAATTGCGATCACACATGGTTTTATAAAAAGGAAGATAATTTAAAATTAGAAACTGAAACTATAAAAATAAATGAAATTAACGAAAATAAATCAGAGATTAATATAGAACCAGTTGATGTCCCTATAAAAGAAAAAAAAAAAATAAGAAAAAAAATATCAAAAAAATCTTCAACAAAAGAGAGTACATCAAAAGAATTAGTGTCTATTGATAAAAGTTCGGTTTCAAGAGAAAACAATATTATTAAAAAAATATTTCTAATAATTATTTCAATTATTGCCTTTATTTTGCTTATAGACACATTTAAAAATCAATTATCTGTTATATTTCCTGGCATAGTGCAAATGTCAGATAGTTTTTATCTAGTAATAAATGACTTGAAATTATTTATTAAAGATTTAGTCAGGTAAAAATGATTCAGATAATTACAAAACCATTTAGATGGTTTTTCAAATTAGAAGCTGCTAGTGGTCTCGTTTTACTTTTTGCAGCCATAATAGCTTTAATAGTAAGTAATTCTAATTTATCCGAATTATATTTTTCAACGTTAAATAAATATTTATTTTTAGGAATAAATAATTTTGGATTAAAATTATCAGTTTTACATTGGATAAATGATGCTTTAATGGCAATATTTTTTTTCTTTGTGACATTAGAAATTAAAAGAGAATTCTTACAAGGTGAACTTTCAAATATAAAACAAGCCCTTCTTCCGATTATCGCAGCAGTTGGAGGAATGTTAGTTCCTGCATTATTTTATGTCTTTATTAATTTTGGAGATAGTGAAACAATGAATGGTTGGGCTATTCCATCGGCAACAGATATTGCATTTTCTTTAGGTGTACTTTCTCTATTAGGAAAAAGAGTTCCATTATCTTTAAAAGTTTTTTTAACTGCTTTAGCTATTATAGATGACCTAGGAGCCATAGTAATAATTGCATTATTTTATTCAGGTGATCTGAGTATAAAATACTTAATCTTAATGCTTTTAGCCTTTATTGTTCTTCTAGTCATAAATAAGTTCAATATAAAGAAATTTTTACCTTATTTAGTTGTTGGAATTTTTCTTTGGGACTTTACTCACAATTCTGGAATTCATGCAACAATAGCAGGTGTTTTGCTAGCAATGACTATACCTCATAGAAAAAAAGATAAAGATTTTTCACTTCTAATAAAAATTGAACATGCAATAAGTCCTTACGTTGCTTTTGGTATTATGCCATTATTTGCTTTTGCAAATGCTGGTGTTTCATTAGAAGGTTTATCTTTTGCATCTTTACTTGATAAAGTTCCATTAGGAATATTGTTAGGATTGTTTGTTGGTAAACAATTAGGAGTATTTGTATTTTCTTATGTCTCAATAAAAATGAAAATAGCCCAGATGCCTAATAATTCTAACTGGTTTAACTTTTATGGCGTTGGTGTTTTAACGGGTATTGGTTTTACAATGAGCTTATTTGTGGGGAATTTAGCTTTTGTTGAAAATATGCAATACATGGATGGAGTTAAAATAGGAGTTTTAACTGGGTCATTATTATCCACTTTATTTGGGTACTTCTTAATACTACTTACACCAAATAAGTAAGTAGTTTATGAAAAAATTAATAATAATAAGTTTAACAATAATAATGTTTTTTTTTAAAAATTCAGCAATAAGCAATAATCAGAAAAGTTTTTATGATCTAGAAATAGAGAGTATTAATGGAGAAATCATTAAATTAAAAGATTATCGAGATAAAGTTATACTTATAGTTAACACTGCAAGTTATTGTGGTTTCACAAAACAATATGAGGATCTGCAAGAATTATGGGATAAATTCAAATCTAAAGGTCTTATTGTCCTCGGAGTGCCCTCAGACTCTTTTAATCAAGAAAAAAAAACCAATAGTGAAGTAAAAGAATTTTGTGAAGTTAATTTTGAAATAAATTTTCCATTAACAACTATTACAGAGGTAAAAGGAAGGGATGCTCATGAGATTTTTAAGTGGGCAGAAAATAGTTTTGGCAAATCTGCAATTCCTAAGTGGAATTTTCATAAAATATTAATCAATAAACAGGGAAATGTAGAAGATACATATGCTTCTTTTACAAAACCTACATCAAATAAGATCATAAATAAAATAGAAGAAATTCTATAGCTCTATCGTTAAACCATCATGTGCTGGTATAACATTTTTAGGTATAACTTTCTTTAACTGATTATAATCTAATACTGGTGATAAATTTGAAAGAATAGCATTTTTTGGTTTAAATTTTTTGATGAAGTATAAAGATTTTTCTAAATTGAAGTGTGATGGATGAAAATTGTACCAAAGACAATCAATTATTAAATACTTAAGATTTTTAAAATAAAAATAATCTTTTTTATAAATATCACTTACATCAGTAATGTATGCAAGTTTTTTGTCAATTATAAAACAATTAGACTTGACTGAACCATGCTGAACAACAATCGATTTAAATTTTAAATTTTTATTTTTATGTTTAATAAACGAATTTTTTTTTAATTTATTTAATTTTAAAGTAGCTGGATATTCTCTTGAGAAACTTTTAAAACAATATGAAAAACTTTGTTTTAAAAGTTTAGATGTTTGATTATCAGCATAAACATTAACTTGTTTTCTACTATTAATAAAAAAAGATCTCAAATCATTTATTCCGTGGGTTTGATCAGCATGCATATGTGAGTAGAATACTTTATCAATTTTCTTAATTTTATGACGCAGTAACTGTTGTCTTAAGTCAGGAGATGTATCAATTAAAATATTTTCATCAGTTGTTTTAATAAGTGCAGAACATCTTGTTCTATAGTTTTTCTTATTTTTGGGATCACAATTTCCAAAAAATCCATCAGGTCTTGGTACACCCATTGAACTTCCGCAACCTAATATTATAAATTTAATACTCATTATTGAAAAAATAATCTTTCAAAATTATCATTTGTAATAGTTTCTAATTCATCAAAGGTTTTTGATTTTAATTCTGAAAGTTTTTCCAATGTATATTTAATAAAAGAAGGTTCGTTTTTTTTACCTCTCATTGGTATAGGCGCTAAGAAAGGACTGTCTGTTTCAATTAAAATTTTATCATTTTCAATCATTTTAAAAGTTTCTTGAAGATCATTACTATTTTTAAAAGTTATTATTCCACTAGCAGAGAAATACGCGTTTAATGTCATCATTTTTTTAGCAAACTCTTTTGAACCAGTAAAACAGTGCATGAGTATTTTAATATTGCTATTCTTATATTTATTTAAAATATCAAAAGTTTCTCTTTCGGCACTTCTAGAATGAACTATCAAAGGATATTTAAGTTCAATAGAGGCTTCTATATGTGTCTCAAAACTTTTAATTTGATCATCTTTATGACTATTTTCATAATAGAAATCTAATCCTGTCTCTCCAACTCCAATTATCTTTTTAAATTTATTAGCATTTTCAACAATGAATTTTTTATCCATATTATCATTGCTAGACTCATGAGGGTGAATACCTATACTTCCGTAAATTATTTCATCAAGATTTATAATCTCTTTAATATTTTCAAAGCTTTTTGAATTAGTTGAAATAGTTAAAATTTTTTTTAATCCATTTTCCTTGGAACGTTTAATAACATCACTAATATTTGAATAAAGAGGTTCGTGATCAAGATGGCAATGTGAGTCTATCATTTTTCAATTTTTTTAAACAAAATATCTAATTTATTTATTTTTAAATCTTTTTTTAAAATTTCATTATTATCAATTGATGTAAAATCAATAGAATTTTCTGTTTCATTAAAAACATTTAGCACTTTTACTGATGTTTCTGGCATTACTGGATAAAGCAGGATAGTGATTTTTCTAATTAATTCTAATGCAGTATAAACAATCGTATTCAACCTCAATCTATCATCTTTCTTCTTCCAAGGTTCCTGATCATTAAAATATTTATTGGCGGCAAACAATCTATCTACAATAAAATTCATATATTGGTTTATGTCTTGATTATCTATAAATGTTCTTATTTTATCTAGATTATTTAATGATTTTAAAATTTCTAAATCTTCATCATTAAATTTATGATCAGGTATTAAAGAAGAACAATTTTTTTCTGCAAAAGAAAGTACTCTTTGACAAAGATTTCCAAAATTATTTGCTAAATCACTATTAATACAATTTTCTAATTTTTCCTCGGAAATATTTCCGTCATTACCAAAAGAAACTTCTTTTAGTAGATAATATCTTAATGGATCTAGACCATAAGCATTTATGATTTCTAATGGATCTAAAATATTTCCTTTTGATTTTGACATTTTTTCATCACCAGAAAGTATCCATCCATGTCCATAAACCCTTTTGGGAGGTTCTATTTTTGCAGCTAATAAGAATGCTGGCCAATAAATAGCATGAAATCTTAATATGTCTTTACCGATAATATGTAAATCTGCTGGCCAAAAATTTTTATATAATTCATTATTTTCATCTGGATATTTTAAAGAACTTAAATAATTTGTTAATGCATCTAACCATACATAAACGACATGATTTTCATCACTAGGTACTTTTACGCCCCAAGAAAATGTTTTTCTACTGACAGATAAATCTTTTAAGCCACTTTTAACAAAGCTAATTACTTCATTTCTCCTACTTTCAGGTAAAATAAAATTTTTATTTTTTTTATAAAAATCTAATAACGGTTTTTCCCATTCTGAAAGTTTAAAAAAAAAAGATTCTTCTTCAACCCACTCAACAGTAGAACCAGACGATTTAGAAATTTTTAAACCGTCTTTTTCCTCAACTTCATCTTCATTGTAAAAAGCCTCATCTGATACAGAATACCAACCAGAATATTTTGACAAAAAAATTTGGTTATTTTTTTCAAGTATATTCCATAAATTTTGCACAGATACTTTATGTCTTTCCTCTGTAGTCCTTATAAAATCAGTATTTGATAAGTTTAATGTTTTAGATAAATCCTCGAATGTTTTACTTATTTCATCACAAAAAGATTTTGGATCCTTATTTAGCTTTTCAGCGGATCTTTGTATTTTTAAACCATGCTCATCTGTACCTGTTAAAAAATAGACATTAAAACCATCAATCTTTTTGAAACGTGCAAAAAAATCAGCAATAATACTTGAATATGCATGTCCCATATGAGGTTTAGCAGAAGGATAGTAAATTGGTGTTGTTATATAATAATTTTTATTCACTTAATAATTTATCCTTAAATTCTAAAAAAAAAGTCTCATAATCAAGATTAAATTTTTTTACATTAGATAATTTTGAATAATAATATTCTTTAACTTTATATGACAATTTTTTTGTTGTGTTTATATGTTTATAAAAAAATAATTCAATAATCATATTTAAATTATCTCTTATAAACTCTTGTTTAATATAGTGCTTATTATTAATTAAATTAACTAATAAATCATCAACTGTAGTTTCGGATACTGATAATTCATATTCATTCATATAGTTTATTAAGGATATTAAAAAAAAAGGTGTTGAGTAATAATTTGTCAAATTTGAATTTATTTGTTCATAAATATTTTCATTAAAGAAATTATTGACAATCAATCTGGTATTCTCATTAGATAGACTTAATTTAAATTCTATACATCGGGATTTTATTGTATCTATTAAAAACTTTTCTGAATTTAAAATTAAAATAAAAAAAACATTTTCATTTGGTTCTTCCAAATTTTTTAATAAAGCATTTGATGAATTTATATTTAAAAATTCAACATCGTCGAGGATTATAAATCTTGATTTATTATTAAAGGAGGATCGATTTGTAAACTTTATGATTTCTCTAATTTGATCAATTTCTATATTTTTTTTATCATTATTTTTTTTTATATTTAAAACGTTAGGATGGGATTTGTTTTTTATTAGTTCATTATCGTTATTAGAATTAAAAATTTTATATAAAAATTTTTCTGTAAGTAATGATTTTCCAATACCTTTTTTACCAGATAATAAAATTTTATTTGGAAGTTCATTATTTTCGTAAAGTGTTACAAATTTTTCTAAATATGTTTCATGTCCTATTAATTTATATTCAGACATTTATATTAATTTCTCAAGTTTATTGATTATGATTTTTTTTACTTCATTAATTGTATTAGTGTTTGAATTAATTTTAATATATTTGCTCTTATTGCTTGATATTCTTTCATATCCGTTCTGAACTTTGTTATAAAATTTAAGTTTAAATTTATCATATCTATTTAAGTTAGATCTGTTTTTAAGCCTTTTTTGTAAATTTTTTGAATTTACAGTACTTAAAAAAACTATATCAGGATTAAAATTTCCAATTATAAACTTATTCAGCATTTTGATTAACTTTAAATCAATTTTCATTCCATAATGTTGATACGCAATAGTAGAATCTGTAAAACGATCAATTAATATTATTTTTTTTTTATAATTTTTTTTAATAATTTTCTCAAAATTTTCTGATCTTCCAGCATAAAATAGTAAAAGATCGGTTTTATTATTTAAATTTAGTTTCTTATTTAAAATCAATTTTCTTATTTTTTCTGAAAAAATTGAACCACCAGGCTCTCTTAATTTTATAAAACTTTTTCTTCGCTTTTTTAAAAAATTTGCAGCTATTTTAAAATTTGTAGTTTTTCCCGAGGCCTCAATGCCTTCAAATATAATAATTGGATATTTAGACATCGCCCCATATCAAAAAATTGATAGAAGTTATCAACCTTGATATTGCATTTTGTTGTTTGATATTTTCTTTAGAAAATAAGTCATGATTAGATATAACTTCATCTTTATATAATACTTTTATTTCTGCTAATTTTTCTCCCTTTTTAATAGGTGCTTTTATAGGACCGTCATAAACAATTTTCACTTTCATATATTTCTTTTTAGCTTTTGGAATAGTTTTATAAATTATGTCTTTGGTATTAACTTTTACTTTTTTCTTATTTCCTTGCCAAACATCTAGTTCATAAAGATATTCGTTATCATTACTTATTTTTATTGTATCAAAATTTGTAATCCCCCATGTTAACAATTTTTGCGATTGCTTTGATCTAGAATTTTTAGTTTCAAAACCACTTGCAACAGCAATTAATCTTCTTTCTTTTCTTAATATAGAAGATGCAAGTGAATATTTTTCTGAACCAAGGTAGCCTGTTTTAATTCCATCTACACCCATATTTTTATATAATAATGGGTTTCTATTTCCTTGTGTAATGGGATCTCCACCTGTCCTACTCCAAGTAAATTCTTTAATTTTAAAATATTCATAATATTTAGGATGTTCCTTAATTAGATAATTAGACATAATTAAAATATCTCGAACGGTTGAATAATTATCATCATCATTAATCCCTGATGAATTTGAAAAATTTGTATTTTCCATTCCAATTTCCTGGGCTTTCTCGGTCATTAGCAATGCAAACTCATCTTCTGTTCCAGCAATACCTTCTGCTAAAGCTACACACGCATCATTACCTGAAGCAACAATTATTCCTAATAATAAATCTTCTACCGAAACTTCATCACCAACCATTATAAACATTGATGAATAACCAGATGAGGATAATCTCCAAGCATTTTCAGAAACAATAAATTTTTCATCTAAACTGATTTCGCCACTTTTCAATAAATCAAAAGCAACAATTGAAGTCATTATTTTTGTCATAGAAGCAGGAAATATTCTCTCATCAGGATTTTTTTCATATAAAATTTCACCAGATAAATAGTCTTGTAAAATTGCAGTTCGTGCATTTATATTAAATTTTGCATGAGAAATATTAGTTATAATTAAAAATGATAGGACAAAACTTAATAGTACTTTTATTTTCATAATTTTATTAATTCAATATTTTCAAAATTTATATTAGCTATCTCATTATATACATTTTTAATTGATCCTAAATTATAAAAAGGACCTTTATAAACCCTATATAAATTTTTAGACATTTTTTTGATATTTATGTCTTTTAAATTGTACTCATCCTCTAATCTTTTTTTCAATGTAATTGCAGATTCTTCAAAAAATAAATCAGCAAATTTAATTATAAATTCAAATTTTGTATTTTTTACTTTTTTTACTTTTGTATTATTATCTTTTTCAATGGATATATTTTGGATTGAAATACTGTCTACTGGAGCTTTATTAGCTACTTTTTTTTCCTCATCAAATGTTTTCGCTTTATTTGCAACAAAAGTATTATTAGAATTTATTGTTTCAACACGTACATATGGTTGATTAGGGTCTATATCAATTTCAGTTGCTATTCTTTCGGAAATAACAGAATTATAAAATATTGGATATTTTGAATTTTTACCAACTTTAGCAATCAAATACTTTTCATTTAACAAATTTGTTATTTTTATATCTGTATCTTTTTTAAGTTTATTATTGAAAATAATTAATGATCTTTGATCAATTTTTTTTGAAACTATTCGTTTTTTAAAAATATCATTATTAAATATAAGAGCAAAACCATCATTTGAATAATTTTTGAAATCTTTATTGGTAATTACCTTTTTATTAGTTGTTTCACATGATGTTAAAATTATTGCTAAAAAAATTATTATCTTAAGTCTCATTTTCAAAACTATTTTTTAATGTACATACCGCTAAACTAAATCTTAATGATCTATTCCACTTTAAGATTAGCTTATAATTATTAAAAATAATATATGCTGGTTTAAGTTTATTTGCATTTTCAACTATTTCAGCATCTGGAGTAACTATTGCAGCTGTCAAATTGTCGTATTTATCCAAAAAAGATGAGTTTTTTATATAATTTTTTAAATATTTTACTTTTCTCTCATTTTTGATTTTTTTTGCTGATGTATTTAAATATTTATCAGGAATATTTTCATTTAGATTAATTCTATAAAAACACGGAGTATTATCATTCCATCCAAGATTACTTAAATAGTTTGCTGCAGATGCAAAAGAATCCTCAATGTTTTTTAGATCAATTGATCCATCTTTATTATAGTCAATCGCATGATTTTTAATTGTGGATGGCATAAATTGAAAATTACCAAATGCACCTGCCCAAGATCCAAATAATGTGCTTGGTTCAATAATTTTTGCATCTACTAATTTTAAAAGAGTGATTAATTCTTTGGTAAAAAATTCACTTCTTCTTTGATCGTAGCTTAATGTTGCAAGTGAAGAAATAATATCCATTTTACCTAAATAGTTTCCAAAGTTAGTTTCAATACCCATTAGCGCTAATAATAAATTTTTATCTACTTTGTATTCAGAAGATACTTTATTAATAATACTATTTTCTTTATTTAATATAATATTTCCTAATTTTACTTTTTTTGATGATGTTCTTTTTAAAATATATGTCTTTGTGTCTTCATAGAATTCTGGTTGATATCTATCATATTTAATTACGTCTGATAAAAATTTGGATCTATCTATTAATTTATCGACTGTGAACTTACTAACACCTTCATTAATTGCCCTTTTTTTAAATTTAACTTTCCAATCGTTGAAATCATCAGCAATTAAAATTGAAGAATAAAAGATAATTAATATCGATACAATTAATAATTTAATTTTTTTCATACAGATCTTTCAGGTATATCGATACAGCAATCCATATCAAAATAAAGCTGATTAATTTATGTATATCTAATTCCTCATTATATAAAAAATAACCCAATAAAAATTGCAAAGTTGGGGTTATATAAAAAACCATGCCTGTTGGACCTAAACCACATAATTCTACACCCCTAACATATAAATATAAAGGAATCACAGTCATTGGACCTGCTAGCATGAATATTAACATTAACTTAAAATTCGATATATCAAAATCATTTAAATCATTTTGTACAATTAAATAAAATGCAAATACTACCGCTGGAAAAATAAATAAACTTTCAACTAATAAACCAATATCTGTGTCTACATCAATTTTTTTTCTTACTAAATTATAAAAACTCCAACTTAAAGCTACAATTAGGCCAACCCATGGTATTGATTGGAAACTAGATATAACTAAATACAGAATTGATATAATTACTATTAAAAGTGAAATTTTAGTTTTGAAACTTAATTCCTCTTTTAAAAAAAAAAAACCTAAAAAAACGCTTATTATAGGCATTATGAAATATCCGAAACTAGCATCTATAACTTGATCATTCCCTATTGCATAAATCCAAACAGCCCAATTTGTAAAAATTAATAATCCAGATAAAAAAAGCATCATAATTTTTTTTTTATCTTTAAAAACTGAGCTAAATTTTTTCCACTTTGATAAAATGATTGTTGTTAAAATTAGCATAACAGTTGTCCATGCACTTCGATGTAAGACAACTTCAATATGTCCAGCAAATGCAATATATTTAAAATATATAACTCCAATAAATCCCCACCAGAAAGAACCAAATGCCGTTAAAATTATACCTTTATTAAATTGATTTTTGCTTAACATTATATTGATCAATTAAACTATTTTGTTTATGAAATATAGAATTTTAATTATTACAAATTAGGAGAGATGGCTGAGCGGTTGAAAGCACCGGTCTTGAAAACCGGCAAAGGGGCAACTCTTTCCTGGGTTCGAATCCCAGTCTCTCCGCCACTAATATTTATTTTTAAATTCTATAAGTTTTTGTAAGATAACTTCGTCTTCAAAGTCTTTTGAATTTTTACCTAAACTAAAATTGACTAAAGTTTCGTCATCAAAATTAATTAACTTATCTAAAGAAACTAATTCTTTATGATCTAGATTGTCAATAATTGAATTAACAAATTTAGAAACAAATATATCCATTTCTTTAGTTCCACGATATTGAGCTCTGTATAAAATTTTATTAATTAAATTTTGTTTATTTGAATCCATTAATTAAATCTTTATATATATTAATCATGAATGATCACGAATATTTATTGTCAAATATTCAGAATATTAAAGGTATAGGGAAAAAAACAAGCCAATTATTTAAAAGAAAAAATATAAATACAATTTTTGATTTATTGTGGCATTTACCCACAAGTAAAATTGAAAATTCAAAAGTAACGAATATTGGTGACATACAAATAGGTAAGTTACAAACAATTAAATTAACACCTATAAAATATAATTTTCCTAGAATCAGAAGATTGCCCAACCGAGTTGTATGTCAAAGTAATGATATAAAAATAGATTGTGTTTTTTATAATTCATATGAAGGATATATAAAAAAAATCTTACCATTAAATACTGAAATAATAATAAGTGGAAAAATTAATTTTTTTAGAAATAAATATCAAATCACTAATCCTACTCAGGTTAAAGAAAGTAATGAAAATATCTTAGAGACTAAAAATAAATATAGTCTTACAGATGGTCTTACAATTAATAAATATAATAATATAATTAATGAAGTTTTAAAGGAATTGCCAGATTTAGATGAATGGCTAAACGATGATATAAAGAAAAAATTTAATAATATTAAGTGGAAAGATGCAATCTTAAAAATTCACAGTCTTGATACAAAAGAAATTTTAAAATCTAGGTATTATAAAAGGTTAGTTTTTGACGAATTATTTGCTCATTTTTTATTATCCTCAAAGATAAGAACGAAAATAAAAAAAATAAAGAAATCGCAAAAAATTTTTAAGGATTGTAAGGATAAACTAATACAAGATTTAAATTTTAAATTAACAAATGATCAAGAGGCAGCAATAAAAATTATAAATGAAGATCTTAAATCAAAAAGCAGAATGTTTAGACTTCTTCAAGGAGATGTTGGATCTGGTAAAACAATTGTATCAATGATAGCTGCAGTAAATTGTATAAATGCTGGATATCAAACAAGTTTTATGGTGCCTACTGAAATTCTAGCCAAGCAACATTTTTCTTTTGCTAAAAAATATCTACCCGAAAATATAAAAATTGAGATGTTAACTGGTAAGTCAAAATATGCTGATAGAAAGAAAATTTTAGAAAATCTTAAGCTTGGTAAGATAGATTTTCTAATAGGAACACATGCATTATTTCAAAAAAAAGTTGAATATAATAAATTGGGTCTAATAATAATTGATGAACAACACAAGTTTGGTGTTCGTCAGCGTAAAGAGTTATCAGAAAAAGGTGGAAATAATTGTGATGTTCTAGTCATGTCTGCAACTCCAATACCAAGAACAATGATGATGACTGTTTATGGTGATATGGATTTAACCTTAATTAAAGAAAAACCAAAAAATAGAAAAAAAATAGTAACTTACAGTAAATTAGAAGATAAAATATCTGAAATTATAAAATTTGTTAAAAAAGAAATTTCTAATAAAAATCAAATTTTCTGGGTTTGTCCTTTAATAGAAGAATCAAAAAAAGTTGAGCAACAATCTGTTGTAAATAAATTTATGTATTTAGAAAAATATTTTAAAAATAGAATTGGATTAATACATGGTTCTCTTGATAAGGATGAAAGAAATAATATTTTAAATAACTTCTTAGATAGAAAGTTGGATATATTAGTTTCAACAACTGTTATTGAAGTCGGAATTGATTTTCCAAATGCTAATGTAATTGTCATAGAAAATGCTGATAAGTATGGTTTATCTCAATTACATCAGTTAAGGGGTCGTGTTGGACGTGGTAGTAAACAATCTTACTGTATATTGATGTTTAAATCCTCTCTAAGTGAAAATGCAAAAAAAAGAATTAACATTCTCAAAAGTTCAGATGATGGTTTTATAATTTCTGAGGAAGATATGAAATTGCGAGGATATGGAGATTTACTGGGATTTAAGCAAAGCGGAATTAAAAATTTTAGATTAGCCGATCCCATATTAAATGAAGATTTATTCTTACTTGCTGAGACAGAAGTAAAAAAATTGGAAATGAAAGGAGATAATTTCAGTAAATATAATAAATTATTAAAATTATACGATCGAGCCTCAATAATTAACGAAATTTCTTAAATTTTTTTTGGATCTGAAGTTCCGGCTGAAACAATGAATTTAGAAGCCTCTTCAAAAGTCATGTCTAAATAAATAACTTCATCTTTGGGGAACATTAATAAAAAACCACTTGTAGGATTTGGTGTTGTTGGAACAAATACATTAATAAGATTAGTATTTGTTTTTTTCGATATTTCGCCATCATTCTCTCTGGTCGCAAACCCCACTGCCCAACTTCCTTTTCTAGGATACTCAACTAAGACTACACTTTTCTTTGATCCTTTTTTTGGTGCTAATGTTTCAGTCATTTGGCCAATTGCTGAATAAATTGTTCTAAGAATTGGTATTCTTTTTAATATATCATTAAATATTTTAAGTATTTTTTTTCCAATAAATGAAAGAGATAAACTTCCAATTATTGTAATAAAAATTATAGCTAATAATATTTCCAAACCTGGTATTGCAAAAGGCAAATAACTATTTGGATTTAATTCGTTTGGTATTAATTTTGACGATATAGATATAAAAAATCTAGTTAAATATAATGTAATTCCTATTGGAACAAGAACAACTATTCCTGCTATAAAATAGTTTCTAAGTCTTCCAAGAATTGAAATACCTTTTCTTTTTAATTTTGCCATAAATTAACTGTAACTTGCATATAAGATAAATATGACTGCAAGTATAAATAGTACTATTAAAATTTTGTTATTAAGTATCATATAAATTATTATAAAAAAGGTGTAATATAATAAGTAAAAAAAGTGAATAGAAGAAATTTCATACATTTATTTGGTTGCAGTTGCTTATCTTTTGGCCTATCTGCATGTGGTAGTGCACCAATTACGGATCGAAAACAACTAAAATTAATTCCCGAATCTAACCTTAATGCAAAAGCTGCTCAATTATATGAAAAGGTAAAAGAGAAAGAAACTTTAAGTGATGATGCTAAAACATTAAATCAAATAAAAGAAATTGGATCCAAAATTGAATATTCAATATCAGAATACTTTGACCGAAATAATATCCCTGACCCAACTGTAAATTTTGATTGGGAATATATACTTATTGATAAAAAGAAAGTTAAAAATGCCTGGTGTATGCCTGGAGGTAAAATAGCCGTTTATACTGGTCTATTAGATATAACTAAAAATGAAGATGGATTAGCAGCTGTAATGGGTCATGAAATAGCACATGCAGTTGCAAAACATTCAGTAGAAAGAGCAAGTAGAGGTGTTTTATTAAATACAGGTACAGCAATCTTAGATATAGCTACTAAAGGGGCAGTTTCAAATATTAATAGAACTACAGGAATGAATGCAGTTGGTTTATTATCACAGATAGGAATTATGAATCCTTTCAATAGAAAACAAGAGAGTGAAGCTGATTATCTTGGTTTGATATTTGCATCATTATCTGGTTATGACATTAGGGAAACAATAAAAGTTTGGGAAAGAATGAAGGAAGCTAAAAAAGGGAAAGAACCGCCAGAATTTATGTCTACTCACCCATCATCAACAAATAGAATTAATAATATTACAAATTGGATAAACGAAATTATTATTAAATATCCGCCAATTGCATAAGTGGTGAGCCCTGATGGACTCGAACCATCGACCCATTCCTTAAAAGGGAATTGCTCTACCAACTGAGCTAAGGGCCCCCAAAAAACGTTTTTATATTGATTTTTTTTTATTAATCAATGTTAAAAATTTACAATTTATTGATGTACTTATCGTGAAATTCATCAAAAGTACCATGTTTTATATTGTCTCTAATGTTTCTCATTAAATCTTGATAAAAGTTGATGTTATTTAAGGTCAGAATCATTGAGGCCAACATTTCATTAGTGTTAAATAAATGATTTAAATAATTCTTAGAATATTTATTTAAATTGAACTTTGTGACACTTTTGTCCAGAGGAGTATTATCATTTTTATATTTTGAATTTCTAATTTGAATTTGTCCATCCCATGTAAAAGCTAAACCAGTTCTCCCTGATCTCGTTGGCATTACACAGTCAAACATATCAACACCCCTCTTAACTGCTCCGAGTATATCAGATGGAGTACCAACACCCATTAAATATCTTGGTTTATCTTTAGGCATATGATCTTTTATTCCATCAAGAATATCAAACATTTCATCTTGTGTTTCCCCTACTGCCAATCCTCCTAGAGCATACCCATTAAATCCAATATCGATAAGATTGTTTAAAGATTTGATTCTTAGATCATTAAATAATCCACCTTGTACAATTCCAAATAAACCTTTGTGGTCATTTATTCCAAATGCATCTTTTGATCTATTTGCCCACTCTGATGATAATTCCATTGATTTTTTAATTTTATCATAATCTTTAGTATTTTTAGGGCATTCATCCATAACCATTACTATGTCTGAGTTCAAACCTTTTTGAATTCTTATGCTTTCTTCAGGGCTTAAAATAAAAGTTTTACCATCTATATGTGATTGAAAAATTGCACCTTTATCTCTATCGATTTTATTTAATTTTGACAGAGACATAACTTGAAAACCACCTGAGTCCGTTAAAATTGGTAAATCACAATTCATGAATTCATGAAGTCCTCCAACAGTTTCAATTCTTTCAACACCAGGCCTTATCATTAAATGATATGTATTTGATAAAATGATCTCACTACCTGTTTTTTTTATATCTTCTAAAAAAACACCTTTAACAGTTGCTTGAGTACCAACTGGCATAAACGCAGGAGTATTAATATTACCTCTATGAGTCTCTATAACTCCTACTCTTGCATAATTTTGAGTGTGATGAACATTAAAATTGAAATCTTTTAATGACATTCATTATTAATTATTGAGATTTAAAACTAATAATTTTATCTGGATTTGAAACTGCTCCGTTATCGCCATCACCTTTTGTAATCATATCAACAAATTCCATTCCTTCTATTACTTTTCCAAAAACAGTATATTGTCTATCTAGGAAAGGCGCTGGTTTAAAACATATGAAAAATTGACTATTGGCGCTATTAGGATCTGACGATCTTGCCATAGAAACGGTTCCTCTATCATGAGGAAGGTCATTAAATTCTTGATTTAAATCTGGTAAATCAGATCCACCAATACCTGCTCTTCTTAAATCAAAATCTTTCGAAGATGAATTTCCAAATTTTACATCACCTGTTTGTGCCATAAACCCGTCAATTACTCTGTGAAAAACAACATTATCGTATTGTCCTGAATTTGCTAACTCTTGTATTCTTTTTACATGATTTGGTGCAACGTCTGGGTACATTTCAATTTTTACATCACCATCTTTTAGTTTTAAAATCATTATATTCTCCTTTGCTATTAAATTTGTTGATAAAAAAATAAAAAAAATAATTAAAATATTTAAAAATTTATTCATAAACCTCTTTCAATGATTTAATTGTACTTTTAGTTGTAAATTTTTTTAAATCACCATTATGTTGAGCGATTTCTTTAACAAACCTCGATGATATTATTTGATTTTCAACATCTGACATTAAAAAAATTGTCTCAACTTGATTATTCAATTTTCTATTCATTCCAGCAAGTTGGAATTCATACTCAAAATCAGAAACAGCCCTTAGGCCCCTTAAAATGATATTTGATTCATATTTTTTGCAAAGGTCTGTAGTCAAAGTATTAAATTTTATAACATCAACCTTATTCTTTTTAAATTTAAGATCTTTATAAAGAGCTCTTTTAACAATTTCTATTCTTTCATCTAATGAAAATAGGAAATTTTTCTGATTTCCATCTGAAATACCTACAATTACTTTATCTACTATCTTAAGTGATTTTTTAATGACATCTATATGGCCAAAAGTAATTGGATCAAAAGTTCCTGGATAGATAGCTATATTTTTCATCAAATGAGATTATCATCTAATTTAATAGCGGAAACTACTTTTTCATCACCAGTCAG
This sequence comes from uncultured Pelagibacteraceae bacterium, assembly GCA_902595465.1. GTDB lineage: Bacteria > Pseudomonadota > Alphaproteobacteria > Pelagibacterales > Pelagibacteraceae > Pelagibacter. Next base: position 19,809 of record CACJQE010000012.1, read on the forward strand.
TTTAATTATTCTAACACCTTGCGTATTACGACCAGCTATTCTTATTTCTTTAACAGCTGTTCTTATTACTCTACCTTTGTTTGTAGAAATTAATATTTGATCTCCTTCAAAAACAGGAAAAGATGAAGATACATTTCCGTTTCTTTGTGAATTGACAATACCAATAATTCCCTTTCCTCCTCTATTTGTAACTCTATAATCATAATGAGATGTTCTCTTACCATAACCATTTTCTGTGATTGATAGTATAAATTTTTCTTTAGCTTTAATTTCTGATTTTTGATCCTTAGTTTTTGCCTTCTTATTTGTGTCATGATCAATAATTGATAGAGATACAATATTATCATTTTCTGCTAAATTGATACCTCTTATACCTTTAGACGATCTACCTTTGAAAACTCTAAGTTTTTTCGACTCAAACCTTATGCATTTTCCTAATTTAGTACTTAAAATTATATCCTGATCATCTCTACAAATTTTAACACCAATGATTTTATCATTACCGTCAAGCTTCATTGCAATTTTACCTGAAGCATTAATTGAGGTAAAATCTTCAAGATTATTCTTTCTAATCTTTCCTTCACTAGTTGCAAAAATGATATGCATGTCTTTTGTATCAACATCACTATCTGGAAATGGCATAATTGAACTAATTGATTGATGATTTTTTAGAGGAAGAATATTAAATAAAGATTTACCTTTTGATGCAGCCGATCCTTCAGGAATTTTCCAAGCTTTAACTTTGTATGCTAATCCTTCTGTAGAGAAAAATAGAACAGATGTGTGAGTATTTACTGATAATGTTTGTACTACAGAATCTTCATCTCTTGTCTTAATCCCTGTTTTACCCTTTCCACCTCTTTTCTGTTGTTTAACATTACTTAAGGCACCTCTTTTAATGTATCCTTGTAAAGTAATTGTAATTATTACAGACTCTTTTTGAATAGTTTCTTCAATATTATAGTTTAAAACAGCATCTATAATCTGAGTTCTTCTCGGAGATGAAAATTTCTCTTTAATTTGAGATAACTCATTACTAATTACTTTTAATAGTTCACTTTTAGAATTTATTATTTTTTTATACTTTGTAATCAATTCAGATAATTTTTTTATTTCTTCTTCAATTTCGTTAATTCCAAGAGCTGTTAATTTTTGTAATCTAAGTTCTAATATTGATGTAACCTGAGTTTCAGATAAGCTGTATGATCCTTTATAATTTTTACTATCAACTAATTTAATTAATTTTGCAGATTTTGTTATTTTCCATTTTGTTTTAATTAGAGTATTTTTTGCTTGTTCTGGATTTTTAGAAGATCTAATAATTTTTATTACTTTATCAATATTTTCTACACTAACAGATAAACCAAGTAAAACATGAACACGATCTTCAGCTTTTTTTAAATCGTATTTGGTTTTTTTAATAACTACATCTTCTCTAAATTTTAAAAAGTTCTCTAAAAAATCTTTTAACGAACATGTTTTAGGTTTGTTATCAACAATGGCTAATGAATTAAAACCGAATGAAGTTTCAATAGATGTATATTTATAAAGTTGTCTTTTAATTGTCTCTGGTTCAACACTTCTTCTTAAATCTATAGCAACTCTTATACCTTCTCTATTAGATTCGTCTCTAATGTCACTTATGCCCTCAATTTTTTTATCTCTAACTAATTCTGCAATTTTTTCATTTAAGTTAGATTTATTTACTTGATATGGAATTGAGGTAATTACTAATCTATCTTTACCATTTTTAAGATTTTCTACATTTATTTCACCCCTAATCTTAAAAGAACCTCTGCCAGTTTTGTATCCTTCTCGAATAATATCTTTACCAATAATAACTCCACCAGTTGGAAAATCAGGGCCAGGTATATGTTTCATTAACTCTTTAACCTTAATATCTTTATTTTTAATAAGAGCTAAAGTTCCATCAATTATTTCACCAAGATTATGTGGTGGTATACTAGTTGCCATACCAACAGCGATACCTCCGGCCCCATTTACTAAAAGATTAGGATATTGAGCTGGCAAAACTGTAGGCTCTTGCTCAGTTTCATCGTAATTACTTTTAAATGAGACAGTATTTTTTTCTATATCATCAATTAAAAACTGAGAAATTTTTGCAAGTTTTGTTTCTGTATATCTCATTGCTGCAGGAGGATCTCCATCTATTGAACCAAAATTACCCTGACCATCAATAAGTGGAAGACTCATTGAGAAATCTTGAACCATTCTAACTAAAGCATCATACACGGCTTGATCACCATGAGGATGATATTTACCAATTACATCTCCAACAATTCTTGCAGATTTTCTAAATTGTTTTGTCCAATCGAAACCACCTTTGTGCATTGCATATAAAATTCTTCTGTGAACTGGTTTAAGTCCGTCTCTTATGTCGGGTAATGCCCTACTAATTATTACGCTCATTGCGTAAGATAAATATGATGAACTCATTTCATCATACATCGAAATAGGTTTAATATTTAAATCTTTAGTTACTTCGTTTTTTTGCATTTATTTAGAAAGGGATATCGTCATCTAACTCGTTTTGAGCCATAGAACTATCATCAAAACTTTGTTTGTTGTCTTGAGATGGAATTGAATTTTGATTTCCTCCACCTAACATTGTTAATGATGAATTGTATCCTTGAATTAAAATTTCAGTAGAATATTTATCCTGACCTGATTGTTCATCTTTCCATTTTCTAGTCGTCAGTTGTCCTTCAACGTATACTTGTGCTCCTTTTTTTAAATATTGTTGAACCACATTTACTAGTCCTTCATTGAAAACAACTACTCTATGCCATTCAGTTTTTTCCTTTTTTTCACCAGTATTTTTATCTTTCCATGATTGGCTAGTAGCTAAGCTTAATCTTGCTACACTTTTACCGTTAACCATTTGTTTAACTTCTGGATCTGCGCCTAATCGACCGATTAAAAGTACTTTATTTAAGCTTCCTGCCATAATATTTATATATTTGAAGTGTTATTTATAACATTAATAGGCTTGAATATTAATTTTATTAATCTAAAGCAACTAAAATTATGCTTAAAAAGATACTTATTAAGGGCGCAAAAGAGCACAATTTAAAGAATATTTCATTAGAGATTCCTAAAGACAAATTTGTTGTAATAACAGGTCTATCCGGGTCAGGAAAATCATCATTAGCATTCGATACTGTCTATGCAGAAGGTCAAAGACGATATGTTGAAAGTTTATCTGCATACGCAAGACAATTTTTAGACAAAATGAAAAAACCAAATGTAGATTTAATCGAAGGTTTGAGTCCAGCGATTTCAATAGAACAAAAAAATACTTCTAAAAATCCAAGATCAACAGTTGCAACTGTAACCGAAATATACGATTACATGAGAGTACTTTATGCAAGAGCTGGAATACCCTACTCTCCATTCACTGGTAAACCAATTACTTCACAAACTATTAGTCAAATTGTTGATAAGATTAAAGAATTACCAAAAAAATCTACAATATATTTATATGCACCTGTTGTACGAGGACGTAAGGGTGAATACAAAAAAGATATATTAGGATACAAAAAAAGAGGATTTAGAAAAATCAAAGTTGATGACCAATTATATGATATTGAAAGTGTTCCAGAATTAAATAAAAAACTCAAACATGATATTTCAATTTTAGTTGATAGAATTGTAATAAATTCATCATTAGGAAACAGATTAGCCGAAAGTGTTGAAACAGCTGTTAATTTAGCAAATGGATTACTTTTTGTTGAATATGAAAATGAAACACTTCCAAAGAAATACAGAAAAATTGAAAAATTAATTTTCTCAACCAAATTTGCTTGTCCTGAAAGTGGTTTTACTATTGAAGAGATTGAACCAAGACTTTTCTCATTCAACAGTCCGTATGGAGCTTGTGAAGAATGTGAAGGTATTGGGATGAAATTAAATGTTGATCCAAATTTAGTTGTTCCAAATGAAAAAAAATCTATCGCAGATGGTGCTATTGAACCTTGGGCAAAATCTACATCAATGTATTACGCCCAAACATTGGCATCTTTATCTAAACATTATGGTTTTTCATTAGATGATAAATGGTCAAAACTTCCAAAAAAAATTAAGGATGTAATTTTGTATGGATCTGATGATGAAGAAATTAAATTTACTTATGACGATGGCTATGAGAAGTATTCGCATAAAAAAACCTTTGAAGGTGTTGTTAATAATCTAGAGAGAAGATATTTAGAGACAGATAGCGATTGGAAAAGAGAAGAAATTGCTCAATATCAATCTGATACAAAATGTGAAAGATGCAATGGTTATCGATTAAAAGATGAAGCTTTGTGTGTTAAAATAAATGAATTAAACATAAGCCAAGTTACAGAAAAATCAATTTTTGATGCCAAGGAATGGTTTAGATCTTTAGAAGTTAAATTAGACAAAAGACAAATTAAAATTGCTCAACATATATTAAAAGAAATTAATGAACGTTTAGATTTTCTTTTAAATGTTGGTCTTGATTATTTAACTTTATCTAGAGAGTCTGGAACATTATCTGGCGGCGAAGCACAAAGGATTAGACTAGCTTCACAAATAGGATCAGGTTTAACTGGAGTTCTATACGTTTTAGATGAACCATCAATTGGTTTACATCAAAAAGATAATGTTAAGCTTATAGATGCATTAAAAAGATTAAGAGATTTAGGTAATACTGTTATTGTTGTTGAGCACGATACAGAAACAATGGAGAATGCAGATCATATAATAGATTTAGGACCTGAAGCTGGAAATAAAGGTGGAGAAATTGTTGCTGAAGGTACATATGAGCAAATTTTAAAAAATGACAAAAGTATTACTGGAAGATATTTATCAAATAAGAGTTTCATACCTATTCCAAAAAATAGAAGACTCGCAAAAAATGGTAGATTTTTAGAAATCAATGGTGCATCTGGAAATAATTTAAATAACGTAAATTTAAAAATACCTTTAGGTAGTTTCACTTGTGTTACTGGTGTATCTGGAAGTGGTAAATCTACTTTGATACTTCAAACTTTATACAATGCATTAAATCTTACTTTAAATAATAATAAGTCTAGAAAAATTCCTCAGCCATTTAGAGGGTTTAAAGGAATAGAATTAATTGATAAAGTTATAGATATTGATCAATCACCTATTGGTAGAACTCCTAGATCAAATCCTGCTACATATACTGGAGCTTTTGGTCCTATAAGAGACTGGTTTACTAATTTACCCGAAGCAAAAAGTAGAGGCTATAAACCTGGAAGATTTTCTTTTAATGTTAAGGGTGGAAGATGTGAAATATGTGAAGGAGATGGTGTGATTACTTACGAAATGCACTTTCTTCCTGATGTTTACATAACATGCGATGAATGCAAAGGCACTAGATACAACAGAGAAACATTAGAGATTAAATTCAAAGATAAGAGTATTGCAGATGTTTTAAATATGACTGTTGACGAAGGATGTGAGTATTTTGAAAATATTTCAAACATCAAAACTAAACTTCTAACGTTAAAGAAAGTTGGTCTTGGCTACATAAAAATTGGTCAGCAAGCTACAACTCTTTCTGGTGGAGAGGCTCAGCGTATTAAGCTTGCAAAAGAATTATCTAAAAGGTCTACAGGAAGAACAATGTATATATTAGATGAACCAACTACTGGATTGCATCAACATGATATAAAAAAACTTTTGGAAATTTTACACACATTTGTTGCAACGGGTAATTCAGTTGTAGTTATTGAGCATAATTTAGATGTTATTAAAACTGCCGATTATATTGTAGATATGGGACCCGAGGGCGGTGTTAAAGGTGGAAATATTATTGCTGAAGGCAAACCCGAAGAAGTTGCAAAAGTGAAAGATAGCTATACAGGTAAATTTTTAAAGCCTTTATTAGATACAAAATTTAAAAAAACCGCTTAATCTTTATGGAAAAATAATATAAAATCATCCTATAGATGACTTCGATATTACAATCTTTATCAAAAACTGTTCATTTATCATTGGCTATTGCAATATTACTATTCATTGGTCTTTACATAGGTAATGGTGGATTTGATTTTGATGTTTTATTTTGGAGCTGGTTATTAAGATACGTACATGTAACAGTAAGTATTATGTGGATTGGTTTACTGTGGTATTTCAATTTTGTTCAAATTCCTAACATGGCTAAAATTCCAGACGAACAAAAACCAGCAATAGGCAAAGTTATAGCTCCTGCAGCATTATTTTGGTTTAGATGGGCAGCGCTATTTACAATCATATCAGGATTATTATTAGCCTATTTTAATGGATACGTTCATCAAGCGATGACATTAGGAATTGGATCTGGCGGTGGAAAAAATACTGCAATAGGAATTGGAATGTGGTTAGGATTAATAATGGCATTCAATGTTTGGTTTGTTATCTGGCCAAATCAAAAAAGAGCTTTAGGCATGGTAGAGTGTGAACCTGAAGTTAAAGCTAAGTCAGCAAAGACTGCAATGCTGTTTTCTAGAACAAACACACTTTTATCATTACCGATGTTATTAACAATGGTTGCGGCACAAAATCTTTATTAATTATTCTTTTTCTTCCTTAACAATTGTTCTTTGGCTAACTTTTAAAGAAACCAACACTGGGTTTGCAATATAAATAGATGAATAAGTTCCAAAAATTACTCCTAATATCATTGCTAATGAAAATCCTTTTAATATTTCTCCACCGAAAATAAATATAGATAAAAGTGCTAACAATGTAGTAACTGAAGTTATTATTGTTCTTGATAAAGTTTCATTTATTGAGATATTTGTTAGCTCAAATATTTTAACATCTGCATATTTACGCAAATTCTCTCTAACTCTATCAAATATTACAACTGTATCATTCATTGAATATCCAACTATTGTTAATACAGCTGCAACAATAGAAAGATTGATTTCTAATGAAAATACAGAAAATACTCCTAATGTGATTATAACGTCATGAAATAAAGCTAAAATAGCTCCAAGACTAAATTGCCACTCAAATCTGATCCATATATATAAAAGCATAGCTGCCAAAGATAAAGCTATCGCTATTACACCTGATCTCAAAAGTTCTGCACTAACTTTTGGCCCAACATTTTCTACTCTTCTAAAATCAACTGTACCAATAGAATTTGATAGTTTAGTTTTTATCTCTTCTATAAATTGTGGGTCATTTGAATTTTGTTTTT
>CACJQE010000013.1 GCA_902595465.1 uncultured Pelagibacteraceae bacterium
AAAAATTGAAAATACTAGTGGCGGAATAACATTTAGCTTAGATGACAAATATATTTTTTACTCAAAGCTTGATGAAAATCATAGACCGAGAGAAATTTATAGGCACGAAATTGGAAGTCCTACTAGTAATGACATTCTTATCTTTAGAGAAGAAAGTGAAGCTTTTACTGTAGGTATAGGACTTAGCTCTGATGAGAAGTATTTTTTTATTACATCATCTGATCATAATACCTCAGAACAGTATTATTTTAAATCAGATGAAATAATTCCAAAACCAAAACTGATTGATAAAAGAAAAAGAGGGATAATTTATTCAGTTAATTCATGGAATGGTAATTTCTATAAACACTCAAATGAAGATGCAGAAGATTTTAAAATTGAAAAAACAAATAATTTAGAAAATAAGATCTGGGAAACATTTATACCTGCACGAGAAGAGGTTTTAATCGGTGGATTAATTTTCTTAGATAATTGGATTATAAGATCTGAAACTTCTAATGCATTATCAAAATTAATATTAAGAAATCCAAAAAATAATGAAGAAGAAGAAATATTTTTTTCAGATGAAAAAGTTATAGTACCCGGTGTTTCGTTAACCCAAAGAAATAGAAATACTGATACCGTTTATTTATCATATTCATCACCAAAAACTCCTGGAAGGACTTACTTATACAATCTTAAAACAAAAGAAAAAAAATTAGTTAAAGAACAAGAGATTCCTAGTGGCCATAATTCTGATGATTATATAGTTGAAAGATTAGAGTGTGCCTCTCATGATGGAAGGATGGTTCCTCTTACAATAACAAGACATAACAAAACTAAATTAGATGGTTCAGCAAAATTATTATTATATGGATACGGATCATACGGTAGTTCTGTGTCACCAAGTTTTTCTTCGACCAGAATAAGTCTGATAGATCGAGATATTATATGGGTAACTTCTCATATTAGAGGCGGTATGGAAAAAGGAATGAAATGGTGGAAAGAAGGAAAATTATTAAACAAGAAAAATACATTTGAAGATTACATCGCTTCTGCAAAATTTTTAATTGAAAAAAAATTTACGTCTAAAGGTAATATTATTGGAATGGGTGGATCTGCTGGAGGTCTTTTAATGGGTGCAGTTGTTAACCAAGCGCCTGATTTATTTTTGGGTATTGTTATGGCTGTTCCTTTCGTTGACTCGTTAACCACGAACTTAGACCATTCCTTACCATTAACAGTCGGCGAATTTGATGAATTTGGAAATGCTAAAGATAAAAAAGAACACTTTGATTACATATTTTCATATGCGCCTTACAACAATATTAAAAAGATGGATTACCCAAACATTTTGATAACAACAAGTCTAAGTGATAACAGGGTATTATTTGATGAACCAGCAAAATTTACTGCTAAATTAAGAGAGTACAAAACCGATAACAATTTACTTTTATTAAAAACAGAAATGAATGCGGGTCATGGAGGAAAATCTGGAAGAGATGGAGCAATTGAGGAGATTGCAGTGGACTACGCATTCGCTTTGAAAATAGCTGGCAAATTAAATATTTGATCTTGAAATATCAAAATTAATTACCATATAAACATTGTTAGTCGCCTAATGGGGCTATCAATAAATAAACTTGCTTAATTAAAGGAGGATAATATGACAAGTAAGGATCTATCAATTTTCAACTCACTTCGACCTTTCTCAATTGGTTTTGACGATATGTTTGACCAATTCGAAAGCATGTTGGGCAATGGTGGTTTAAGTATGCAATCAAACTACCCACCTTACAACATAAGAAGAACTGGCAAAGATAACTACTCAATTGAGGTTGCTTTAGCTGGTTTTAACAAAAAAGATGTTGAGGTAGAGTTTGAAGATAATCTATTAACTGTAAGAACTAAACAAGTTGATAGAAGTGAAAACAAAAACCAAGATGGGGAGATAATCCACAAAGGTATATCGCAAAGACAATTTGCGAGATCATTTACAATTGCTGATGATGTAAAAGTGAATGGTGCAGAGTTAAAAGATGGTCTTTTAACAATTGCATGTGAAAGGATTATTCCGGACCATAAAAAAAAGAAACTTATTGAAATTAAATAAGTACCTTGCTTGTGGGGCTAGTCCCCACAAGATTAAATACATCCGCTAGAGCTAAATCCGATAATGACTCCTGATGCATTCACCTCAAATTTTCTTTCACAAGGAATTCCATATTTTTTTGTTTTGTAGATAAGCATTTCATTTCCTAGTTCATTTACAAAATCTTCTGAAGGTGAGCCTAATTCTAATCTCATCTCATTAACTTCTTTTCCAACGAATTGACCAAATTTCTCGTTCTCTTTTTCAGCCACTTCATCAGATTTCTTTTTAATTGTCTGGCATCCAGTTAAAAAAATCATTGTTAATGTGATAAACAGAGCAATAAACTTTTTTGATAAAGTATTATTTTTAAAAGCAATAATCATTAATACATACCTAAAGTTGAATTATGTTAACAATTTGTTCAAAACTTTCATTAAATTGTTTGAATTTAATACAAATTTGAAAAGATAGGAAAATTTAAAGATTATTGAGTTATTGATTTATTATATTAAAGAAATGCCATGGCAACAGATTTAAGAATATCAAATATATCAAAAATATATCCAGGATGTGTAGCTAATGATAATGTATCTCTTCAATTTAAAAGTGGAAAAATATACGCACTTTTGGGAGAGAACGGAGCTGGTAAATCCACATTGGTAAAAATTTTGTCTGGTGTGATAAGCCCAGATAATGGTGAGGTTTTTTTAAATGAAAAAAATTTAAAATTAAATTCTCCACTCGATGCCAAAAAAAATAAAATTGGAATGGTTTTTCAGCATTTCAATTTATTTGAAACTTTGTCAGTATTTGAAAACTTAAGTATAGATGCAACTGAAGATAACAAAAGTTTAAGGTTAAGAATAAATGAAATATTAAAAAAATATAACTTTAGTATTGACCTTGATGTTCCTGTATTAAATTTATCAGCAGGACAAAAGCAAAAAGTTGAGATTATAAGATGCCTTTTAAGAAGCCCTAAAGTTCTAATCATGGACGAACCTACATCTGTTTTGACTGAGCAAGAAACAGAAGAATTATTTATATCTTTAAAAAAATTCTGTGATGAAGGAATATTGATTATTTATATTACTCACAAATTAAAAGAAGTTTTGTCTTTATGCGATGAAGTTGCAGTGATGCGAAAAGGTAAGGTCGTATCTGTTAGCCAAACACAAAATGAAAAAGTTGAAACTCTCGCAAATAAGATGGTTGGTCAAAAACTAGCGAAAATTAAGAAAAAAATTAATATTTCCAAGAATAAAGATGAGATATTTAAAGTAAAACATTTAAATTTTTATAGCGATGATCCTTTTGAAACAAATTTAGTTAATCTAAACTTTTCTGTAAAGAAAGGAGAATGTTTGGGTATAGCAGGTATTTCTGGCAATGGTCAAAACGAACTCTTTCAAATTTTGAGTGGGGAAATAATTACACCTGATACATCAATCATTTTTCGAAATAAAGAAATTGCTAAACTAAATCCAAAGCAACGACGAGAGTATTTAATGGCTTTTTCTCCTGAAGATAGAATATCTCAAGCAGCTGTACCTGAATTAAAAATATATGAAAATGTAGCTTTAAATAATTTCAAGTCGTCAAATTTTTTTGAAAAAGGTTTGGTAAATGAAAGAAAAATTAAAGAGCATTCAAAGAAAATATTATCTGATTTCTCAGTAAATACAGACAATGTTGAATTAAAAAGTCAATTTCTATCGGGTGGAAATTTACAAAAACTTATTTTAGGGAGAGAGTTAATTACAGCTCCAGAATTATTAATTTGTTACAATCCAACATGGGGGCTCGATGTGGGTGCAATCAATTATATTCATGAAACACTTATAAAAATTAACGATCAAGAAAAATCAACGATTTTAATTTCTACAGATACGGAGGAGTTATTAAAACTCAGTGATAGAATTGCAGTTATTTATAAAGGCAAGCTTTCAAAAATAATGCCTTCAGAGGAAGTCACTCCAGAAAAATTAGGAGTTCTAATGGGAGGAGGTTCCATTGATTAAAATTGAAAAAAGAGATGATGCACCAATGGCATTATATTTTTTTACTCCTTTTATTGCAATCATACTTACAATTTTAGGTGGTGGTATAATTTTTTATATTTTAGGTTTTAATCCAATAGAAGCACTTAAGTTTTACTTTATAACTCCAATTTCAAATTTATATGGACTCAGTGAATTGCTACTCAAAGCAACCCCTCTTTGCTTAATTGCTATTGGTTTATCATTTTGTTTTAAAAGTAATAATTGGAATATTGGTGCAGAAGGACAATTAACTTTTGGTGCGATTGTAGGAGGTGGAGTTGCTCTTTTATTTTATAATCAAGAAGGTTTTTATATACTGCCTTTAGTTATACTTGCTGGAGCAATCGGGGGAATGATCTTTGCACTTATCCCAGCAATCCTTAAAACATATTTTAATACAAACGAGATTTTAGTTAGTCTTATGTTGGTTTACGTTTCAAAGTTATTATTAGACTACTTAGTAGTTGGGCCATGGAGTAATCCTGAAGGTTTTAATTTTCCTGAAACAAGACAATTTAGTGACTCATCTAGAATGCCATTATTATTTGAGGGTTTGAGAATTCATGCTGGTATTTTTTTAGCTCTTGCAGCAGTTATGCTGAGTTGGTTTACTCTTTATAAAACCTATTTAGGCTTTCAGATTAAAGTATCTGGTCTAAGTTTAAAAACTGCAAAGTATGCTGGGTTTAAGGGAAAAACCATGATTTTGTTTGTTTTTATGATTAGTGGTGCTTGTGCGGGATTAGCTGGTGTTGGTGAAATTACTGGGCCTATTGGACAATTGCATAGAATGATATCCCCCGATTACGGTTTTACAGCAATTATTGTTGCTTTTTTAGGTCGTCTTAATCCTTTTGGCATAATTTTTGCATCTTTGGTTGTTGCATTAACATACCTCGGTGCCGAAACGGCTCAAATTTTTTTACAAATACCAAAATATACCGGCCAAGTCTTTCAGGGTATGATCTTATTTTTTTTGCTCGCATCTGATTATTTGCTTTTTTTCAAAGTTAAAATTTTAAATTTAAAAAAAAATGAGCTTAGACATTAGTTTTATAGGAATTCTGATTGGATCAATAATGGCTTCATCAGTGCCATTAATACTTGCTGCTTCAGGTGAATTGATTACTGAAAGATCGGGCGTTTTAAATTTAGGTGTCGAAGGAATGATGATAATCGGAGCAATATCTGGTTTTGCTTTAATGGTAATAACAGACAACCTTTTTATAGCAATCGTTGGCTCTATGTTATCAGGAGTTATAATTTCACTAATCTTTGGATTTTTAACTCAATCTCTTCTCACAAACCATGTTGCAACAGGTTTGGCATTAACTATTTTTGGCATTGGTTTATCCGCAATGTTAGGAAAAAATTTTGTTGGTATCCCTGGAAAAGAATTTCCAATTTTATTTTCAAGTTTAAAAGAAAGTATTCCGTTTTTTGGTCCAATATTATTTGGACACTCTATAGTTTTATATTTTGCATTTGCTTTACCATTTTTAACTAATTATTTTTTGAAAAAAACTAAATTAGGCTTAGTTGTTAGAGCTGTTGGTGATTCGCCTGTTTCGGCATCTAATCAAGGTATAAATGTTATTCTAGTTAGATACTGTTGTATTCTTTATGGGGGAGCCATGTGTGGATTAGCAGGTGCATATCTATCTTTGATATACACTCCACAGTGGATTGAAAATATGACAGCCGGAAGAGGATGGATAGCTTTGGCTTTGGTTGTATTTGCAACCTGGAGTCCTATAAAAGTTTTAATTGGTGCTTTAATTTTTGGTGGTATTACAATTCTACAATTACATATGCAAGCTATTGGGTTTAGAATACCAGTTCAATTTTTAAGTGCATTACCTTATCTGATGACAATAATAGTTTTAGTTGTAATCTCTCGTGACAGTAGAAAAATAAAACTTAATACCCCAACCTCCTTAGGAAGAATATTCTATAAGGAAAAGTAATGTTAGCTATTCGAAAATAATTATTTTTTTTTTTTTGAATTTTGATTAACTTAAAGCTTCACAAAAAAAATTTAGAGGAGAAATTCAAAATGTATAAAAACTTTTTTAGATATTTAATTTCTGCAATTTTCCTACTTGGGTTTAGTGTAAACTCAAATGCGGATTTTAAAGTTGGTTTTGTCTATGTTGGCCCGACTGGTGACCATGGATGGACATTTCAACATCACGAAGGTAGAAACGCTGTAGAGGCAGCTGGAATAAAAACAACATTTGTTGAAAGTGTTCCAGAAGGTGCTGATGCAGAAAGAGTGATAAGACAACTGGCTCAATCTGGTCACGATTTAATTTTTACAACTAGTTTTGGATATATGGATCCAACTAACAAAGTTGCAAAAGATTTTCCAAATGTAAAATTTGAACACGCAACAGGTTATAAGAGAGAACACTCAAATGTTTCTACTTATTCTGCAAGATTTTACGAAGGAAGAACTCTTTTAGGCCATATTGCTGGAAAAATGACTAAAACTAACACGATTGGCTATATTGCATCTTTTCCAATTCCTGAAGTAATAAGAGGAATTAACGCAATGACTCTTGCTGCACAAAAGGTCAATCCAAATATTAAAACTAAGATTGTATGGGTGTTTACTTGGTACGATCCAGGTAAAGAAGCTGAAGCAGCGCAAGCTTTAATCGATCAAGGTGCAGATGTAATTATGCAACATACAGATAGTACAGCACCAGTTCAAACAGCGGAGAAAGCCGGTGTATGGTCATTTGGTCAAGCAAGCGACATGCAGAGATTTGCTCCTAAATCAATTTTGACTTCAATTATAGATGATTGGGCACCATATTATGTTGAAAGAGCTATTGCTGCAAGAGACGGCACATGGAATCAACAAGACACATGGCATGGATTAAAGGAAGGTATGGTAGCTATGGGACCATATAATTCTGCAATGGGTGCTGACTTAGTTAAAGAAGTAGAGCAGCTTCAAAAAGACCTAGCATCAGGAAAAGTTCATTCGTTCACAGGTCCTATATATGACCAAAAAGGTAATATATTAGTTGCCGAAGGAAAAGTTGCTGATGATGGAATGTTAGCTGGAATGAGCGTTTATGTAAAAGGTGTTGAAGGAGATATTCCAAAATAATTTATAAAAAATAATTAAAAAGGCCAACTATATAAGTTGGCCTTTTTTTTATGAGTGTTTTTTCTTTAAGCCATTAATATCTATTTCATCGTAATATTCTGAAGGTTGAACTATCCAAGGATCTCCGTCTAGTAAAATTGGACAAAAATCTGGAGTAAAAGAAGAAGATTTTTTTTTCCAAAGACAAGCTGTTTTTATTTCTTTAATATAGTTTTTCACTGGAGCGTAATTTTTTAACCATTTAATACTTTCATTTAATGTAAGTCCAGTATCAGATAAATCATCAACTAATAAAACATTTTTAAAATCTTCATTTTTAGCAATTGAGCTTATGTCTCTTGCAAAAATAAGTTCGCCCTGTTTATTTTCTACAGTTTCTCCAGAATAACTTTGAATAACAACATAAGCAGTGGGCAATTTAAATATTCTTGATAGCATATCAATTATAGGTGCTGCACCCCTCATTATTCCGACTAAAACAGATGGTTTGTAATTTTTTTCAATTGTAAGAGCTAACTTTTCAACTGCTAATTTATAATCTTCATAATTGATTATTAATTTTTCTGCCATAAAATTTGGTATCATAAAAAAAAAAAATTAAAAAGGAGAATTATGAAAGGTTACTGGATTGCAACTTACAGTGAAATTAAAGACCCCGAAAGAATGAAAAAATATGCAGATAAAGCAAAGGAAGCTGTATTAAAACATTCTGGAAAAATTTTAGCTCGGAGTGCTAATAACATTGCACTTGAGGGTAGAGAAATGGTTAGAATAGCACTTGCAGAGTTTCCAGATGTGGGAACTGCTAAAAAATGCTACGATTCTGAAGAATATGTTGAGGCAAGGACATATCTTAAAGACAATGTAATTAGAGAACATATGATATTTGAAGGAATGGAATAACTTAAAAGGGGCAAATATGAAGGCATATTGGGTGAGTTTGTATACAGAGATTTTAGACCAAGATAACCTAAAAAAATATGGTGAAAATGCAATACCAGTTATAAAAAAATTTGGTGGTACTCCTGTAGTTAGAGGAGGAAAGCTAAAATATTATAGTGGTGATAAAATATTAAGAACCGTCATTTGGGAATTTCCTAGTTATGACATGGCCATGTCTTGTCATGACTCAGAAGAGTATTTAAAAGCTTGGTCTTATGCAGAACAAACTACAAAAAGACATATGTTTATAGTGGAAGGTGCTAATACTGAATAGTATCGTCATCAATTGAACGCCATAAATACCAAGTGGCAACAGAACAATATGGGGAGAATCTTTTTTGAAGTTTTTTTATAAAAGTTTCAGGTGGAAAATATTTTTTTTTATAGTTATTTGATATTGCTCTTAATAATCCAATATCCTGAACTGGCCAGATATTAGACCTATTATAAGTAAATAACAAAATCATCTCTGCTGACCATCTTCCTATCTGTCTTAAAGTTGATAGATACATAATTGCTTCTTCATCGCTCATTTTTGGAATTAATCTTGGATTAAAAGTTTTATCTTTAAATTTTTGAGACATTTCCAAGATCCCTCTTATTTTTTGACGACTAAGACCACATTTTTTAAGTTGTGATCTTTTAAGCTTGGAAACAGTTTTTGGATTAATTTTTTTTTTACATGCCGATTCAAATTTTCTGAAGACAGAATCTGCAGCAGCAACACTTATTTGTTGTCCTATTATACTTTTGCATAAAGAATAAAAGACATCTTTTCTAGTAGTTAAATTATTATCTTTATATTTTTTAATCAATGATCTCATAATACTATCTTTTTTTGAAAGATATGTTCTAGCTTTTGTCCAATATGGTGGTGCCTTACTCATTTCTACTTACCGTTACTTGTTTATTTAAATATATTTCTCTTCGAAATATAATGATTGATGATATTATTACCAGTGAAGCGCCCATTAATGTTTTAAATGTGGGAATTTCATCCCAAATAAAATATCCAAAAGATATTGCAAATATCAATCCTAAATATTTAAGAGGTGTAACCAGAGAAACCTCGGATAATTTATATGATTGACTTAATAATAAATTAGCTGTTCCTCCCAACAAGCCAATTGTACATAATAGTAAGAAATCATTGAAAGTTGGCATGATCCACCCAAATGGTATTGATAAAACTCCAACAATTGTAATTGCAAAAGAAAAAAAGAATGAGATCAGCCAGACTGGTTCTGTGGATGAAAGTTTTCTAATTGTAATTGCAACGTAAGACATTCCAATACAAAAGATTATTGGAAATATGTAATAAATATTTAAGCTAGAAAATCCTGGTTGGGTAATTACTAAAACACCAATAAAACCAACAAATACTGCAGCCCATCTATATACTCCTACTTTCTCACTTAGTAAAAATATTGATAACAAAGTTGTAAATATAGGTGCAGCAAATGAAATACTTGTCACTGTTGCAAGTGGTAGGTTTCTTAGTGCCAAAAATATTGCAGCTAAAGCTATCAGTCCTGAACAACATCTAATTAAATGTAATCCTGGTCTATTTGTTTTGTAAAAATCTCTAAATCTTGTCTTAGGAACTAAAAAAATTATTGGCAAAATACCAAATAGACCTCTAAAGAACATTACCTGTCCAATTGGATAATCTGATGACCACTTGACTATTACATCCATAAATGAAAAGGCACATATTGATAAAAACATGTAAAAAAAGCCTAATTGATTTTTGGAAAGCATGATAATAACTTTAGATTAATTAAAATTTTTAGCAATGGAAATAGCAACTTTAGCACTTGGATGTTTTTGGGGACCCGAGATAAAATTTAGCAAGTTAGATGGAGTAATAAATACAGAGGTTGGATATTGTGGAGGTAATACTGAGAAGACATCTTATAAAGAAGTATGTTATGGTGACACCAATCACGCAGAAGTAGTTAAAGTTGAATTTGACAATAATAAAATTTCTTATGAGGAAATAATAAGAAACTTTTTTGAATTTCATGATCCAACTACTTTAAACCGGCAAGGGCCAGATGTAGGTACTCAGTATAGAAGTGAAATATTTGTTCATGATGAAAATCAAAATAAAATCGCTAACAAAGTATTGAAAGAAATTAATGAAAAATTTAAGGGTAAAATCGTTACTAAAATATCTAAATCAAAAAATTATAACAAAGCCGAAGATTATCATCAGAAATATTTGGAAAAAAGTTTCTAATGTCACTTATATCAACTGAGTGGCTAGAAAAAAATCTATCAAATGTAAAAATAATTGATGGCTCTTGGCATATGCCTGCAACAAATAGAAGTGGTAAAGAAGAATTTAATAAAGAGCATATACCAAGTGCAATTTTTTTTGATATCGACAAAAATTGTAATAAATCAACCGACTTACCACATATGTTAACGGATATTAGTTCGTGGGAAAATATACTATCATCTATGGGCATATCTAACGAAGACGAAATTGTGATTTATGATAATTCTGATGTTTTAAGTGCTTGTAGAGTATGGTTTAATTTAATTTACTTTGGCCATGATAAAAAGAAAATACATGTTTTAGATGGAGGTTTTAATAAATGGAAAAAAGAAAAAAGAATTACCTCTGCTAATAATATAATTATTCAAACTACTAGCTATAAAGCAAAAGAAAATAATGTAATGGTTAAGAGCAAAGATCAGATTGACCAAAATATAATTAAAAAAAAATTTGATTTAGTTGATGCGAGAAGCAAAGATCGTTTTAATGGTACAACTCCAGACCCAAGAAAAAATGTAAGAAGTGGTTCAATACCTAATTCAATTTGCTTACCGTTTAAAACCCTTATCAATGACGATTTTACTTTTAAAAGTAAATCTGAAATTTCTTCTTATTTTAAAGATTTATCTTTAAATGACCCAGTAAATGTAGTGTTTTCGTGCGGTTCTGGGATTACAGCATGTGTTTTGGCACTTGCATATTCTCAAGTAAATAATAAGTATCTTCCAGTCATTTATGATGGTTCATGGGCTGAATATGGTAAAATATAAAATATGAAAAGATCAACAAAAATTACAAGCATAATAATAATTTTCTTTTTAATTATAGCTACAGTGATTGTTGGTAGAACAATGATTGGAAATCATTTTAAGAAGAAATTTAGTAAAAGACCACCTCCAGGAATAATTGTTACTGCAGCTGAAAATAGAGTTTTTGAAAATTTAATAAGCTCATACGGAACAGCAAGACCATTTAAAACACAATCCTATAAAATTGAGAAGTATGAAATACTTAAACCTATCAACTTTAATCAAAAAGTAAAAAAAGGGGATGTAATTGCAGAACTTAAAAATAGAAAAATTACTGCTCAGTTTGATGGAACAATTGGAAAAAGAGAATTTTCAGAAGACATCGAAGTTTCAAAATCTTCAATCTTAGTTAATCTCGAAAATACCAGTATTATTTATTGTGATGTAGATATACCTGAAATGTTTGTACCATTTATTAAAGTTGGTTTACCTGTTGATATAAAGTTTTCTGGATACAAAGATAAAACCTATAAAGGTGAAGTTGACTCTTTAGCTAGTCGAATTAGTGAGGATACTAGATCATTACCAACAAGGATAAAAATGAATAATACATCTGGTGAAATTTTGCCTGGCTCATTTTTAGAAATTTCAATAAAATATGACACAAGAGAAAGCTTAAGTATCCCTGATACCAGCACAATAGTGGAAGGTGATAATATATTTATCTATAAAGTTGACGAAAAAAATAAAGTATTAAAAACAAATATTGATACCGGAGATAGATACCTGGGTTTTGTTGAAGTTTTAAATGGTCTAAAAGTTGGTGACAAAGTTGTTGCTGAGGGTACAAAAAAAGTTAGACCAAATTTAATAATAAGACCTATAAAAAAGGGTGCTAAAGTAGCAAATCAAAACAAATCTAGTTGGGGTGGAAAAAAGAAAAAAGATACTAAAGAAAACAAGAATGGTATGTTTGCGTGGTTACAAAAATTAAATATATTTAAAAAGTCTGAGTCTGAAAAACAAGAAAATAAAAAATAATTAATACATGTATATAACTGAAGTTAGTATTAAAAGACCTGTCGTTGCATGGGTAATGTCAATGATACTAATTATTTTTGGAATTTTTGTATTTTGGGAATTACCTGTTAGGGAATTACCAGATGGTATTCAGCCACCAGTGGTACAGGTACAAACCGATTATAAATCTGCTTCAGCTGAAATTGTTGATGAAGAGATAACACAAAAAATAGAAGATGTTATAGGAGGAGCGGAAGGTATTAAGAACATTGATTCTAGTTCGCTTAATGGAAGAAGTAGAATAAATATTTATTTTAATACAGATATAGATTTAGATGATGCAGCAAATGATATAAGAGAAAGAGTATCAAGAGTTGCGGACAATTTGCCAGATCAAGCAAACCCGCCTCAAATTTTGAAACAAGCAGCAGGTTTTACAACTACAATGTGGGTTGCGCTTTCATCACCAACTTGGAATGATTTAGATTTGGGTGACTATGCTGAAAGATATCTTATAGATGCCTTTTCGAGTGTACCAAATGTTGGTAGAATTTTAGTCGGTGGATTAAGAGAGCTAAGTGTAAGAGTTTGGGTAGATCCTATCAAGTTAGCAGCCAATAATCTTACTATTCAGGAAGTCGAGAGAGCATTAAGAAATGAAAATATAAACATCCCCGCTGGAACTTTGGAAGCTAGTAATAAAGATTTTACTCTTAATATTGATAAGTCTTACTCTAACATTGAAACAATCAAGCAGCTTCCTCTAAAGAAAAACAAAGATAAAGTCACCACCCTTTCTGATATTGCAAATGTTGAGCTTGGTCCGGTTTCTGAGAAAACTTTATTTAAAGCTCAAAGAAAAAATGCAGCTAATTTAAAAACAGTTGGGATTGGAATATACGCAAAAAGTGGAGCATCAACTGTCGAACTTTCAAATCAAATTAAACAGAAAATAAATGTCTTAAATCAATCTTTACCAGATGGTTTAAAGTTAGAAATAGCATTTAATAGAGCAACTTACGTAGGAACTGCAATACAGGAAGTTTATAAAAGTTTAATTATTGCTTTTATTTTGGTCGTGGTAATAATTTACTTGTTTTTAGGAAACCTAAAAGCTGTAATTGTTCCAGCTGTAGCTTTGCCAGTAAGTTTAATTGGTTCGTTTTTAGGTTTATATATATTTGACCTTTCTATAAATATATTTGTCCTCCTAAGTTTTATTTTAGCAATTGGAATAATAACTGATGATTCTGTAATAATGACAGATGCAATTTATACAAGAATTGAAAAAGGAGAAACGCCACTTGTAGCTGCTTATAAAGGCTCAAGACAAATAACATTTGCGATAATAGCTACAACTTTAATTTTAGTAGCAGTTTTTTTACCTTTAATTTTTATAGAGGGTATAGCTGGTACCTTGTTTAAGGAAACTGCAATAGCACTATCTTTCTCAATTGTTGTTTCTTCGTTTGTGGCTTTAACTCTTTCACCAATGTTAGGAAGTAAGTTTTTAAATAAAAAAGAAAAAATTAATTTTTTTGTAAAAAAATTCAATAATGGATTTAAATCTTTTACAGAATTTTATACCGATACCTTAAAATTTTGGATTAATAAACAGAAAACAATTTCAATATTTATAATTCTATTAATTGCAGCTTCAGTTTATTTATTTAACTTTACTAAAAAAGAATTGATACCATTAGAAGATAGAGGGGCTTATTTAATAATTGGTTCTACTGATGAAGGAAGTTCATTCGAGTACACACAAGAAAAAGCCCAAATAATTGAGGGAAGAATATTAAAATTGTTACAAGCAGAAGACAGCCCTTACCAAAGATTAATTATGAGGGTACCTGGTTTCGGTAAGTCCGCAACTTCATATAATACTTTTATTATAATTGCACTTTTAGATGAATGGAAAAATAGAGAAAAGAGTACACAAGTTGTTTTAAGAGAAGCTATTGGTCAAGTTGTTAGTGTACCTGAAACGTTTGCGTTTCCCATATCACCTCAATCTATAAGAGTTTCTAGCTACAATAAACCAGTTCAAATGGTGATTTATGGGACAAGTTATGAAGAGTTAGAACAAATTCAAAGCCAAGTTTTAAGAGAGCTAAGAAGAAATAGAAATATGTTTAGAATTGAAAGTGATTACACAAAAAATAAACCTGAAGTAAAATTAATTACTAACAAAAATAGAGCAAATGATTTAGGAGTTTCAATAGAGAATATAGGCAGAACACTAGAAACATTATACGGTGGAAAGAGGGTGACAACATATAATAAAGAAGGAAGAGAATATCCCATTATTCTTCAGCAGTATTTAGCAGATAGAAGAGATAAAGATGGCTTATCAAAGATTTTTGTAAGATCTGAAACTACAGGAAAATTAGTGTCTGTTGCAAGTTTGGTAGAATTTGAAGAGAAAGGAACTGCTGAATCATTACCTAGATATAATAGACAACGAGCAGTAACTATATCGGCAGCGTTATCTGAAGAATATACATTGTCTGAAGCTATAAAATATTTAGAAGACGTAATGTTGAGAGTTGCTCCTCAAAATCAAATAACTTGGAAAGGTAAGTCCGAAGAACTAAAAGAGACTAGTAACGAAATATTTCTTATTTTCGCTTTAGCATTAATAACTGCATATTTAGTTATGGCTGCTACTTTTAATTCGTTTGTCCATCCTTTTATTATTATATTGACTGTTCCTCTTGCGGTTTTTGGAGGTCTTGTATTCATTTTATTTCTAAATAGTTCGATAAATATATTTTCACAAATTGCCTTGATTATATTAATCGGTATATCCACAAAAAATAGTATTCTTATCGTTGACTATACTAATCAAATTCGAACAACTGGCGCAAAAATTGAGGAAGCATTGATGGAAGCTTGTAAATTAAGAATAAGACCAATCATAATGACTTCATTAAGCACCATGATTGCAATGTTACCTCTTATAGTAGGTAACATAGGTCCAGGTGCTGGTGAGGCATCTAGATTAGCAGTTGGATCAACAATCTTTGGTGGAATGATTATTTCAACATTCTTTACATTATATGTGACGCCAACTATGTATTTAACACTAGCAAAAAATACCAAGAGAATAGATGCAGTTGATCTGGAGCTAGAAAAGCAGTTGATTAAAAAATAATATATTTTCTAGTAGTTAAAGATTTACTGCATTTATTTAGCTGTTTCTTGAATTTATTTGAGTATCCCTCTACCTTTTTTGCCAATACTATAACTTTCTGATTACTTTTATAATTTTTGTAATTTCCCCAACCTTCATGATAAGCAATATATTGTCTGAAAGTATCTTTTTTTGAAACTTTTAAAATTTTTTCTGTTTTATTTGTATACCAGCCAATAAAATCAACACTATCTTTAAATCTAGTTCTTAAAGCATATTTATTGCCGGTCTCATCTTTATATTGTTTCCACGTGCCTTTGATAGCTTGTGAGTATCCGAATGAGCTAGAGGGTCTTTTATAAGGTATAACTTTAAATAATTTTTGACGTGCAGGTTTAGCAAGCCAGTCAAAATCAGATTCCATTTTTATTATTGCTAATTGTAAATTAATTGGTGTACCCCACTTTTTTTCAGTTTTTTTTGCGTGTTTATACCAAAGATATCTCTCAGAAAATATTGAACAACCATCTGATGTATTTTGAGGTATCGATGAGCAAGCAGTTAAAAATAATAGACCAAAAAATAAAAAATACTTTCTAAAAAGAATCACAGTTCAATATAAATTATCTATTATTTTTTCTCCATATCCATGGATAATCAAATTCCATACTCCATAAACCTAATTTATTGTTTTTTGCGTAAATTTGATCTTCAGAATATTTTTTTTTTGAATATTTTGGATAGTCGAAGGCTAATCCATTTCTTACCATGTAAGCAGAAACGCTCTCATTATTGATAAAACACTCGCCTAAATACCTACCAAAATAGTCCTTTTGGGGCTCGATTAGACATTTTAATTTTTTATTTATAATTTTTTCTGTAAGAGAATTTTTTGAAATTTTTCCACAATTAATTTTTTTTTTATTTTTTAAGCAAAACTGTTGCTTTCCTTTAAATTTAGTTTCTGGAGCATCTATTCCCGAAAAACGAATTTTTTTATTGTCTAATAAAATTGTATCACCATCAATTATTTTAATGTTATCTGAAATTAGGATTATTTCTGATAGTAAGTAATTTGTTGCTACAATTGTTAATAAAAATAAAAAACTAACTAACTTCAGTAGTTGCTTTTTCATTACATTCTTGCATTTTTTTTCTAATTTGATCTTCGGATATATTTTTATCTTTTAAATCTTCATAAAGCTTTCTATAAACATCTTCGTCACCTGCCTCAGCAAAATCTGCTTTAATTACATCTTGAATATATTGATTTTTTTTTTCCTCATCATATCCCAGAATTTGTGCGGCCCACTCTCCTAAATATTTATTTTTTCTTGCATTAATTTTAAATTGTTTTTCCTCATCATGAGCAAATTTTTTTTCAAAACCTTTTTTTCTTTCATCGAATGAACTCATTGCAATCTACCTTTATAAATTATTTTAAATGTTAAAAATGATATAAATACACCTAATATATTACCAAACAAATCACCTAATTCAAATCCTCTTTCTGGAATAATTAAGTGCAGAATTTCTAAAACAATAGAAATACAAATAAGATAAATAAATATATTTTTTAATTTATGTTTAAAAGCAATTAATCCTAGAATTGATACAATAAAGAAAACATAAACGTGATTTGAAGATACTAGAAAATCTCTTGTTAATTGTGGTTGGATCTTGGAATCTCCATAAAAAAAATATCCTAAAATACTACCGGGATATAAGTAAAAAATAAATAAAACTACGTTAGACAGATAAAAAAACTGCTTTAAGAAATTCATAGTTAATCTATATTAAATTTTCACAAATGAGTCACTTAATACTTGTTAGACATGGTCAAAGCGAATGGAATTTAGAAAATAAATTTACAGGATGGGTTGACGTTGAGCTCGCACCACAAGGTAAATTAGAAGCTTGTAAAGCTGGTGAATTCATAAAAAAATTAAATTTAGAAATAAAACATTTTTATACTTCATATCAACTAAGATCCATTGATACTTTAAAACTTATTTTAAATACAATTAGAGTAAAACCAAATAATATAATTAAGGCTTGGCAATTAAATGAAAGACACTACGGATCACTTACAGGATTAAATAAAGATGAAATGAAAAAAAAACTAGGAGAAGATGAAGTTCACAAATTCAGAAGATCATGGGATAACCCACCAAAACCTTTAAATATAAATAGTCCGTACCATCCAAAAAATATAAGTATTTACAATGATATACCCCGCAACCTAATTCCAGACACAGAGTCTCTTAAAGATACTTATGAAAGAGTTGTGCCCTATTTTATTAAAAACATAGAGAAAAATTTGCAGGATAATATAATTATATCTGCTCATGGTAATTCTATTAGATCACTTTTAAAATATTTATTTAAAATTGATGACAATGAAATTTCTAAACTTGAAATACCAACAGGAAATCCTCTACTTTTGAGATTTGAAAAAAAGAATATTAAAGTAGCTAAATACCTAGATCAGAGTAGATCTAGGGATTTAATTAAATTCTAACCTTTTTGAAGAAGTTTTTCGTAAATATCTTTATCTGTTAAATGAAGAAACTGAATACCACTCTCGAAACCATACAAATTTCCTTTTTTAATGTAATTATCCCAAATCTCATTCATTGAAAATATTTTTTTTGATAAATTTTTAAATATTTTTTTATTTATAATTTGACACCCTGTATAAATATAATTTTTATCATTGTTCTTTTTTAAATTATTGCCATCCATAGAAAAATCGCCTTTAAATCTTTTATCAAAACTTAAATCTTTTTTTACAACCATTAAAATATTTTCTAAGTTATTTTTAAAGTATATATCTTCCATCTTCTTAATTTCATTTACATATTCAGCGTTCCAAATTGTATCAGGATTAAAAACTATAAAATCTGTTTCAACTGAATTATTTACTACATTTAAAAGACCGCCCCCTGTATCTAATATTTCTTTACCATCTTCTATAATTTGAATTTCTAAACCAAAATTATTTGAAAAAATGAAATCTTTTATTTTATCACTTAAATAGAAAGTATTAATTTTTAAAGATTTTATTTCTAATACTTTTATCAAGTTTATAGTATTTTCTAATAAACTAATCTCATTAATTTTTAAGAGTGGTTTTGGTATTTTCTCAGTTAATGGCATTAATCTTTTTCCAAATCCTGCACATAAAATTATTGCTGTTTTAATTTCCATATTTTTTTATTGTTGGGTTTTTTTGTAGAAATTTTTTTAAATCATGGAAATTTGGATTATTTTTAATACGATTATCGATTAATTTCCACGCATAAGGTATTAATTTTAGATATTTTCTTTTTTTATCTCTTTTTGCAAGTCTTGTGAATATGCCAATTATTTTTAGATTTCTTAAAACAGATAAAATTTCAAAATCATTAATAAATTGAGTTTCATTTTTATACTTAAATTTACTAAGAAATACTTTTAAAATACTTGACTTAAAACTATTTGAAGTTTTAATTCTTACATCATCTATAAGTGAAGCCAAATCATATGCTGGATTACCCAAGACAGCATCTTGACTATCTATTAAAGCGATTTTATTTTTATAAAACATCATGTTTGAGACGTGAAAATCTCTATGTACAAACACTTTGTGTTTGATTTTTAAATTAAAATACAAATTATCTATTATTTTTTTGAGATTTTTTTTTAAATGTCCTTTTTGAATAATTAATTTATTTGCTGCTAAGTACCAATCCAAAAAAAGGTATGATTCTTTAAGTATTTTAGATTTTGAATAGTTTGATAAATTAAATTTTTTTTTAAGAAAATTTTGAGTTTTAAAATTTTTAATTTTTTGAATTTGATATAAAATTTTTAGTATTCTTTTGTATTCATTTAATTTGGTTTTTGAGGATTTAATTTTATCCAACATGTTTTTATTGCCGAAATCTTCAATTTCTATAAAATTTTTTTTATAATTTTGACTAATTAAACCTGGTGCTAATATTTTATTTTTAATCAATATTTTGTTAACTGCATCATAATTTAACAGGTTTGATCGCTTTTGAATTTTGCTATAAACTAATACTGAATTATTTGTTCTATAAAATTGTCTAAAAGATGCATCTCCTGATAGTTTTTTAAATTTTTTCAAATTCATTAAAATTAAAATCAATATTATTAGATATAATTAAGTACCTATTTTCAAGCTTTTCATCATATTCAAATTTGAATGTAAAAGTACTTTCTATATTTTGACCCAAGATTTCAGGCCATTCAATTAATCTAGCATAATCTTCTGAGTTTTCATTAAGTCCTAAGTTGTTTAATTCTTTTTTATCTTTAATTCTGTAAAGATCAAAATGTCTAACAATTAAAGAATTAATCTCATATTCATTTATAATATTAAAAGTTGGACTAGGTATTTCTGTTTTTTCTAAACCATTTTTTGTTTGAAGATAATTAATTAGATACCTAATAAATGTAGTCTTACCAACTCCGATGTTTCCATAAAAAAGCAAAGTTGTATTTTTACTAACTTTACTTGCAATTTTTTCAGCAATTTTTTGTGTGATAATTTCTTTTGAAATATCTATTTTGCTACTTTTAGTAGCGATAGGCATCTGGTTTATAAGGTCCTTCAGGTGTTACACTTATATATTTTGCTTGATCATCTGATAATTTGGTTAATTTAGCTCCAACTTTTTCTAAATGAAGTCTGGCTACTTTCTCATCTAAATGTTTCGGTAAAACATATACTTTTTTCTCATATTTATCTGAGTTATTCCATAATTCTATCTGGGCTGTCACTTGATTTGTAAAAGAAGCACTCATTACAAAACTTGGGTGTCCTGTTGCACATCCCAGATTTACCAATCTACCTTCTGCTAATAAAATAATTCTTTTTCCATCCGGCAATGTAATTTCGTGAACTTGTGGTTTTATTTCGTCCCATTTATAATTTTTAAGCGCATCTACTTGGATCTCATTATCAAAGTGACCAATATTGCATAGAATTGCTCTATCTTTCATTTCTCTCATATGGTCAGCTGTCACAATATCTTTATTTCCTGTTGCCGTAACAACAATGTCGGCTTCTTTTATCATCTCATCCATTAAAACTACTTCATAACCTTCCATTGCAGCTTGGAGAGCACAAATTGGGTCTGTTTCTGTAACCATAACTCTTGCACCGCTTTGACGAAGAGAAGCAGCACTTCCCTTTCCAACATCTCCAAATCCAGCTACAATAGCTACCTTACCTGACATCATGACGTCAGTAGCTCTTTTAATTCCATCAACTAAACTTTCTCTGCAACCATATAAATTGTCGAACTTAGATTTTGTTACTGAGTCATTAACATTTATTGCTGGGACAAGTAAATTGCCTTCGCTTTCCATTTTTTTTAATGCTAAAACTCCTGTAGTTGTCTCTTCTGATAAACCTTTAACATCATTTAATAATTCTTTATAATCTTTGTGCATCAATGCTGTAAGATCTCCACCATCATCAAGTATCATATTTGGTTTCCAGCCATCTTTTCCTTCAATAGTTTGCTTTACACACCACCAATATTCTTCTTCTGTTTCGCCTTTCCAAGCAAATACAGGAATTCCAGCTTTTGCAATTGCTGCTGCTGCGTGGTCTTGTGTCGAAAAAATATTACATGAGGACCATCTTACTTCGGCTCCTAACTCAACTAAAGTTTCTATTAAGACAGCTGTTTGTATTGTCATGTGTAAACAACCAACAATCCGAGCTCCATTTAAAGGTTTTTTACCCTTATATTCTTCTCTGAGAGCCATTAATCCTGGCATTTCAGTTTCAGCCAGTGAAATTTCTTTTCTTCCAAATTCCGCTTCGGATATATCTTTTACTTTAAAATCTTCCATAGAAAGAGGCTTTTAACAATTTCACTTAATATATCAACAAAGATTTATGCTTCTGGGAAAATTATTTCAATTCTTGCCCCTTTATCTTTATTATTAGATGCGTTGATTTCACCACCATGTATTTCAACTAAATTTTTGACAATATTTAATCCCAAACCCGAATGTTCTCCAAAGTTTTCAGGTCTATTACTATAAAATCTATTAAATATCTTATTTGTATCCTTTTCACTAAATCCAGATCCCTGATCAACGACAACTAATTTAATTTTGTCATTTTTATCTTTTGATATTTCAACCGTAATTTCTTGATTATTTTCACTAAAAGAAATTGAGTTTTCTAATAAGTTTGCAATAATTTGTTCAATTCTATTTTCTATCCCTAAGATACTATAATTTTTAATTCCATTAGATTTCAATTTAATTCCAATCGATTTTTTTGTTTCATAGATACTGTTAAAATCGTCAACAACAGATTGAGCAATCTCTTTTAAATTTAATTTTTGCATTTTCTCAGAGGAAATTGCAGCCTCATCTCTTAGCATTTGAGAGTAATCAGTTATTAATCTTTCAATTCTCTCTACGTCATGTGATACAATATTAATTAATTTGTTTCTTTGAGATTTATCATTTGTTTCAGAAATTATCTCAGAGGCACTTTTTAGAGATGCTAAAGGATTTCTGATTTCATGCAAAAGATCTGTTGAATAATTTTCTGCTGTAGTAATTCTTTTGTTTAATTCATTAGTCATTTCATCAAGAGAATTTGATAATTTTCCCAATTCGTCATTTCTTTTTTTTATATTTCCAATATTGGTCTTTTCCTTACTTTTGTTTTTTATAATATTTGTATATTGAACCAAATTTTTAATTGGTTTTAAGAAGTATCTATTTAATACATATGAAAAAATTAAAATTACTAATGCTACAAGCAAAGCAGTTCTGATTATAAAATTTCTTCTTTCATCTATTGCAACCTTTATTTCATTAGCATTTTCAGTAATAGCTAGATAGCCTATTGTTTTGTTTTCACTGACTATATTTTTAACAGTTACTAATAAAAATTGATCATAGCTTTCTTTAGAGTAAGTTAACGGTTTTCCATAATCTGATGAATATGAGTAATTTTTTAAATCTTCAAATATTTCTTTACTTTCAAAGCTTTTATTGCCCTCTTCTAAATTCTTATTTTGAATACTTTGATTATTTAAGTCACTCATTTCAATTATGTTTAGACTTCTTGAGAAAGCATTTGGATCTAAGTCTAAAGTATCGGTATCTCCTAATAGATTAAATTCACTATCAAATATCTGTACTCTATCTATACTTTGAAATAAAAATTTAGTGGAAAACAGAAACTCTCTAATATCTTCAGATGAGAAATTTATTTTTAAACGATCAATATTTTCTGTTGTATTATCAATAATTTTTATGTGCGAGGCTGTTTTATTTTTAATGAGCGTAGGTTTTACTGTGTTAAGGTAAAATAATGTTAATACACCTATCACTAAAAAAACAATAAAGTTGATAACTAAGAATTTTTTTAAAATAGATTGATTATTAGATTTTGAAGTAGCCATTATTTAACATTCCAACGATAACCACTACCATATCTGGTTTCTATCGCTGAAAAGTTATTATCTACTTTTTTAAACTTTTTTCTAATCCTTTTTACGTGACTATCTATTGTTCTATCTTCAATATCTGTGTCTTCTCTGTAAGCAACATCCATTAATTGAGATCTTTCTTTAATAATTCCAGGTCTTTTTGCTAATTCCTTTACAATTAAGAATTCTGTTGTTGTTAATTTATCTGGTAATTGCTTGCCATCCCATTCACACTCTAGCTGTGAAGGGTCAAGTTTTAATTTTCCATGTGAAATTATATTTCTATTATCCTCTAAATTATTATCTTTTTTTCTAAGTTGGACACGAATTCTTTCAATAAGAACTTTGGTTGAAAAGCCACCTGATTTTTTTACAAAATCATCAGCCCCTAGTTTTAGTCCTAAGAGCTCATCCACCTCTTCATCTTTTGAAGTTAAAAAGATAACGGGCATAGATGTTTTTTTTCTCAATTTTTTTAACAATTCTTCTCCATCCATTCTTGGCATTTTAATATCTATAACCGCAAGGTCTGGGGGATTTCTTGACAAACCTATTAAGGCACTTTCTCCATCCAAATAAGTTTGAATATTATAACCCTCTTTCTCTAGAGCAATACTTAAACTAGTTAATATATTTCTATCATCATCAACAAGGGCAATTGTTTGTTTCATGTTTAACTATAAAAATACTAAAATGTTTAAAATTGGGCAATTAAATGTTTATTAATGAAGCTCTCCCCAGTTATCACCTATGTTTACATCTACCGATAATGGTATTGAAAATGAATGTAAATCACTATCTTTCACACTTGTCATAATATCTTTAATCTTTTTAGAAGCAGATTTAGTACCATTATCAATTACCTCAAAAATCAGTTCATCGTGAATTTGAAGCAACATATTAAATTCATTTGTTTTTTTAGTATCAAGCTCATCGTTGATTCTAATCATAGCAAGTCGCATTATTTCTGATGCAGATCCTTGGATAGGTGCATTTATAGCTGCCCTTTCTTGAAAATTTCTAACATTAAAATTTTTGTCATTGATTCCTGGAATATGAGTTTTTCGACCAAAAATATTTCTTACATATCCACTTTTTCTACAGAATTTAATTGTGTTTTTCATGTATTCTTTAATTTCTGGAAATTTAATAAAATATGAATTTAGAAATTCCTCGGCTTCATTGTTTGATACACCAATTTGTTTGGCCAAACCATATTGAGATATTCCATAAATTATTCCAAAATTAATAGCTTTCGCTTTTCTCCTCATATCAGCATCAATTTTTTTTATGTCAGCACCAAAAACCTGGCTAGCGGTTAATGAGTGAATATCCTCATTATTTTTAAAAGCTTTTTTTAGTTCTTTTACATCGGCTAGATCAGCCAAAATTCTCATTTCGATCTGATTATAGTCTGCTGATATAAGTTTTTTATTTTTTTCTGATATGAAGGCTTTACGAATATCTTTGCCCTCCTCAGTTTTAATAGGAATATTTTGTAAATTTGGATCACTAGATGCAAGTCTACCTGTTGTAGTTGCTGCTAACAGAAAAGATGTATGCACTCTTTTTGTATTGGGATTTAAATGCTCTGGCAAAGAGTCTGAATATGTATTTTTCAATTTACTAGATTGCCTCCATTCTAAAACCAATTTAGGAAATTCATTCCCTTTGTAAGCTAAATCCTCTAGAACTGCTGCACCAGTTGCAAAACTCCCTTTTTTAGTCTTTTTTAGCGATGCAATTTTGAGGTCATTATACATTATTTCACCCAACTGTTTAGTCGATGCAATATTAAATTTTTTTTTTGAAATTTTAAAAATTTGTTTTTCTAAATCTTGAAGTTTTTTTTCAAACTTAACAGATAATTTTTTAAGAAAACTATTATCCAATTTTATGCCATTGATTTCCATTGATGCTAAAATTTTAATTAAAGGTTTTTCGAAAATTTCATATATATTTAGTAATTTTTCTGATTTTAGCGATTTCAAAAATATTTTA
>CACJQE010000014.1 GCA_902595465.1 uncultured Pelagibacteraceae bacterium
TATGCGATTGAAAGATTATATGAATTAACTAAAGATAAAGATTCCTATATTACAACTGAGGTAGGACAGCATCAGATGTGGGCTGCACAACATTATAAATTTAACAAACCAAATCGTTGGATGACATCTGGTGGTTTAGGCACTATGGGATATGGTTTACCAGCAGCGGTTGGTGTACAAATTGCTCATCCAAAAAAATTAGTTATTGATATCGCCGGAGAAGCTTCAGTATTGATGACACTTCAAGAAATGTCTACTGCTGTACAATACAATCTTCCAATCAAAATATTTATATT
Organism: uncultured Pelagibacteraceae bacterium; assembly: GCA_902595465.1. Taxonomy (GTDB): domain Bacteria; phylum Pseudomonadota; class Alphaproteobacteria; order Pelagibacterales; family Pelagibacteraceae; genus Pelagibacter. The sequence goes on from CACJQE010000014.1 coordinate 297, forward strand.
GAACAACCAATACATGGGTATGGTTAGACAATGGCAAGAGCTTTTACATGATAAGAACTATTCTGAGAGTTATACTGCAGCTCTTCCAGATTTTGTTAAATTAGCAGAAGGTTATAACTGCGTTGGTATAAGAGCAAAAACACCTGAAGAGTTAGATGATAAAATTATAGAAATGTTGAATACTGACAGACCCGTAATATTTGATTGTATGGTAGACAAAGTTGAAAATTGTTTTCCAATGATACCATCAGGAAAGCCACATAATCAGATGATTTTAGGGCCAAAAGACCAAGAGAATAAAAAAATTACTGGAAAAGGCAAATCTCTAGTTTAATGCCTAAATCAAAATCAGCCTATAGTTTTTCAATTAATAAAGAGAAATTTGATACTTACATAATAGTTGTTTGGGTAGACAATGAAGCTGGTGTGTTGGCTAGAGTAGTTGGTTTGTTTTCTGGCAGAGGTTATAATATTGAATCCTTAGCTGTTGCCCAAGTTGATGAAAAATTAAAAATATCTAGGATAACAATTGTGACAACAGGAACACCTCAAGTTGTTAATCAAATTAAACTTCAATTAAAAAAACTTGTACCTGTTCATAAAGTTGCAGATTTTAAAAGAGAAGATAAAGCAGTTATCTTTAAAGAGATGGCACTATTTAAAATTGTTGGTCCTAATAATAAATTAGAGGGTGCATTGAAAGCTTGTAAAAAATATAATCCTATATTACTAGACAAAACAAAAAAATCGAATGTTATTCAAATTACAGCTTTAAGGCGAGAAATAGACAAAATGTCAAAGGATTTAAAAAAGTTTGGATTGGTGAGTGTTTCAAGAACAGGAGCCGTAGCTATGACAAGAGGTGCAGATATATTTAAATAATTAATTAGGAGAAAAAAAATGAAAATGTTTTATGAAAAAGATACTGATGCAAATTTGATAAAAGATAAAAAAATTGCAATTTTTGGATATGGTAGCCAAGGACACGCTCACGCTTTAAATCTAAAAGATAGTGGGGTGAAAGAAGTAGTGGTAGCTCTTCGAGAAGGGTCTTCAAGTATTGCAAAAGCAGAATCTAAAGGGTTGAAAGTTATGAACCTTTCAGATGCTGCTGAATGGGCTGATGTTGTCATGATTTTAACACCAGATGAATTGCAGGCAACTATTTATAAAAATCATATTGAGCAACGTGTAAAAGAAGGGACATCTATCGCTTTTGCTCATGGATTAAATGTTCATTATGATTTGATTAAAGCAAGAAAAGATTTAGATGTATTTATGGTAGCACCAAAAGGACCAGGTCACTTAGTTAGAAGTGAATATGAAAAAGGTGGAGGAGTTCCATGTTTATTTGCTGTTCATCAAAATGGATCAGGAAATGCTAGAGATCTAGCTATGTCATATGCTTCAGCGATTGGTGGTGGAAGATCAGGTATAATTGAGACAACATTTAAAGACGAAGTAGAGACCGATTTATTTGGAGAACAAACAGTCTTGTGTGGAGGTCTTGTTGAATTAATTAAAAATGGATATGAAACTTTAGTTGAAGCAGGTTATGAACCTGAAATGGCTTATTTTGAAACAGTTCATGAAGTTAAACTTATTGTAGATTTAATTTATGAAGGTGGAATAGCAAACATGAATTATTCTATATCTAATACTGCAGAATATGGAGAATATGAGTCTGGTCCTAGGATAATTAATAAAGAAGAAACAAAAAAAAGAATGAAAGAAGTTTTAGCTGATATCCAGTCTGGTAAATTTACTAAACAATGGATGGACGAGTGTAAAAATGGCCAGAAAAATTTCTTAGCTACAAGAGCAAAGCTAGCAGAGCATCCAGTTGAAAAAGTTGGAGCAACTTTAAGAGAAATGATGCCTTGGATCGCCAAGAAGAAGCTTGTCGATAGTGATAAAAAATAATTAGATGTTAAATTTGGGTTAAATTTCCCAATTTATTTTGCAATCTCAGCGAGAGCATGTATTATGCTCGAGCTAAAAAATACAATGTCAGATAAAGAAAAATTATACATATTTGATACAACTATGCGTGATGGCGAACAATCGCCAGGCGCATCTATGAGTGTCGAAGAGAAAATTCAGATATCTAGAGTGTTTGATGAAATGGGAATAGATATCGTAGAAGCAGGCTTTCCAATAGCGTCACCAGGAGATTTCGAAGCAGTTTCTGAAATAAGTAAAATAATGAAAAACTCAATTCCATGCGGTCTTTCAAGAGCACTAAAAAAAGATATTGATGCATGCCATGAGTCGTTGAAACACGCTCCAAGATTTAGAATTCATACTTTTATTTCCACAAGTCCTTTACACATGAAACATAAACTTGAAATGACAAACGATCAGGTTCTAGATGCAATTAAAGATAGTGTTACATATGCAAGAAACTTTACTGACGATGTAGAATGGTCATGTGAGGATGGAACTAGAACTGATATTGATTTTATGTGCAAGACAGTTGAGCTTGCAATTAAATGTGGAGCTAAGACTATAAATATTCCAGATACTGTTGGATATTCTATTCCTGAAGAATTTGCTAAAACAATTAAACACTTAAAAAATAATGTTCCAAACATAGATAAAGCAATATTATCTGCACACTGTCATAATGATCTCGGCTTAGCAGTAGCAAATGCATTAGCTGGAGTTTCAGAAGGTGTAAGACAAATAGAATGTACGATTAATGGAATAGGCGAAAGAGCAGGAAATGCTGCATTAGAAGAAGTTGTTATGGCAATTAAAACAAGAAATGATTTGATGCCATACAATACAGGTATTAAAACAGAATTAATTAGCAAAGCCTCTAAAATAGTTTCAAATGCTACTGGTTTTCCAGTTCAATTTAACAAAGCAATAGTTGGGAAAAACGCTTTTGCACATGAGTCGGGAATTCATCAAGATGGAATGCTAAAAAATAGAGAAACTTATGAAATTATGACACCTGAAAGTGTTGGAGTTAAAAAAACTTCACTTGTTATGGGCAAACATTCAGGACGACATGCTTTTAAAGATAAATTATCTGATTTAGGTTACTCAGATCTTACAGATGATATTATCCAAGCTGCTTTTGGAAAATTTAAAGTTTTAGCTGATAAAAAGAAGCATATATACGATGAAGACATAGTTGCTTTAGTTGACGATAGCTTAATTGTAGATAATAAAATTAATGCAATTAATTTAAAATCTTTAAAAGTTTTTGCTGGAACAGGTGAACCACAAAAAGCTGAAATGACATTAGATGTATATGGGGATATTAAAAATACAATTGAAACAGGGGATGGACCAGTTGATGCAATATTTAAATGTATAAAAAAATTGTTTCCTCACGATGTAAAATTATCACTTTATCAAGTACATGCAGTAACTGAAGGCACAGATGCCCAGGCAACTGTTAGTGTAAAAATTGAAGAAAATGATAGGACAACAGTAGGACAATCAGCTGATACTGACACTTTAGTTGCATCAGCGAATGCATATTTAAATGCATTGAATAAAATGCTTATAAAACGTGAGAAAAAAGCACCTTCTCAAAATATTAAACATCAAAAAGTGAAAGGAATATAATTAAATGTCAATGTTTGCCAATCTAAGAAAGTTTTGGAGCCAGGATATGGCAATAGATCTTGGAACAGCTAATACGCTAGTTGTTTTAAAAAGCAAAGGAGTAGTTCTAAATGAGCCATCAGTTGTAGCAGTTGTGGATAACAAAGGAAAAAAATCTGTTTTGGCAGTAGGTGATGAGGCTAAAACAATGTTAGGAAGAACGCCGGGTAATATTCAAGCAATAAGACCTTTACGAGATGGTGTGATTGCAGACTTTATCGTTACAGAAGAAATGATTAAACATTTTATTAAAAAAGTTCATAAAAAAACAATCGCAAATCCTAGAATTTTAATTTGTGTGCCAACTGGATCAACACCAGTCGAAAGAAAAGCTATTCAAGACAGTGCATTAGCAGCAGGAGCTAGAAGAGTTCAACTAATTGAAGAGCCAATTGCAGCAGCAATTGGAGCGGGGCTACCAATTCAAGAAGCAACTGGATCAATGGTTGTAGATATTGGCGGTGGAACAACTGAAATTGCTGTTATGTCATTAGGTGGTGTCGTTTATTCCGAGTCGTTAAGGGTAGCAGGAGATGCTATGGATAATTCATTAAAAGATTATATGAGAGAAGAGTACAATCTAATGATCGGAGATAGTACTGCAGAAAAAATTAAAAAAGATATTGGAACAGCAATTCCTACTAATAATAATACTTATGCAGTTAAAGGTAGAGATTTAAGATCAGGAACCCCTAAAGAGGTAAATATCTCAGAACAGGATACTTCAGAAGCTTTAAACCCGATACTTAAAGAAATTGTATCTGGAATAAAAAAAGCACTAGAAAATACACCCCCAGAATTATCAGCTGATTTAGTTGATATGGGTTTAACAATGACAGGTGGAGGGTCACTTTTAAAAAATATAGATAAGAGATTCTCTAAAGAAACTGGATTGCCAGTGAATATTGCGGATGATCCATTGTCATGTGTTGCAATTGGAACAGGAAAGGCGTTAGACGATCAAGAAATATTTTCTACTGTATTATCTGAGTATTAAATATTATGTCAACAGAATCGAGTAGAGATGATTTTATTATTGCTATTCGTTCAGCATTTCTGAAAAAAGGAAATAGACAAAAGTTTTCCTTATTTACTCTATTAATTATATCTATTTTAGTTTTATCATTAGAATACTTTAAAACTGGTCCAGTTAATCAATTTAGGTCTATCACAAAAGATATAATATTTAGAGGTTCATACGTTGTATCAAGTCCATTTAAATATGTAAAAGATAAATATTATCTCTTTCAAGATCATATGAGTATGTATGAAGAATTTTCTGTTTTAAGAGATAAAGATCTTGATCTTGACTCACTAAAAAAAGAAGTTGATTTTTATAAATCAGAAAATGCTCTTTTAAAAAAATTAATAGAGGAAAGAGATCTGTTTTCTAAAGAATATATGTTAACAAAGATTTTATTGGATAAACAAAGTCCTTATTTGAAGTCTCTAATAATTAACAAAGGCCAAAAAAACGGAGTTAAACTAGGATCAGCTGTAAAAGATCGATTATATTACATTGGAAAAGTTGTAAATGTTAACTTTTTGAGCTCAAGAGTCTTACTAGCTAATGACCTTAATAGCAAAATTCCCATTATTATCGAGCCAAGTGGAATTAATGCTATACTTTCAGGAAATGGAAATGATGAGTATGCGGATTTAGAATACTTACCAAAAGAAAATGAAATTAAAGAAAATGAAATTGTTTATACCTCTGGTTCGGACGGCACAATTCCACCATCAATTCCTGTTGGAAAAATAATTATTCAAGAAAATAAAAAGTACGTAAAGTTTTTTAGTAACTTAAATCAACTTAATTATGTACAGGTAAACAAATAAAATGGCCAGAGCAAATATAAAACTTTATCAATTTTTATTAAATGGTTTTCCAATTATTTTATTATTTTTCTTTGCTTTGACAGGCTACTCACTTTCATTCCAGATTTTCAAAATTAATATATCTTTTAATTTCATTCACTTAATTGTTTTTTATTGGGTTTTAAGGAAACCCGAAATGCTTGGTTATGGCCTTATTTTTTTTGCAGGTGTAATCAATGATGTTGTACAAAACCTACCAATCGGAGTTTCATCAATAAATTACCTTTTGCTCTGTGTTATTGCATCTTTTTTTAGGACAAGAACTTTAGTTCCTAATTTAATTTATGATTGGATACTATTTTTTATTGCAATATTAATTGTCAGCTCAATTCATTTTACAGTATTAGCCATTTTTTTTGATGGTAGCATTAGCTATGGAGCTTTAATGTCAACTGCATTTTTTTCATTTTTAATTTATCCAGCGGTCGCAAAATTATTTAATCAAATTTATCTACTAGGTTTAAAACAAGAAAATGTTGAATAGAGGAAGAAACATAGAAAAGGGCAGAATTATAACAAGGAGGATGTTTATGCTGGCCGCAGCAAAAATATTACTTTTTGCTGGAATATCATCAAGATTATATAACTTACAGATTTCAGATAGAGAAAAATATGAAATTTTATCTGATAAAAATAGAATACGTGAGTGGAAAACTCCTCCACAGAGAGGAATAATTGTAGACAATTTTAATAAAGTGCTAGCAAGTAACGATAGAGTATTTCAGCTACATTTAATTTTAGACGAAATTAATGATTTTGATTTAACAATATTCAAAATTAAAAATTTAATTGGATTAGATCAGTTTCAAATTAAAAAATTATATAAAAAAAAGGAAAGATTAAAACCTTGGGATACATTGGTAGTTTCAGATAATTTAACTTGGGAACAATTTTCTAAAATAAATTTATATTTACATGAATTAGAGGGTGCAAAGCCTGTACTATCTACATCTAGATTTTATCCTTACTCAAATGATTTGGTACATATAGTTGGATATGTTGGTGATGCTAGTCCTAAAGATCTTGAAAAACCTGAGATAAAAGAAAATTTTGTTCCAGGTCTTAAAGTTGGAAAATATGGAATAGAAAATTCACAAGAGAAAATGTTAATAGGTAATTATGGTATTAAAAGATATGAGGTTAATGCCTCTGGAAAAAGAATAAGCCAAATAGATTATATTAAAGAAAGACAAGGTAATAAAGTTAACCTAACTATAGATATAGAAATTCAAAAATATGCCCAAGAGCTGCTTAAAGGAAAAGCAGGTTCAATATGCGCAATGGATATATATACTGGAGAAGTTGTTGCAATGGCATCATCACCAACCTATGATCCAAATAAATTTACACACGGAATTAATCAAAAAGATTGGCAAGAAATTAGAAATAATCCTCTAAAACCATTGATAAATAAGTCTATTGCAGGGCTTTATTCTCCTGGTTCAACTTTTAAGCCATTAGTTGCTCTAGCAGCTCTTGAATATGGAATATTAGATCCCAATAAAACAATAAGATGCAAAGGTCATAAGCATCCATATGAACTATATGGAGTTAAATATCATTGTTGGAAAAAAGAAGGTCACGGTTACATGAAGTTGAGAAATGCAATCAAACAATCTTGCGATATTTACTTTTATGAAATGGCAAGATTACTAGGTGTTGATAAATTATCTATAATTGCAAAAAGATATGGGCTAGGGACTAATGTACTTGGAGATCTTTATAACGACGAAAAAAATGGATTAGTTCCGGATACTAAATGGAAGAGACGTGCATTAGAGCAAAGTTGGTATTTAGGTGAAACTGTAATTAATGGTATTGGGCAAGGCTATATTCAGACCACACCACTTCAACTTTGTCTAATGACCGCACAAATTGCAAATGGAGGATATAAAATAAAACCTCATATCATAAAAGACGACTCCATAAATTATAAGGACATAATAAATAAGATTAAATTAGATCAATCTAATTTTCCTTTGCATGAAAGAAATTATTTAGATGACATAAATGTTGAATATTACCAGAGAATGTATCACAAGAAGTCTAATATTAATTTTGTATTAGATGCAATGTTTGGTTCTACAAACGAGCAGTATGGAACTTCATATAAATCTCGTTACGATAATCCAAAGTACCAATTTGCAGGAAAAACTGGAACATCCCAAGTTAGAAGAATAACTGATCTTGATAGAGAACTAGATTTAGATACTGAACAAATTGAATACAAAAAAAGAGACCATGCATTGTATGTTGCTTTTGCGCCATATAAGGATCCACGATATGCAATAAGTGTTATTATTGAACATGGAGGCTCAGGAAGTAAAGCAGCTGCGCCACTTGCAAGTAAATTAATAAAAAGAATTATTGATAGACATAAATTAAGAGAACAATTTAATAATGGTAATACAAGTTTAGCATAATGTTAAGAGAGAGAATACAAGCTAGTAATTATAGTTTTTTAGATAAATTAAGATCAATTGATTATTTATTAATATTATTAATCATTGCTATAGGTTTAATTAGTGTTTTTGCAATTTACTCTACAGAGGGAGGAAAATTTTCTTTTTACACAAAAAATCATATAATTAGATTATCTGTATTTTTTAGTTTGTTTTTAATTTTATCTTTTGTGAGAGTCTCAACCTGGTATAAAAATGCTTATTTATTCTATTTTGTTGGGCTACTTTTATTAATAACTGTTTTATTTTTTGGAATTTCAGCATCAGGAGCTACAAGGTGGATAAACTTATACTTTTTAAATTTACAACCATCAGAGTTAATGAAGATTGCTGTGATAATATGTTTTGCAAGATATTATCACAGAATTCAAAGCTCAGATATTCAAAGCATCAAGTTTTTAATTCAACCAATTATCCTATTAATAATTCCTTGTTATCTAGTAATACAGCAACCAGACTTAGGAACCTCTATTTTAATTGCAGGAAGTGGTATTGCTATAATTTGGTTGGCAGGATTAAATATTAAATACTTTGTTTATTCGGGATTGCTATTATTGGTCTCATTACCTTTTGTTATATCTATTTTAAAACCTTATCAAAAGTCTAGAATTTTAACTTTCTTTAATCCTGATAGAGATCCTTTGGGAGCTGGATATCAAATAATTCAATCTAAAATAGCTATTGGATCAGGTGGTTTTTTTGGAAAAGGGTACTTAAAAGGAACTCAAAGTTATTTAGAATTTTTACCTGAAAAACATACCGACTTTATATTTACACTTTTTTCAGAGGAGTTTGGGTTTCTTGGGTCAATTATACTTTTATTTTTATACATATTATTAATTTATAGAATAATAAATGTTGGGTTAGTCTCTAGGAGCTTCTTTGCAAAATTATATTGTTTTGGTTTTGCTACAGCAATTTTCTTATGTGTATTTGTTAATATAGCAATGGTTTTAGGAATGCTACCAATTGTTGGTGCGCCATTACCTATAATGTCTTATGGTGGATCATCATTATTATCTATTATGTTGGGATTGAGTATTGTTATGAGTTGTAAAATTTATAATCAGGAACAAATATCGGTATATTAGCTATTTTCCATCTATAGCAACAATTGTTAAATCATCTTTTTGTACATGACCTGCACCAAGAATATCATCAATCATTGTTTTTAATCTCTCATTAATTGGAGTTGATTGATATTTTTTGATATAATTCTCAAAACCTTCTGATCCTAACATTTCCCCATTTGGATTTTTTATCTCTGTAATCCCATCTGTAAAAATATACATTGAGCTATTTTCGAAAAGTATAGTGTGCTCAGGATATTTTGTTTTAGGCATAATACCTAGGGGAGGGCCAGCTTCAGAGAAATTACTAAAAGTTCCATCAGCAGACAAAATCAAAGGTGGCTCATGACCTGCACTAGATAACAATAGTTCTTTTTTATTTGAATCGTATATTCCAATTAACATAGTAACAAACATCCCTCTTGAAATAGTTTCACATATCTCATTATTTAATTGAAATAATAAATCAGATGAAGAAAAATTAGTTTTACTTAAACATCTATAAAGACTAGATGCTTTCGACATTAGTAGTGAAGATTTAATACCTTTTCCAGATACATCAGCAACACCAAATCCATATTTACCATCTCCTAAATCGGAAAAATTATAAAAGTCACCTGAAACAACCTTGGCAGGGATATTTATTCCAGAAATAGGAAAGTCTTTCTCTTTATTTTTAGATAATAAAGATCTTTGAATTTCTCCAACAATTTCTACTTCTTTTTGAATTTTATTTTTTTCGACCATTTCTTTTGCCATCTTTGCATTTCTAATTGCTAAAGCAGCTGGCGCTGAAAGTGTTTCTAAAAGTTTTCTGTCATCTTCTATAAATAATTTGTCTTGAGTTTTCTTATTTAAACAATGAATAACTCCAATACATTCATTTGCTGCAATCAAAGGTGAGCATAAAACTGAGTATGTTGTAAAATTTGTTTTATTATCTAAATCAAAATAAAATTCTGCTATCTCTCTAACATCCTTTCTTACATTTCCTACACGAATACATTTTCTTTGCTGAACAGCTTTACCCATAACACCATCTTTTAGATCTAATTCGTATTCATCTAAATAATCTTGATGAAGTGAAGCAATGCATTCAAACTTTTTCTTTTGTTCATTTATTAAAAAAATGTTTGCAGCTTCTGCATTCAGTCTTGCAATAATTACCCGCAATGCATTCATTAGAGTGTCGTTTAAATCGAGAGACAAAGCAAAGTCTTGATTCATTTTTGTGACAAGCTCTAAGTCGACATTAACTTGTTCAGCTTCCTTTTTAGGTTCGATCGGTTTTTTTGATTTAAATAGAAACATTTATTTAACTAGTATTTTAAGCAATTTTTGGTAAATTTTTCAACAATGGAGATTATAATTAATACACCTAATTTATACATCCACCTTCAGGATGCCGTATTAATGGTTCAGTATGTAATTGATGGGTTAATTCATATTACATCAAACATTAAATTATAATCAGTTTCTGTGGATCTAATATTTGTAATTATTCTCGGTGGCCTTTGGGGTAGTTTTGCAAATGTTTGTATTTATAGACTCCCTATGGGTAAAGGGGTTGTATCAGGAAGGTCATATTGTCCAAAGTGTAAAAAATTAATTACTTGGAAAGATAATATTCCGATAATTTCATTTCTATTTTTAAGAGGTAAATGCAGAAGCTGTAAAAAAAAAATTTCACCTCAGTATTTATTAATCGAGTTAATTACTATTATTTATTTTTTATCTATTTATTACTTATTTGGTATTAGCTTAACTACCTTACTTTTTTTAATTTTAGGTCTATCTTTTATTATAATTTTCTTTATTGACCTAAAACATTACATCATCCCTAATGTACTAACTTTTTCTTTAATGATAATTGGTTTTATAAAATCTTTTGATCCAAATTTAAATCCAATTTTCCCAAACTATATAAATTCTTTAATTGGAGGAATTTTTGGTTATTTGATAATTTGGTCTATAATTTTTTTTTACAAACAATTAAGAAACAAAGAGGGAATGGGTTTAGGTGATGCTAAACTTTTATCAGCAATTGGTTTTTGGTTTGGATGGATCTCAATACCTTTTGTAATATTTTTATCATCTATTATAGCTTTATTATTAGTAATCCCTAGTCTAATGAAAAAATCAAAAAAACTTTCCTCCCAGATCCCATTTGGTCCCTACATCATTATTGGTACATTGATATATTTAATTTTTGAAAGTAATATTAAATCTATAATTTTTTATTAATCAATAAAATTTAAATGTTTGAAAATATAATATCAAATACTTCTAAAACTATAGTTGGTAATGTAGATAAAATCAAATTAACACTAGCTGCAATCATTTCTGAGGGAAGTATTTTAATTGAAGATTATCCAGGTTCAGGAAAAACTACATTTGCTAAAGCAATTACATCAAGTTTGGGCTTAAATTTTAAGAGAATTCAATTTACATCTGATTTATTACCAAGTGATGTCCTTGGATTTAATGTTTTATCTGATGATAAGTTAAAATTTCAGAAAGGTCCAATTTTTACAAATATTGTTTTAGCAGATGAATTAAATAGGGGGAGTCCAAAAGCTCAAAGTGCATTCTTAGAAGCAATGGAAGAGAAAAATGTAACGATAGATGGTGAAAGCTATAATCTGCCAGAACCATTTTTTGTTATTGCAACTCAAAATCCTATGGATACCTCTGGAACAAGTTCTTTACCAGATTCACAATTGGATCGGTTCATGATCTCTTATTCTTTGTCTGATTTAGATCAAGATGAAAAAATTGTAATGTTAAAAAAGAATATTTCTTTTTCAAATTCTGCAAGTAAATCAATTAATTGGTCTCAAATTAACGATAAAAAAAATAAAATAACTGTAAAAGACGAAATTTTTGAATATGTTGTTGAAATAGAGCAAACAGTTAAAGCTTTAGAACAAAATATCTATATTTCTGCAAGATGCATGAAGCAAATAATTGACTTAGCCAAAGGTTGGGCAATTGTTCATGGAAAAGAATATGTTTCTCACCAAGATATAAAAGACACAATACCCTATATTTTTAGGCATAGAATAAAGTTTTTAAACCAAGATGATAAAGTTGGTTATGTTAATAAAGAAATCCTTGAAAAAATTAACATTGGATAATGGAAGTTCAATCAAAAACTATTAGTTTTAATTTTAAAAGTTTCCTTAATTTAAAAAAAGAAGCTAAGATTTATATTTATCCTAATTTTAATGGTTTAGGCTTAGGTTTATTTATCTTTTTTTGCTTTTTAATTTCAGTTTTTTATGAAAATAATTCAGGGTTATTAATTTCAATAGTAATTTTCTTTGTTTTTTTTATATCAATATTTATTTCTCATCAAAATATAAGCAAGCTAGATTTTATATGTAAAGATGAGTATTTAGTTGAAGCAGAAACTGTAAATTCAATTAGTTTTCAAATCTTAAATTCATCAAAAGAAAAAAAAATTAATATTGATATAGAATACAATAAAAAAAACGTTGGTAATTATAATTTTAATGACAGAATTAATTTTTTTAAAATAGAGCATAAAAGTAAATCTAGAGGTAAATCTTATTTTGATCCAATAACACTTAAATCGATTTATCCCTTTGGTGTGATGAGAACTAAAGTTATTTTTAATCCAAAGTGTGAAATAATTATTTATCCAAAAAAAATTTTTCCAAATAATGAATTATTAAGAGAATTTAAAATAAGTAATATTATTAATGAAGATGAATTTGATAGTATTGATGAATTTAAAAATGGGGATAGTTTTTCTAAAATTGCTTGGAAAAAATCTATAATTAGTGACAAAAGGTATGTAAAGACTTTCAGTGATAATGAAAAATTGTCAAATCTAATTTTAGATTTAGATAAATACCCGCATATTGAATTTGAAAAATTACTAAATTACTCATCTTATATTGTTAATTATTGTTATGAAAAAAAATTGAACTTGAAAATAAAGCATAAAGAGCACGAGTTACATCTAAACGATAATAATCAATCTTTAAATCGAATATTAAAATATTTTGCCAATGTTAAAAATTAAGAATTACAATTTATCAGTATTTACTTTTCTGCTTTTACTTTTGTGTACTTTTTCTTTATCAGCGGATTTAACATTAAATAATAAATTATTTTGGTTTTTGGTATTCATTTTTAATATTCTATTTTTCCATATTAATAATAAATTAAAAAGTTTAATCCTAGGCATTATTGCAGTAGGTGCAATATATATTCAGCTTATTTTTAATCAGTATGTATTCTCAGAGGAATTTTTTCTAAACTGCTTAGCTATATTATTGATCATGAAGTTTTCAGAATTAAAAAATAAAGATAATAAGCTTTCATTCAGCTTAATTTGTTTAATAATATCGGTCGCAAGTCTTATTAAAGGTCAAGATATACTAAGCACATTTATCAGTTTTACTATCGTAATACTGGTCATAATAAATATGTATCTAATTCAGCAAAAGGAATTGTTAGATTTTAATATAAAAAATGTATTTAAGTATTTAGGTTTTGGATTAAGTATTTTTCCTTTTATAATTATATTCTATCTAGTTTTCCCACGTGCAGAAATAAATTTTAGATTATTTAATCCACCATCAGGCTCTTTAGGTATTCCAGATAGCATTAATCTTGGATCTTTCAGTGAGTTTTCAAATTCAGAAGAAGATGTTTTTACCCTTATAAATAACAATTTTAAAAAGGATGAACTCTATTTTAGGGTTAAAATTTTTGATTACATGGAAGAAGACAAATCCTGGAGACCGTCTTCAAGTTATTATTTATTTGATAAATATAAGTCATCTTTTAAAGTTAAGGATGGTAGAGAACTAAATCAAACCTACCAGATAATTTTAGAACCTTTTAAAAAGAAATGGATTCCAAGTTTAAAAAATTCAAAATTAATCTCTAATAATATTGAGATATCAGAAGATTATTTTAATCAAATTTACGTTAGTAGAGATTTAATTGATAGAAAAAAACAAATAAGTTTTAAAAGATATAAAACAAATTACTTATTAGGAGAGGATTTAAAAGACTATTATACAAAAACTCCATCTAATATATCCAATAGACTTCAAAAATGGGTTTTAAATAACAACACTTCAACAGCGACAGAATTTTTAAACAAGTTATATAATAATTTTTCTGATGGATCTTACTATTATAATTTAAGCCCTCAAAATTTTTCTGGAAATAATTATGAAAACTTTTTCTTTGATCTTAAAGAGGGGTATTGCGAATATTATGCTGGAACATTCGTTCTTCTTGCAAGACTTGCAAATATACCAAGTAGAATTGTAACAGGCTATTATGGAGGCGAATTAAATGATGTAGGAGATTTCTACAAATTTAAACAAAAAGATACTCATGCGTGGGCAGAAGTTTGGCTAAATGATAAAGGTTGGGTAAGAATAGATCCGACCAAAGCAATTCCTGACAGCAATGTCAGAAATACCCTCAATAACGTTTTTTCAAATGAACAATTCTCATCAAATAGTTTATTTTCATCTAATTTTTTTAAAAAAATGAGTTATTACTTTAATTATGCTGATTTTATATGGACGAAGCATTTATTATCATATGATGATAATGAACGAAAAAATTTTATTAAAGAATTGTTAAATCTTAACTTTTCTAAAATATACATTTGGATATTTATACCTTTATTTTTATTTTTATTAATTAAATTTATTTTCAATTTAAACAGCAAAAATATTATGAAATTTTATTTGTATTTAATTTTATTTGGAAAAAGAAAAAAATTTAAAATATTAAAGTCTGATACAATTCAACAAATTTATTTGAAGTTACCAGATCTTCAAAGAAATAAACACTTTAAATTTTTTAAAGCATTTGAGATGAACAAATATTCAAATATAAATTTTAATATAATTAAATCTTTAAAATCAATTTTTTAGTAAAAGATTTCTCTCTGTTTTGAGCTTATTGTTTTCTTTGATTAGTTGAATAATCATTTCTTTCATTATTCTATTCTCTTCAACTGCTCTACCTGTTATCTCAGCCAATCTCTCATTTTCTCTAGCTAATTGTAATTGATCAAACAATTTTTCTAGTTCTGGATCAATAGGTAGACCCTCTATTTTTTTGCTAATATTATTCTGAATTACTTTTGTTAATGAAATACTTACTCGGCTGTCTTTAAGTCCATTTTGTTCATTAAACTCTAGATTAAAGTTTAGGCCGAAATTATCAGTATTTTTGTTAATATTTAAACCAGCTTTTACTGCTAAATCATCATCCATATAATGGGCCATGTCTTTTCTTTCGCCGTCTGCAACAATGTCAATTTTTTCACTCAAAGTTTGATTTAAAGATAGGCCTGTATATGGCTTAAGAACGAAGCCATTTTCAAAAGATTTTGAATACTCAACATTAAATCCACCTGATAATACTTGATCCACAGCATCATCAACAGAAAGATCACCATCTGTAAAGGATGACAAATAAGTAGGTAGTCTTCTTAGACCATATTTACCATCCACTTCAATATTTAGACTTTGACTATCATCAATTTTTATATCTTTAGATGTTTTATAATTTACAGCAGCAAACTGACCCAGATTTTTTTTTGAAATAGTTTGCTTTGTCTCAGTTTCTAGATCTAAATATTTATTTTGAGTTAACCCAAAAATTGAAACAACAGAAAATTTAAATTTCTCGTATTCAATTTCTTTTTTTAAACCAATAGCTAAATTTTCACTATCTAATGCTTCTCCATTATTAAATTTTGCTTGCTGACTAGAATAACTTAAAAACGG
Source organism: uncultured Pelagibacteraceae bacterium (assembly GCA_902595465.1). GTDB lineage: Bacteria > Pseudomonadota > Alphaproteobacteria > Pelagibacterales > Pelagibacteraceae > Pelagibacter. Next base: position 16,122 of record CACJQE010000014.1, read on the forward strand.
TGTAAAATTATCATTTTCAATTTCAAAGTCTCCAGTTATACCACGTGTTTCATTTTTATAAATATTGTCTCTTTTTTTTACAGAATAATATCCACTAGATTTTTTTTCTTCTGAAACTGAGTTAAAAATATCGTTTAAATTCGATAAAAATATTTCAGATCTATACTTTTTGTTATGACTATCAATATCTAAATCTTCACCATAAATTCTTAAATATCCATTTGTTTCAGAATTATCTGCATCTGGATTTAAATTTGAGTCTAGAATTTCATAAGTATCATTCCCACATAAATTATTAATTATCCTCACATTTTGTTTTTCATGAATTTCTATGGTCTGATCTCTTGAAATACTACAATCTAAAGTAAAGTCGAAAAATGTTACGCCGGTTGTTCCGTTTTGATCGCTAAGTAGAATTTTACCATCATAATGTCCTTCTCCTTTTGTTATTAAATTAAATCCCGAAGTTACATTGTCATCATCGCTAACATATATTGAATTTCTATCGTTATGAGTTGTGCCAGCAATTAAACCAGAATTAATTATTGTAGCATTATTTAATGAACCATGAGATTTACCAAGTCTAATTCCATGTCTTAAACTTGTAATTATTCCAGTGTTTGTTATTGTTGCATTTGTACCATTGGTAAGGTAAATGGCAGCTCCAGTTGTTTCATTTGCAGAAATAGTGCCACTGTTTGTAATGGTTATATCGTCAGTTTGTAGACCTTGTATAGAATATTTTCCACCATGAATAGTTCCACTATTAACAATCTCAGTCCCATCCGTTTTCTGAACTAAAACAGCAATGCCACTGCTATCATTTTCATTTTGAGCTGTATTTATTGTACCTGAATTAGTAATTTTATTTGTTCCAGGGGCGCTTTTCATATTTATGGTATCACCCGTTGCACTTATCAAACCATGGTTGATTACGGTTGTATTTGATGCACCAACACCATTATTTGCTCTTACTGCTTTAGATCCACTAAATACTATTGAACCAGTTGACTCAACAATTAGGGTTTCACTTGTCCCACAAGTCTGCATATCAGTTAGCGCGGCAGTTATTGTTTTGAGACAAGTAGCATGACCTAAAGAGCCGATTGAAAAGAAAAATATCAAACTTATGAAAATTTTTTTCATAATTAATCTTTTGATTAATAGTTACTTTGTCTCCAAGAGTTTCTATAACCTGTTACTTGTCCAGAACCAGCATTGATACTTATTAAATCTTTTTTCTTACTATCTTGACACTCTTTCTTTTTCTTCGCATCTTGAATTTTGCTACAATCAACTTTACCTGCAATATTTGCGAATAGAGTGTCCCCAAAAGTTACAATTTTTGAAAGTACACCTTGTCCTACCCATGCGCATTTATTTTTTTTACCCATTGACTGTCCTAGTTGAGATGAATTATTTGTTCCACATTCATCATCAACACCACAAATATAAGCATCACCTAAACTACATTTATTGACTGATTTAGTTGGTTCATATACAGGGAAATAAACCTGACCTCGATATACAGTGGGTTCAGCCGAAACTTTTGCATAATCTTTTAAATTTATATACCAACCTTTGTCTGCATTTTGAGGACATTTAGCGCCCGTCGTGTCATCAGTTGTATTTTTACATTTTGTTATTGTGTCAGCTGTAGCAGGTGTTGCTATATTTTTATAATATGGATAATCAACGTCTTTAATTCCAATCATCAAGTTTTGAACACCTGAGGTAGTATCATTTATTCTTTCATAATCACCAGTTCCCGCAAATAACCACATTTCATTTGTTGAGTCTCCAATAGTTGCATCCATTGCGTGATACATATATCTTCCATTTGCTTTAGTGGAACCAGCATTAAATAATGTTGTGCTGTCATATAATTTTATTGTATTTCCACTATTATCATCAGCCATGTTTGTTAAATTTATTTTTGTAATTTTGCCTTCTAAATCACTTATATAAGCTAAAGCACCTGAATAAGTTAATCCAATAGATGTGTCAGGAGTTACCAAGACAATTGAAGAAGGAACAGAATTAACGATATCACTAGTTTCCGTATCTTCTATTTGTATTCTTTTATATAAACTGCCAGGGTTAGTATAATCTTCTAAATTTATTAAAGTTAAGTTTGAACCAATACCATCAAACTGAGTACCAAAACCACCTCCCATTGCAGCAACATACACATCATCTAAAATATTATTATCTCCAGCTCCATTATTTGGTATTCTAAATATCCTTGGATCTGACCATGTTTCACCTAACTCACTATAGTCATACTCAGGATTTGTTTGTACGCCTGTTGCCTTTGACCCTGTTTTTATAAACACACCTAACATCGAGCTAGTATTTGTATCTCCAGGATCTGCTGAATAGGTCATTTCACTACCAAATACTAAAATTGTTTCTGATGACGTTGTGGTACTTATGGAATAATTTGTATAATCTTTATCATTGTAAATTATATTTATGTCAGTCTTTTTTAAATTACCAACTGGCAACGTCCAAAATCTCGATTTGTAACAAGAGGTAGCTTTCGATGAATTACATGCATTAGATATGCTATTATTATCGTTATATTTATCTGTTACTTCAATTGCCTCATCAAATGAAGCTAGTGAATATGATTTAGAAATATAATCATAATTGTAAATAACTTGATTATGATCAACTCTATATACTCTATTATTAATTTTATCATTAAAAATTGACCATAGGTGCAGAGGTTTATCTGGATTTGTTACATCTAATACACTCATTCCAGCTCCTCCTCTTCCATAAGGAACAAATAAAATTGTATGCCACTTTTTAGCTTTATCTAGTGGAGATTTAAAATACATATCGTGTGCAACGATTGAACCGTCTACTCCAAATATTGCATTTGATCCACCGCCTTTTGCAGTATTTAAATTATTATTCATAACCAATGGCAAGTATGGAGCAACTAATGGAGGAACAAATCCCCATTTTTCTTTTCCAGTATTCGCATCAAATGCATGAAGAATTCCACTATTAGAACCCGCATAAATAACCGGACTATTGTCTCTACCTTTTAAAGAATCTTTCCATGCAACGTATCCATTTACTTGTCTAAAATAGGCTTCTTGATTAACACTTGAAAACTCCGAGTCTGCAGATGGTGCACCTACAACAAGCAACTGTGAGTGATATATATCTCCCAGATAAATATTCTGTCCCTTTGGATCAATTCTTTTTTCAGTAAGATTACAATCTCCATCGTAGTCAAAATAATCAGTTCCTCTGACAAAGTTAATTAACCCTTTTAAATCGTCATCTGTTCCATCTAAAACTCCCGCAGAATTTGCACATCTTCTAAGTAAACTTGAGCCACCAGGCGTATCTGTTTTTCTATGATAATCTTGTATACCGTTCTCATATAAAGACATTACGTTTCCAATTTCTGTTGCGTAAGTATCTCTAAAGTTATTGTAGTCTGATGTATAATCAGTACCTGGAATTACACTCCAAATTTTTCTAGATCCTGGTAGAGGAACTTTTTCCGCTGCTGACCAGTTATCAACATGTTTTTCATCTATACTTCCATCTGGATTTATTTTTGTTCTAGTTAGTGTTCCTATCCATTCTTTATTCTGTTGGTAATCAAATTGAGCTTGATATAAAGATCCACCTTTTTCAATTGTTGCTGTAATTGCGGGTGCAGTAAATGAAAGTTTTTCAGCAATGATTTCACCAATTTTAGCCTTGAGCTGAGCTGTTAATGATGCACCAGTTGTTGCTACAATCGATTTACCCGTACCACCTGCTTTTGCAACATCTTGGAAATATTTATAACCCCTTGAACTTATTCCTGTACCAAATGCAATTGAAAAAGTTTTAATTTGATCATTATTGTAAAGATCTTTTACAATCTTTAATCCTCTATTATGAGTATGTGAAAACCAATCTCCGTCACCAATCAGAATCACATAAGATTTTTGACAATCATAATTTTTATTTATTGGTGAATAAGTGGTATTTTTATAATACTTTGATGCAATTCTCATCGCAGAATCTAAGTGTGTACCTCCACCTGGATTAACTGTCCTTATCATTTTTGCTATTTGTGCAGCTCCGCCCTTATAAATAGGGACTTTTAAACAATTATAATAATTACATGGTGTAGAGTAACCTTGGCCAGTTTTGTGATTTCCGTGCCACCTATTAAATCCCGACGCCCCAGATGACCAGTAAGCAAATCCAAAATCAACACCAGAAGTTAATGATGAGTCTTTAACTATGGCTTCAATGGCTTCATATGCAGCTTGCATCCTTGTTTTTGGACGACCACCTATAGATTTTATCCAACCCCCATTACTATCAAGAACGTGAATTTGACCATTATTTAAATTTGATCCTAAAAGTCTGTTATTGCTTTCATCCCAACCTAGACCCCAAGGATAATAAAAATATAAATTACTTGCGTTTGACTCAGACCTACTTCTTCTCCCTTTTGTCCAGTTTGTAGTTGCTCCATTACCAGATGAATTTACTGTAATTTTTTTTAGTCTGCTATTACTCCATGATAAAGTAAATAAAACGTTTGAATTATTTGGATCTCTCTCAAGTCCAACGTAAGAACCCTCTGGATAATAAAAACTTCCACTAACACTATTTTGAGGGCACGCTGAACCACCAGTATTTAACCTGGATCTATATATTCTATTTCCTCGGTAGTAATAAATATAATCTCCCATTATTTTGGTTCCATAACTGTATCTTAAATTCCATTGCACACTACAATTGTATGTTTGGTTAGTGTTTAGGTTTATTGTTTTAAAGCCACCACTATGACCAACGTAAAGCATACCAGTGCTTGGATTAATAGTCATATTGTAAGTGTAACCACCTAAATAATATTTTTGCATACATCTTCCATCGCTTGTTCTAATAGAGACTACTGATCTTTCATAGAACGCAGTTGTGTAGTAATTACCATCATAAGTTTCACCACTGTAAGAGTAAGATGTTTTACAATTTCTATTTCCTTCATATTTAGAATTTCCTTTTCCAGAAACTCCATTATTTCCAAATCCACTGTCTGTTGATGCTGAGTCGTATATAAATTTTTTAACTCCATCTCTGTTATATTGAGATACTAGTATGTTACCACTGGTGTCTGCATCGGCATCATAAGGGTATCTCATACTTGCAGTTCCTCCGCTCATACGCCAACCCATACTCCCTGATTTATCTAGCAAGATTAATACGTTTGCTGGAACATCACCAATTCCAGTTCCTGGAGGTAGAGCTTTAGCAAATAAATTCTCTGTAGTTAAAAATATAAATAAAAAACTAAATATTAATTTTTTTAATTTCATTGTGAATTCTTCGATTCTCCTAATTCTTTCTCAGCGTAGAACTTAACTAATTTTTCATCAAGCTCAGGAGTTGATATATAAATCTGTTCGTCTTTAATTCCATCATCTCCAGTTAATCTTTGATACACAACAAATAAGTTTATCTTTTCAATTACCTCAACACCTTCATAGGCATTAGGATTTTCTCCTGTATCAAATTTTTTGTAATTTTTTTTTACATAATTCATTAAGGTTAGTTTTTCAGTAACTAAATTTCGATCATCATTTAATGCAACAAAATTGACTGCGATTAATTCATCATTTAAAAATTTATACTCAATTCCAACATCTTTTAATCTCTCATTTGGACAAATATCATCTGCTAAGACAGGAAAAATATCTAACTCAGGATATTCCATTGGAAATGGTCTTGCAGCAATTTCTCTTTTCTCAAAAACCTCTTTTTTTTCTCCAAATTCAGCTATTAGATTACAGGCTGATTGAGCAGTACTAATGAAAAAAACAATAATGAGAAATGATTTAATTAATAACTTCATAAAATTACTATATTTATACATTATTAAATTTTTAATATTGAATAAATAATTTGCCATATTTATTTGGGTAAAACAATTATACTTTCTAGTGCTACTACTTGATTTATATCGTCTTTTTCCTTCTTTATACCACATCCATAAACTCTATATGCAATACCATCTGTTCCAGTATTTCCTGCTTGTTTTTTTATACTTTTACCAGTGCCTTTAAATGGTGCAGCACCTATCTCTTCAATGAAATATTGGTAATAATACTTCATTAATTTATCAATTTCCTTTTTTTGTTCCGTTCCTGATTTAGGATTAAAACTATCTCTTAAAATTATTCCAAAGTTCCAACTTTCAGCTGCTACAACTTTAAAATTTGCCTTAGTAATCTGAAAAGAATTGAAACAAGTATCAGAGACTTTTAAATAAATGTCACTACTAAGTGAGGAGTTATAGTTTTTTTGAGTAATTTTGGTTGGAAAATTAATAGTATTAGAAGGAAGATTTCTTTTTTTCGTGTCTCTTTTATGTGATTTAACATCCCATGGACCCAATGCTTGGTTAAGTATATATTTTTCTCCTTCCAAAAGAGCAGTTTCTGCAACATAAAAAGTTTGTTGATAGTCTTCGTTTCTGTTATTGCTTTGGTGATCTCCAGCTGATATTACGATCAAGGCGCCACCCATCAATGACATCACTAACAATAATACTAATGACAAGACTAGAGCAAAACCTTTTTCGTTATTATTCATTATTAAAATCCTCCCATATTTCTTGCGTGCGCTGTAACAACAATTGTATCTCTAAAAAATTTATCATCTCTTATTTTTTTTCTTAAAGGATTATTTAAAGTGAACTTTG
>CACJQE010000015.1 GCA_902595465.1 uncultured Pelagibacteraceae bacterium
GCTCATTTTTAATTTTAAAAGATAAATCAAACTAACAAATCTTCAAACTATTAATATGTCAACTAATAATTGAATTGAGCATTAAATTATTTTATATTGATATTTATTATGCACTCAATTTCAAAAATCTCAAAAAATGGGACTTATCTTCAAGTAATTTGGGATGACGGGAAAGAGAGTAAATTTAATTATATGTGGCTGAGAGATAATTGCCCTACAGCACACGATAAAGATTCTAGGCATCGAATGTTTAATATTTTAGATGTATCAGAAAATATAAACCCAAAAAAATATAATCTTAATAGCGATGGTAAATTAGAAATAGAGTGGAGTGAGGGAAATCATGTAAGCCATTATGATGTTAGTTGGCTTAGAGAAAATTGTTACACAATTAAAAATAACGAAGAATACAAATCACCTTATCAATTATGGGATGGAAGTTTAGAAAAAAATATTCATAGTATATATATAGATCACAATGAAATTATATCTTCTGAAGAGGGATTAGTTAAATGGTTAGAGCTTCTTCATTATAAAGGAATTGCCATAGTTTTTAATGCTCCAGTAGAAAAAAATTCTGCTTTTCCTGTTTTAAATAGAATTAGTCACACAAGAGAGACATTTTTTAAAACACCTTTTGAAGTTATAAATATACCAAAACCAAATAACTCAGCTTATACAGCTCATGCACTTCAAAATCATATGGATTTACCGTGGTTTGAAAATCCTCCTGGGTATCAATTTTTACATTGTTTGGTTAATTCAGCAAAAGGGGGTGACTCATCAGCAGTTGATGCATTTGCAGTAGCAGAATATTTAAAGAATAACGACAGAGATACTTTTGATACGTTAACAAAAATTCCCCTAAAGTTTAGAGACAAAGATTATACACAAGAAGCTCATAGAAGCTTTTATGGCACTGCAATAAGTCTAACAAAAGATGGTGATTATAATGATGTTAGATTTAGTACTGCAACTATGGACGCCTTAGATTGTCATCCAGATCAAATGGATAAAGTTTATAAATCTCATCATAAATTTGGAAAACTTTTACACGATGACAAATTTCAAATAAAATTTAGGCTAAGACCAGGAGATATATATACATTTAATAATAGAAGAGTACTTCACGGAAGAACAGAATTTGATCCAAATTCTGGACACAGACACCTACAAGGTTATTACATGGATAGAGATGAAATTGTGGGTCGATTAAATTATCTTAAGAAATAAAAAAAAAGGGCTTTGAAAATCAAAGCCCTTTTTATCTAATTTATTTTAAAGTTATTATGGAAGCCAACTTTTCCATTTATCTGGATTATTGTCTAACCACTCATTAACAACTTCTTTTACATCTCTTTTCTTAATATCAACTTCAACTAACATTTTAGCTTGGTCAATATTTTGTAAAGACATTTTTTCAAAGAACTTCTTAGCATCAGCATGTTCTGCACTAGCAAAAGTAGCTGGGTTTCCGTAGTTCATCGTGTAATCTTTAGCCCAACCAGTTGCTGGCCATCCTTTTGTTCCACAATCTTTCCAGTTTCCTGCTTCTGTGAACGTATCTGGATCACAAACTTTATGTTCAGGTAGTTGCACTCCAACCATATCAAACTCTCCAAAGAACCAATGCGGAGACCATAGATAAAGTAGGAATGGTTCTTTTCGCATGTAAGCAGCTTTTGCTTCTGCGATAGCAGCAGCTTCTGTTCCAAGTTCGTCAGCTTGGAAGTCTATTCCTAAGAGATCAAGTCTTTTTTGGTCATGACAGTTCCAACCTGCAACCGGACATCCAATTAGTCTACCTCTCTTACCACTTTCAATAGTTGCAAATTTTGCTTTATGTTTGTTTAAATCTTTCCAAGTTTTTATGCCAAGTTCCTCTGCTGCATATCTAGGTATCCAATAATCAGATAAACCAATTATTCCAGATGTCCCTAAAAGATCTACACTTCCATCACCGTTGTATGTTCCAACGACTTTACCTTCGTATATTAGGTCTTCTTTTAACATTACAGAATCAGCTTCAGCATAACTTGGCCAACTTTCACATGCAAAATCTAGTTCTCCAGCAGCAATAGCTTCCCATAATCCAGTTCCAGATGGGAATACTGTTTGTTTAACTTTATATCCCATTTCTCTTTCAAGGATTGCAACTGCAACTTCACATGTAATTATCCCACCAGTCCAATCTGCTATAGCCGCATGAAGTCTTTTGGCAGCATTGGCATGACCAAAAGATCCAATTAGCAACACTACAGAAAGAATAAGTGTTGATATTTTCTTTGATAACTTCATTTACTTCCTCTCTTTTTAATTAATTAAAGTCCTATTTTAGAACAAATTATAACTGTCTGTAAACCTTGCAAATCACCACTATTTTATTGGTTTATAAACCCAAGGCTTCTCTTTGTTTCTTTGTATATGCAAGTGTAATTCTATCGATGATTATAGCTAACAGTACAATTCCAATCCCTGCCGCTAGACCTCTACCAGTATCGGACCTTGCTAGACCATTAAATACCTCTAAACCCAAGCCCTTACCACCAATAAGCGGTGTAACTATTTGCATAGCAAAAGCCATAATTACAGTCTGATTAAATCCAATAACTAAACTTGGAACAGCTAATGGGAATTTGACTTTATTTAATGTTTGAATAAGTGTTCCACCAAATGATCTTGATACTTCAGAGTAAGTACCAGAAACCTGTGTTAAACCTAGTGATGTTAATCTAATTATTGGTGGAATTGAATATATTACAGTTGCAAGAACAGCTGAAACTGTTCCACCTCCAAAAAACATTAGAACAGGAATTAAATAACAGAAATAAGGAAGTGTTTGCATTGCATCTAACACAACGTTTTGAATATTTCTAAATCTTTCATTGTAAGATGCAATTATTCCAAGAGGAACTCCTATAACAAAACATAGCACAACTGACACAAGTACTGACGATAAAGTTATCATTGATTGAGTCCATATTCCACATGCACCAATAAATAGAAGAAGGACTGCAGTAATTATTGCAAATCTTATTCCAACAGTTATATAACCCAAAGCTGCAAATACTGCCAATGTATACCACCAAGGTATTTGGGTTAGAAAAACATCTAAAGGTCTTAACAAATTTAAATAAACAAAAGCTCTTAAACCTTTTGCAAAAGAAATAAATCCTGGATTTACAGTCAGGCTTTCCACTGCATTAGTAATTGGTTGTCTTATCGATAATTTCCATTCTTTTGGAAATGTTCCAATTTCTAAAAAGTAATGATCTATAAATGCAATTAGAAATAAAACTAGAAAATAAGGAATAACATAAAATCTTTTACTAATAAATTCACCAATGTTTTCTGCTGTAGATTTATTAAAAACCGAAATTAAGATTCTAAATACTACTGCTATAGCAGATGTAACTGTTTGACATATACTTTTTAAAATCTTATTTCCAAAACTTAGTGGCATTTCTAAAATTTTTGCGATTTGGTATTTTTCCCAACTTTGAGGAAGCAAGTAAAATCTTTGTACATCTGAAGGAAGCCTTTCTTTATTTTTACTAAACGCTAAACTAAATCTATCAAACATTATCGCCATAAATAAAATGCATAACCCACCTTCCATTGCCCAACCAACATCCAATCTTCTTATTGCTTGCCAAACTTGACCACCAATACCTTCAGCACCTATAAAACATGCAAGAACCACTAACGCTAATGCCATCATTATTACCTGGTTAATACCCATCATTATACTTGGTAAAGATAATGGAATTTTAATTTTAAATAACAATTGAAGTTTACTTGAACCAAAGGAAGTTGCAGACTCAATAGTTTGAGCTGGCACTTGTCTTATACCAGTGTTTGTCAATCTTATTATTGGAGGCATTGCATATATCATTGTAGCTAATATTGCTGGTGCACCCCCTATCCCAAAAAAAAATAATGCTGGGAACAAATACACAAATGCTGGCATTACCTGCATAGTATCTAAGACTGGCTTCATAAAATTTTCAAATCTATTACTTTGTGAACACAAGACACCCAGTATAAATCCAAAAAACACACATAATAAAACTGATAAACCCATTAATGCCACTGTTTGCAAGGATGGTTCCCACATTCCTGTTGCTCCCCAAAAATAAACTACAAAGGAAGAATAAATTCCTAATCGCAAACCACCTGCAATTATGCAGGGTATAACAATTATTGCAGCTATCAAAATCCAAGGAGACTCTAGTAAAAAGTCTTCTAAAAAATAATAAGTTTCTTTTATATAGCTTGCTATAAGTTTAGTTACCCATCTGTAATTTTTTTTTAAATAATCTTCTCCATCATTCACCCAAGCTGTAAATGTAAATTTATCAGTGACTTCTTTAGGAAATTTTGAAGGCCCTTCACTTTGAGTCGATAGCCACAGAGCTACCAAAAAAACAACTCCAATAATTACATAAGTTATTATGTTTTTTGATTGATTTGATTTATCTATTAAATCAGTTCTAGTAGCCATGTTAGCAAGTTAAAATAAATAATTTTACATTTAAAGTAAAATATTGTCTATTTTTGGGGTAATATTATTTATTAAAAATGGCTGTAGAACAAAAAATCACTTGTACAAATATATGGAAGTTATTTGGACCCGACGAAAAAAGAATTATTAAAAACCTTGATAAAAATTTAAGTATTAAGGAAGTTCAAGAAAAGACTGGACATGTTGTTGCTGTTAAAGATGTCAGTTTCTCAATTCAAAAAGGTGAAACATTTGTTGTAATGGGATTATCTGGTAGTGGAAAATCAACACTAGTCAGATGTATTTCGAGATTGATTGAACCAACAGCTGGCATGGTGAAAATGGATGATGTTGAAGTTACAAAAATGAGCGCAAGTGAATTATTAGAATTAAGAAGAAATAAAATGAGCATGGTTTTCCAACATTTTGGTTTATTTCCTCATAGAACAGTCCTAGAAAATATTGGTTATGGATTAGAAGTAAGGGGAACAAAAAAAGATATAAGAACAGATAAGTCAATGGAAGTTTTAAAAATGGTTGGCTTAGATGGTTGGCATAATAATTATCCAAGAGAATTATCTGGAGGTATGCAGCAAAGGGTAGGACTTGCAAGAGCGTTAGCTGTGGATCCTGAAATATTAATTTTTGATGAACCTTTTTCAGCTTTGGATCCTTTGATTAGAAGAGAAATGCAAGATGAGCTTTTAAAGATCCAAGAGAAGCTCCAAAAAACTATGGTATTTATAACTCACGATTTTTTAGAGGCAATTAAAATGGGAGATCACATAGCAATTATGAAAGATGGAGAAGTTTCTCAAGTTGGCACACCTGAAGAAATTGTATCTAATCCAAAAGATCAATATGTTAAAGATTTTTGCGAAGATGTTCCTAAATATAAAGTATTAAGTGCAGGCAAAGTCATGAGAACAGAATGCTGCAATGAAACAAAAAATTTATTTGAGAATGGAAAAGATAATATTTTAGATAATTCTAAAATTGAAAATTTAATAGATAGGCTAATTGATAATGATAAAACTTATCCAGTAGTTTGTAACGAAAGTGGAAAGCTATTAGGTGAAATAGATAGAGTAATAGTTATGAAATCTATGAGATCAAATCAATAAATTTGTTTATTACCCTCTATTGATTTCTTTTTTATATTATCTCTCCAAATAATAATCATACCAGCAAAAATAATTACTATTACCCCTGGAAATAGTTGGCTCCATGGAGCTTCATTAAAGAAAATCCAACCTAGAATAAAAGATGAAGGTATACCAAGATACTCAAATGAAGCTATTTTACTTGCTGAAATTAAACGATAAGAATAAATAAACAATATTGCTGCTGTACCACCCAAAACTCCAGTCATTGTCATCAAAATAAAATCTTTAAAATTTTTAATTTCAACATGTCCTGTAGTTACAAAAAATAATATAAAACCACCAATGACATTAAATATTAATGTGTATAACTGAATTTTTGCAGTTGAATGATTGCCTTGAATGAATTTTAAAATTATGACAGTGAAAGCCCATGCTATAGCGGTTAGAATTGGAAAAATTGAGTACAAACTAAAAATTTCACTTGTTGGTTTCATTATCATAACCACACCAACAAAACCAATTATAACTGCTGACCATCTGTAAATACCAATTTTTTCACTCAATAAAATTATTGATAGTATTACTATGAAGAAAGGTGACGAAAAGGTTAGCGTCATTGCTGTTGCAAATTCCAGATTTACTACTGAGATAAAAATGAATACATTCATAGAAAGAAAACATATTCCTCTAAAGCAACTCAATATCAAAAACTTATTTTCTAAGTTTTTGAATATTGTTGAAAATTCATTTGTGAATAAGATCAATAATAACAAAGGTATAATTGCTGCTACATTTCTAAATAAAGTTAATTGAATTATTGAGTATTCATCACCTAAAAATTTAATAATAACCATGTAAAGATCTATACATAAAATTGCTAAGAGCATTGTAGCAATTGCTAAATATGTTTTTTTTAGATCTGTTTTTTCAGATGAAATTTTCATTTAATAATATTGAAATTAGTATAAGTTTTTAAAATATTATGCAAAATTTTAAGCTTAATGAAGAATTTTTATTAAATAATCAGGATTGGACATTCCCAACTTTTACAGCTTATGGACCTGGAAGATTTAAAGAAATTGGAAAGTTTTGTAAAAATTTTAAAATAAATAATGCTTTAATCGTTACTGATAGTGGTAGTGTAAATTTACCATTTATAAGTGATTTACAAAATTTACTTAATGACTCAAAAATCAAATCAGATATTTATTCAAATATATCGCCAAATCCTAGAGATGATGAAATAGATTCTGGATGTAAAAAATTTCGTGAAGGCAATCATGATGCAATAATTGCAATAGGCGGTGGAAGTGCAATGGATGGAGGAAAAGCAATTTCTCTTACAGTTGATAGCGGTGTGCCTTTATGGGATTTTGAATTTGAAAAAGAGCCGCCAAAACTAACTATGGAAAATCCTTTTCCAAAAATAATTACTATTCCAACTACAGCAGGAACAGGTGCTGAAACAGAAGTTACTGCCATGGTCACTCATCTTGAAAAAGGAATGAAATTTTGTTTATGGCATCCAGATGCCCGACCATGTTTAGCTTTAGTAGATCCAGAGCTAACTTTAAAATTACCAGCAAATCTTACTGCTTGGACCGGTATAGATGCAATGATACATGCAATTGAAGGTTATAGTGTTCCTATGTTTCATCCACTTTGTGATGGTTCTGCATTAGAAAGTTTAAATTTAATTTCAAAATCACTTTATGCAGCTGTCGAAGAACCTGATAATCTTTTAGCGCGAGGAGGAATGATTATTGGATCTTATTTGGGTGGAATAGCTTTCTTAAAAGGCCTAGGTTTAGTTCATGCAATTTCGCACATGGTTGGTGCTGAATATAATACTCATCATGGATTGACTAATGCAATTATACTTCCTGCAGTCATGAAATATAATTTACCTGGATTAGAAGAAAAAGTAAAAAGAATGTCAGAGGCTATGCAATTTGAAAACCATTCAATTGAAAGTTTTCAAGACAATTTAAATATAATTCTAGATAGATTAAAAATACCTAAAGGATTAAATGAATTAGGAGTGCCAGAAGATTGCCAAGAGAGAATAGCAAAGAAATCAATGTTAGACCAAGCTTATGGACAAAATCCTAAAAAGGCATCATTAGATGAGGTCAAGACTTTAGTTTTAGAGAGTATTAGACAAGCAAGATAGGTTTAATTAAGTGCTTGAGAATTTTTCTGTCCATCAAATAATTTCAAAAATAAAAAAAAGAGAAATTAAAATAGCAGAGGTACTAAATTTCTATTTAGATAGAATAAAAAAATTCAATCCAAAATTAAATGCTATTATTTCACATATAGATGAAACAAAAATTACTGAAGAAGCAAAATTAAAAGATGAAAATTTTAATAGTGATAATGATAAAGATGATATTTATGGTCTTCCAATTGCTGTTAAAGAATTATTTGATATAAAAAATGAGGTAACTTGTTATGGATATAAAGAGTTATTAAAAAATATCCCAAAACAGAACTCTTTATTAGTAGATAATTATAAAAAAAACGCAATTTTAATTGGTAAAACAAATCTCTCTGAATTTGCTGTTGGTTGTCATACTACTAACAGAGTTTATGGAGCCACCTCCAATGTTTATGATTATAGTAAGTCAGCGGGAGGGTCTTCTGGTGGTGCAGCAGCAGCTGTTGCAGCAAATTTAATTCCTTTTGCAGATGGTACAGATATGATGGGATCTTGTAGAAACCCAGCAGCATTTGCAAATATTTATGGATTAAGACCAACACCTGGTGCGATTGCAGAAGATAGATTTGAAATTAAAAATTTAAAAGATTTTCCTTTAATATCTACAACTGGATGTTTTGCTAGGACTCCCAATGACATGGAATTTTTATTTAACTATATAAAAGGGAAGAATGTAAAGGATAAATTATCTTTCGATCTTAAAGATATAAATAATAAAAAACTTTCAGATTTAAAAATTGGATGGTGCATTGATCTAAACGAACAATATAAGTATGAAGATGGAATTGTAGACTTATGTGAAAATATTTTAAAAAAATTACAATCAAATAATTTAAATATTGAAAATTTAAAAACTGAAATTAACTCAGGAGAATTATGGTATTCTTGGACAACATTAAGAGCCAAAACATTATATGAAAACTTTTTGTTATATAATTTAAAAAATTTAAATGAATTACCTTCCCAAGCATATTGGGAATATAAAAAAGGGAAAAGCATTGAAACAAACGATGTTTTAAAAGCAATAGAAATTAGAAATAAATATATGGATAAAATTCAAAACCTATTTAAACATTATGATTTTTTAGCATTACCTTCGGCTCAATTATTTCCGTTTGAAAAGAACCTAAATAATCCTGAGTTTATCAATAATAATAAAATTGACACTTATCATAGATATATGGAAGTCTATACATTATCAAGTTTGTTTGGTTTGCCAACTATATCTATTCCAGTAGGTTTTAATAATAAAGGGCTACCAATGGGAATGCAGATTATAGCAAATGTTAAAGAAGATAATAAAGTAATTAACTTTGCCAATTCTTATGAAGAAATTTTTAACTTTTCAAAATTTAAACCAAAATTAATGCAATAATAATGACCAGACACCCTCATCATTTTAAAATTTCATTTGCATTAGCTATTGCCGCTGGTTCATGGGGAATTTATTGGTTACCTCAAAGAATACTAGAAGATGGAGGTTTGACTGGTGGCTGGGGAACAATATCCCAAATGGCAGTTGGAATATTAATATTATCACCAGTCGCAATTTGGAGAGTTATAAAAGGAAAGTCTATTGGATTGGAATTTCCTCTCACTGGTTTTTTTGTTGGAAGTGGATTTGTTTGTTATGCTCTTAGCTTTCTTCTTACTGATGTAGTTAAAGCATTAATCATGTTTTACATGATACCTGTTTGGACAACAATATTTGAAATTATATTTTTAAAAAAGAAATTTGGTTGGAAGAGGGTAATCACATTAGGTTTGGCACTAGGAGGTTTATGGATTGTATTCAGTCAAGAAAATATAATCCCATTACCTCAAAATGCAGGGGATTGGTTGGCTCTTGCTGGAGGTGCACTATTTGGTGCTGGTTTAATTAGAATGGAAATAATTAAAACAGATGGAGTCTTTCCAATTATATTCACATTCTTTTTTTATGGAGGTTTAGCCAGTATACCTATTGGGTTATTCTTAGTAGATTATTTAGGACCAGTTCCATCAGTGGAAGTTATCATGTCAATGTCCACTTTTTTATTACTTATCTCGATATTTTATTTTATTCCTACAGGAGTAATAATCTTTTGGGCTCCAAGCAAACTAGGAGCCGGCTTATCATCTATTTTATTTTTAGCTGAAATAATTGTTGGTGTTGTTAGTGCTAGTATTTTAACAAATGAACCTTTTGGTTGGAGAGAAACAATAGGTAGTATTCTAATAATTCTTGGTGGTGTAATTGAAGTTGTATATGTTCCAAAGTCAGAGAAGAAATTAGCATAATGGATATTAATGAATTATTGAAATCAAAAAAAAAAGTCTTCTTAGATGGTGGAACAGGCTCAGAAATTCAGAGACTTGGTGGAACTATGGGACCAGCTTTTTCTGGTTTAGCAAATGTTTTCTCACCAGAAATAGTAATCAAAGTACATGAAAGTCATATAAACGCTGGATGTGATATGATAACAACCAATACTTTTGGAACTGCAAGGCATTGTCTTGAGCCTTCAAATTTAGGAGATCAGACTATAAAAATTAACATTGATACAGTTAAGTTAGCAAAACAAGCAGTCAAAAATTCTGGAAAAAAAATTAAAATTGCTGGAAGCATGTCAACATATTTAGCTTTGGCTGAAAATGAATTTAGACCTGACACAAAATTTGTACCATCATTTGCAAAAGAAGAAAAAAATTATAAAGAACAAGCAAAGGTATTAAAAGAAGAGGGAGTCGAAGTGCTTATTCTTGAAATGCTTTTAGATATTGACCATGCTAAAATTTTGCTTAATGCAGCTTTGGAAACAGGTTTACCTGTCTGGGTTGGATTAAGTTGCTGCATAAGTAAGTTTGATGAAACCGTAGTAGGTAGAAATTTTAGAGCTGAAAAAGAGAGATCTATTATATATGACCCTTTAAAATATCCTGATGAGCCAAAATTCCTTCCTGAAGATAAAATTATAAATTTCGCTGAAATAATTAATTCACTCAAATCTATCGGTGGAGATGTTTATGGCATTATGCATAGTTGGTTTATTGATACAAAAGAGGGAATGAAAGTCTTAAAATCAAATTGGAATGGGCCAATTATGTTCTATCCAGAAATTCATAAATTTGACACGAGTACTATGCAAGCATTAATAACTGAAAATGAAATTGAATTTGTTGATAAGTGTTCTGAGTTAATAGACGATCAGGTAAAAATTATTGGGGGTTGTTGTGGCGTCACAGATAAACATTTAAAATCCTTGATAACAAAATTTTCTTAAATTAGTAATCTTTACTAATTATTTGGTCTATCATATTTACCATATCTTTTTTATATTTTTCATTTGTTGCAGATTTAGTCTCTAAGACAGAAAAAAACGCAGCAACAACTTTTGTTTTCAAATTTATTCCTAAAAATTGGCCCCCATACCCAGAGTGACCAATCCAGTTACCGCATTTCATTAATGAATTAACATAACAGACAAATTTATCTTTAGATAATTGAATATATTTGGGTCCCTCACTATTAATAGTTTTACTCAAAAAAGTTTTAGAACCAATATTTTTTCCATTTATACCTTTTCCAAACCTAGAAAAAAGTAAGCCCATTCTTAAAAAATCTCTTGTAATTAAACTTCCGCCTCCAGACATCCACGGTGTTCCAAATCTATCTGTTCCTATATACAATCCTTCTTCAAATCCTGTTGCTTCAACTGTTTCCAACAGCCATTGTCTTAAACTTTTTTTACTTACTCTTTCTACAATTAGTCCAATAACATCGGTATTAGCTGATTTATAATGCGCCAGGTCGGTATAATTTTTTAAATCTCTGCTTTTTAAAGATTTAATTGAATTTAAATATTGTTCCTGGCTTTGAATGTTTTTGCCTTTAATCGGCAGTCTCCATCCTCCCACAGGCTCATGTAAAAATGAAGACGAATAAGCTTTTGTATAATCTTCGCTATATAGATTTACAATGTTCATGTCTAAAACGTCTTTTACTTTTGCATTTGCATAACCACTGCCAATTTTTGGCAAGTAAAATGAAATTTTCTTATTTAAGTTAATTAGTTTTCTGTCTATCAGCTCTCCCACAAATAAATGTATAAACATTTTTGTAATTGACATAATTGTTTGAGGCTGATTTGTAGAAAAGTCCTTTGCGTACTGCTCGAATAAAATATCATGATCTTTACCAACTATTAAAGAGCAAAAAGCTTTATTTTTAGTTACCTTTTTTACAGAAGATAATTTACCAATTCTGTTATTAATTTTTTTTTTTAATTTTAAAACAAAATCTGATCTAAGGTATATTCCATACCTATTAATTTTATATAAATTTCTAAAACCCAACCTCCTTTTATTTGGGAGATTCCATTGAGCTTTATTATCTTTTCTTGTAACTAATTCTGGATTTTTTTCTGAAATAATTTTTTTCAAATTAGTACTTTTTATCCAAACTTAAGAGATTTATTTTTCTCGTACTTTTGATGATAGCCTTCTGCTTTACAATAGTTTTTTTCTTTGGAAATTTTTGTAGTAACTTTTCCATCTAATTTCTCATTCATTTCTTTTAAAATTTTCTCTGCTGTATTTTTTTCATTATCATTATTATAAAATATCTCAGAGCGATATTGAATTCCTACATAAGTTCCTTGTCTATTTTTTTGAGTTGAGTCATGGAGTTTAAAAAATAATCTGACCATGTCTTCATAGCTTAAAATATTTTCATCATATTGAACTTTGACTACTTCTATGTGACCTGTATCCCCACCACAAACTGCTTTGTAAGTAACATTAGGATCATCACCTCCGCAATAACCACATTCGGTAGATAATATTCCTTTTATACCATTGTATTTAGTTTCGTCCCAAAAACAACCAATACCACCAATAAAAGTTTTCATAATTTTACAATATATTATTACTTCAAAATTGAAACAGCTTTTATCTCTTCAACTCCTATACCACAACAACCACCAACAATTTTTACACCTTTGCTAAACCATTCTTTTGCAACTTCCAAATAATCATTGGGTGAAAAATCATCCACAAACTTCCAATTTGGTTTTTCGTAATAGCCTTTGTTAGGGTATGCACCAATAACTCCATTATAATTTTTTAATGCAGTATCTAAAGCTGCACTCGTTGTTTTAATATCTGAGTGAGCAATTAAAATTGGCCCCTTATGTAATTTACTAAAATTTTTCAACGATTCTTCTAAATCCTCGTAAATTTCAGTTTTATTCTTCACATCATCATAACCAAGTGTAATATTTTTTGTATTCTGATCTATTACACAGGAAATAGAAAGCCAAACAGGTAACTTTATATTTGAAGAACACTCAAGCATAGTCTCCACGATTTCTGCTTGAGATGTCATTGCTTCTAAAATTATTAAATCAACACCCTCATTTGATAAAATTTTAATATGTTCATTAAAACATGGCTTCATGTTCTTTGTTCCAAGTTTAAGAAAACTTCCATAACTCGAAACACTTCCTGCTAAACAGATGTTCTTTTTTGAATTATTAATTGCTTGTTTTGCAATTTGAACTGCTTGTTTATTAAATAATTCAATTGAATCTTCATATCCGTGTTTTCTAAGAGAAATTGGAGTTGTAGCATAAGTATTTGTTGTAATAACATCAGCACCTGCATCAATATAATTTTCATGAACTTCTTTTAGAAATTCTGGGCTATCTACCGAACATTTTCCACACCAGAGGTTTTGATCCATTTTAGCTCCTTTTTTTTCAAGCTCAGCACCTATACCTCCATCAAGTAAAATAATTTTTCCTTCATTGATTTTTTCTTGAATTAAATTGTAAGACATTAATTGTTTGTGAAAGCACAAATTTTATTATTATCAAGATCTCGAATATAAGAATAGTAAACTCCAGAACCTTCTGGTCTTTCACCTCCAGCTCCTTCACTTTTTCCACCTGCCTTAAGTCCAATCTCATGAAACTTATCAACTATATCTCTAGATGATGTAATAAATGAAACTTGCGTTCCATTTCCATTAGTTGCCTCTTTCATATTGACAGGTTTGGTCACATAAAACTCTATAGTTCCATCGCCATTTTTTTCTGTGTAACCAGCGCAAACTTCATCTTTATAATTTCTTTCTAGATTTAAAACTTTTAAGACTTCATCATAAAAAATTATTGCTTTTTCTAAGTTATTGGTTCCTACCATTACATAACCAAGCATTTTAATTTTTCCATTCAGTAATAGTTTTTACCTCTAGATATTCATGCAATCCCCAGGTTCCACCTTCACGTCCATTTCCAGATTGTCTATACCCACCAAAAGGAGTCCCAGAGTCAGCTGCTTTATGATTTACATACACAATTCCAGACCTTAATTTTTTTGAGACTCTTTTTGCCTTTTCATTATCCTCTGTTTGTAAATAGTTTCCTAATCCATATTCTGTATCATTTGTAATTTGGATAGCTTCCTCTTCATTTTCAAAAGGAATAATCGACAATACTGGTCCAAATATTTCCTCTTTAGCAATTCTCATATTATTATTAACATCAGTGAATACTGTTGGTTTAACAAAATAACCTTTCTTTAGATCTTCAGGTTTGTCAGGACCACCTGCTACTAAAGTAGCACCTTCTTCAATTCCACTATTTATTAAACTTTGAATTTTATCAAATTGAGTTTTTGAAATTACAGGCCCAATATGGTCACCAGCTTTTGAAGCAAGATCAACTTTAATTTTATTTGCTTCATCTGCAGCTTCTTCAACAGCTCTTTTATAAATTGATTTTTCAACAAGCATTCTAGTTGGGGCATCACAGGATTGACCTGAATTACTCATTACGTTTCTAATACCATCTCTGACTGCATCAGGATATGCATCAGCAAAAACAATATTTCCACCTTTACCACCAAGTTCAAGACAAACTCTTTTTATAGTTTCAGCAGCATTCTTTGTAATTAATTTTCCAGCTCTAGTAGATCCTGTAAATGAGACCATATCAACATCAGGATGTCCTGACAGGTCAGTTCCAACACCAGGCCCATCACCATTTACCAAATTAAATACTCCAGCTGGAAATCCAGCCTCATCTATCATCTCTGCAAACAGCATTCCTGACAATGGTGCAATTTCAGACGGTTTAAGTACCATTGTACACCCAGTAACAAAAGCTGGAATTACTTTTAAAGCAATTTGATTTATAGGCCAATTCCAAGGTGTAATTAATCCGCAAACTCCAATTGGCTCATATACAATATGATTGGTAGATCCTTTATCAAAACCTGGTTCGAATTCGAATTCTTTTAATCTTTTTATAAAGTCTTCGATATGACCTGCGCCAGAAGATGTTTGATTAGCTGAACACCAATCTTTAGGACAACCAAGCTCTGTAGTAATAGCATCAGTCATATCATCCCATCTAGAATTATATATTTTTAATAATTTTTCTAATAAATTTAACCTTTCTTCTTTTGAAGTTTCTTTCCAAGTCTCAAATGCAGATTTTGCTGCTTTGACTGCA
Organism: uncultured Pelagibacteraceae bacterium; assembly: GCA_902595465.1. GTDB lineage: Bacteria > Pseudomonadota > Alphaproteobacteria > Pelagibacterales > Pelagibacteraceae > Pelagibacter. The sequence continues at coordinate 15,328 of CACJQE010000015.1, forward strand.
GCATTTGTATCATCAGAACTTCCAAGACTTATAATTGCACAAACTTCTTCTGTTGATGGATTAATAACTTCACATTCATTCTTGTTTACTGGCTCAACCCATTTGCCATTGATATAAAATTTTTTTTTATCGAGCATTTATATTTCAAAATTAATTTTTCTTATTATACGTTTATTTACTATAACCATTCAAGAAATTAGATACAGTTTTTAAATTTTAATGATTAATCAATATGTGGTGGTATATTGTATTTATGAAATCACAAAAAATAGAACCAAAGTTTGAAAATAACCAAAATCCACGTATTGGACTTATCGCTTTAGCAACCGATCTAGTGATTGAAAAAGATTTTATAAGTGTAATTAAAGATAAAAAAATAGATTTTTTTGTAAATAGAATAGAATGTTATAATCCCTTAACCAAAGAGAATTTGATCAAAATGTCAGAGAATATTACTCAAGTAACAAGAGATATCTTGCCAGAGCAAAAATTAGACTGTGTTGTATATGCTTGTACATCAGGAACTATTGCAGCAGGGTATGATAATATTAAAAATAAAATACAAGCAGCAAAACCTGAGGCAAAACTTTCAACACCAAGTACAGCAGCTTTGAAAGCATTGAAAAAATTAAATATTAAAAAACTTTCTATATTCACACCTTATAGTAAAAAAGTTAACGATGATGTTGTTGATTATTTTAAATCATCTGGTTTTGAAATCACCTCAAATTCATACTTTGATATTCATTCTGACATGGAGATTGGTAAAGTAGATCAAAATTATCTGTTTGATGTGCTAATAAATTTAGATGTAAGTGAGGCAGATGCTTTATTTGTATCTTGCACCGCTTTACCAGTTCTTCCTCTAATACAAAAATTAGAAGATAAACTTGGAATACCAGTTCTTTCAAGCAATCAGGCTTTAATCTGGGAATCTTTAGAAAACATAGGTGAAAATAAATCTGTAAAAGGATTTGGAAGACTGTTTGATTAATTTATGTCCTTTTCAAAAGAAGAATACAAACAAAGACTATTAAAAGTACAATCTCTGATGAGAGAGAAAAAAATTGATTTAATCATTTCTCACGACACAAATAATATGAATTATCTTACAGGCTACGATGCTTGGTCTTTTTATTATGCACAATGTGTATTAGTGCACGTTGATTCAAAAGAGCCAATTTGCTTTGTTAGAGATCAAGATGCAGGTGGGGCGTACATAAAGACCTATTTAAATAAAGACAATATTATTGTTTATGATGAGAGTTATATTCATACTTGGCCAAAACATCCCTATGATTACTTGACCAAAGTAATTAAAGAAAAAAAATGGGATAAACTGTCTATTGGAGTTGAAATGGATGCTCATTATTTTACAGCTTTTTGTTATGAAAAGATTAAACAGGGGTTACCAAATGCAAACATTATCGATTCTGATCGACTAGTTAATTGGGCTAGATTAATTAAATCTAATGCAGAGATAAATTATATGAAGTCTGCTGCTTTAATTTCTCAAAAAGGAATGCAAACTGCAATGGAAGTAATTAAACCTGGTACAAGACAATGTGATGCTGTTGGAGAAATTCAAAAGTCTTTATTTTATGGTACAGAAGAATTTGGAGGTGAATATTCTAGTATCGCAACGCTTCTTCCAACTGGAAAAGGTACATCTGCTTCACATTTAACAGCAACCCAAGATAAATTTATTGAAGGTGAAGCAACTATAATTGAACTTTCAGGTGTTTATAAAAGATATCACGCACCTATGGCTCGAACAATTTTATTAGGTAAACCTGATCAATTAAAAATAGATACAATGAATAAAACTATAGAAGCTTTACAAGCTGGAATTAATGCTACAAAACCCGGAAATACAGCAAATGATGTTGCTCAAGCCTTTTGGAAAATTTTAGATAAATATGGTATCGAGAAGAAATCAAGAACGGGTTACTCAATAGGCATAGGATATCCACCAGATTGGGGAGAGCATACTTTAAATATTTATAAAGGCGATATGACAGTACTTGAACCAAATGTTTGTTTTCATATGATTGCAGTAATGCAGTTTGATGATTGGGGAGTAGAAGCATCTGAAGCAATCCGAGTTACTGACAAAGGTTGTGAATTATTCTGTAAATTTCCAAAAGAGCTACATATTAAGAACTATTAGCTATTGATAATTAACTTCTTAAATGTTTTAAACACTAGATGTCTAAAAATACAGAATTCGTTAAGTTCGATAAAGTTGACAAAAGTTACGATGGTAAAGTCTTAGTAGTAAAAGATTTAAATCTTAATATCTCCGAGGGCGAGTTCATTACTATGCTTGGTCCATCTGGTTCAGGAAAAACAACTTGTCTGATGATGTTGGCTGGATTCGAAACACCAACCAATGGTGAAATCTATTTAGATTCTAATCCTATTTCAAATATTCCACCACACAAAAGAGGAATTGGAATGGTTTTTCAAAATTATGCATTGTTTCCTCATATGACAGTTTATGAAAATTTAGCATTTCCTTTAAGAGTTAGAAAAGTTCAAAAAGATGAGATTGATAGAAAAGTAGATAAAGCTTTATCAATGGTTTCTTTATCAGGATTTGAAAGTAGAATGCCAGCTCAATTATCTGGTGGTCAGCAACAAAGGGTAGCCGTTGCAAGAGCTCTCGTATTTGATCCAGCAGTAGTTCTAATGGATGAACCTCTTGGAGCTTTAGATAAAAACTTAAGAGAAAGTATGCAATACGAAATTAAACATATTCATGAAAATATTGGTGTTACTGTAGTTTACGTCACACACGATCAAGGAGAAGCATTAACAATGTCAAATAGGATCGCAGTTTTTAATGATGGTAAAGTTCAACAATTATCAAGTCCTGATAAATTGTACGAAGAGCCAGTTAATTCTTTCGTCGCAGAGTTTATAGGTGAAAATAATACTTTTGGTGGAGAAGTAACAGACATTTCAAAAGATGTTTGTAAAGTTAAACTACAAAATGGTGAAATTTTAGCTAATCCAATTTCAGTTAGTTCCAAAGGTGACAAAACAACAGTTTCAATAAGACCAGAGAGAGCATTAATAAATCCGAAAGATAAAATGGATAATAATCAAACCGGAAAAATTGAAGAAGTCATCTACCATGGTGATCATACTAGAGTAAGATTAGATCTTTTAGGTAATAAAGAATTTATTTTAAAAGTTCCAAACAGCTCAAATGAGCTAGATTTAAAATTGGGTAATGAGATTAAAGTAGGATGGAACAGTCAAGACGCAAGAGCTCTAGATCCTAAATAATTTATTAAATATCCCAGTATTCCTATAACAAAATGGCCTGTTGACTCTGAATATCGTTTTTGTTGTACTTCGCTTATATAAATTAATTTATATTAAACGTTTAAACGGAGGATAAATGAAAAAATTAAGTAAATTATTACTTGCTCTTTCTTTTGCTCTTTCAATAACTTCATCTGCATTTGCGGTTACAGTAGCATCTTGGGGTGGAGCTTATACAGAGTCTCAAAAGCTAGGGTATGGTGATCCAACTGCACAAGCTCTTGGTGTTGATATCAACTGGGTAGACTATTCAGGTGGATTATCTGAGATTAAAGCTCAAAAAGAAGCAGGTGCAATTACTTGGGATATTATCGATGTATTCGCATTTGATACTATCAACGGATGTGACGAAGGAATTTTTGTCGAATTCGATTTTGACAAAGACTTCCCTGCAGCTCCAGATGGAACTCCTGCAAGTGAAGATTTCTTTGCTCCAATGCCGAGTAAATGTGCTGTAGGAAACATTTTATATTCTTGGAACTATGCTTACAATGTAAACAATATTGACGGCACACCATCGACTATAAAAGATTTCTTTAACACTAAAAAATTTCCAGGAAAAAGAGCAATTTACAAATCTGCTCTAACAAACCTAGAAATAGCATTAGCTGGTGACGGTGTTTATATGGGTAAAGGTGGATCAGAGATCTACAAATTACTAGAAACTGAAGCTGGTGTTAATAGAGCTATGAATAAAATTAAAGAGCTTTGTACAGATCCAAATGGTGGATGTGTATTCTGGTCTGCAGGTGCTCAACCACCAGAATTATTAGTATCTGGTGAAGTTGTTATGGCAACTGGTTGGAATGGAAGATTCTTTAATGCTGAAATCGGTGAAGGTGCTCCAATTAAACAAGTATGGGATGGACAAGGTCTTGACTATGAATATTTCGCACTTGTTAAAGGTGGACCAGATGAAGCAAATGCTAAAAAAGCTTTAGCAATGATGACTAACACTGAAATGTTAGCTGGAAGTGCTAAATATATTGCATATGCTCCATACAGATTATCATCTTTAGAGATTATCAAAGCAAATGAGCTAAAACTATTCCTGTATGAGTTGCCGCTAAACCTGCCTTTGCCATAAAAAAGAATATTGCAACACCAGATATAATAAGTGGAACTATCATTGGTGAAATCAAAGTTGCCATTATTATTCCTTTAAAAGGCATGTGTCTGCTGCTCAAACCTAATGCAGCAACCGTTCC
>CACJQE010000016.1 GCA_902595465.1 uncultured Pelagibacteraceae bacterium
TTTTATCATCAATGATCCATCAAAATCAAAAGGGTAAAGTTGAACTTTACTGTCAATATTAAAATTTGTATTCATTTTATTTGGAGAGGTTATTTTAATATTACCATTATTAAATTTAATATCATATTCTAGTTTATCTTTTGCGTAAGCTATTAAAGATTTGCCTTCATAGTTTTTGCTGTCAATAAATTTTAAAATATTTTTGATTTCTATATTTGGATTAAATGTATTTATATTATGAAGTGTGATTTTTGGATTTTCGTAATCTCTTTTCCATTCAGACTTAAAAACTAATCCAAAGACTTCACCATCTATTTTAAAACTCTTTATTTTTGATTTAGTATCAATTTTATATAAAATTTTTTTTATTGGGGAGATTAAGATTACTTCTTCACTTTTATTTTTTAAGAAAATTTTACAATTAGTAAAAATAATAGGTTTATTAACTTTTTGATATAGGTGTTTTCTTAAATCCTTAATATCAGAAATTTTAATTTCTAAATTTGTATTCAAAATTTCAGTAGAAATAAAATTTTTAAATAACCTTAAATAAATATCTCTTAATGAAATAAAAATTCTGAGATTTTTGGTATTTATTAAATTATTTAAATTTTCTGTATCAGAAAATCTTAGTGAGGCATTTTCGACCAACAAGTGTGGTTTTGGGAAAGGTTTATAATAAATTTTTCCTGATGATTTGAGATATATTTTAAAATTTTTATGAAAGTTTTTTTCTATTTTTGTAACTTTACTTTCATAATTAAATAAAACTGGTAAAGATAAAATAGTAAGTGATGAAAAAATTATCGTAAGTGCAACTAAGATCAGTGTGAAATTGATTTTATTTTGCTTAATTTTATTCATTAAAAATAATATGACTTATACAATATAAAATTATGTTAAAATCAGATTATTTGTCAAATCTAAATGAAAAGCAACAAGAAGCCGTAAAGCACCTAGAAGGACCACTTCTAATAGTGGCTGGAGCAGGCTCAGGAAAAACAAAAGTATTAACATCTAGGATTGCACATATAATTAGATGTCATAAAGCTTTTTCTAATCAGATACTTGCTGTTACATTTACAAATAAAGCTGCAAAGGAAATGCAAATAAGAGTATCAAAACTTTTGAGGAAAGAAGCAACAGGTCTACCATGGCTTGGTACATTTCATTCTATTAGTGCAAAAATTTTAAGAAAGCATGCAGATGCAGTCAGTCTAAAATCAAATTTTACGATTATAGATCAAGATGACCAAACTCGATTAATTAAAAATATTTGTAAAGCTGAAAACATTGACATTAAAAAAATATCACCAAAATATATTTTAGCAGTTATCGACAAATGGAAAAATAAAGGTTTTTACCCTGAAGATGTGATTTTAAAAAAAAAAGAAGTTTTGGAAAAAAACTTTTTAAATATTTACAAAATATATCAGCAGAAACTTATAGATTTAAATTCGGCAGACTTTAGTGATTTGATTTTACACACTGTTAAAATTTTTGAAAAATATCAGGATATATCACTTATTTATTCAAGAAAATTTAAATATATTTTAGTTGATGAATATCAAGATACAAATTTTATCCAAAGTGAATGGCTTAAATATTTATCTGCAACTAATAAAAATATTTGTTGTGTGGGAGATGATGATCAATCAATTTATAGTTGGAGGGGTGCAGAAATAAAAAATTTTCTAGAATTTGACAAAACTTACAAAGAAACAAAAATAATTAGATTAGAAAAGAATTACAGATCAACCCAAAATATTTTAAATGTTGCCTCAAAATTGATAGAACATAATCAAAATAGAGTGGGCAAAACACTATATACTAACCAAGAAGAAGGTGAACTTATTACACTGGATTGTTTTAGAAATGTTAAAGATGAAGCAATTCAAGTTAGCTCAACAATTGAGAGTTTTAAAAAAAAATATTCTTTAAATGAAATTGCTATTTTAGTTCGAGCAATTTTTCAAACTAGAGAATTTGAGGAAAGATTTTTAAAAGTCGGTATACCTTATAGAATTATAGGTGGGATAAAATTTTATGAAAGATCTGAAATTAAAGATTGCGTGGCTTATTTAAAATGCATAAATCAACCTTTGGATGATTTATCTTTTGAAAGGATAATTAATGTTCCAAAAAGATCTATTGGTGAAACGACATTAAAAATGATATCTGAATTTGCTAAAACAAATAATTTTTCACTAGAAATTGCCTCAAAAAAATTAATTGAATTAAATAAAATAAAACCAAAAACAAAAATTGGTTTAATTTCATTATTGAATTTGCTTGAAAAATGGAGATCAGAATTAAGAAAGAAAATAAATCACAACAAACTTTTACAAATTGTTTTAGATGAATCGGGATATAGCGAAATGTTAAAAAACAAAAAAGATTTAGAAAACGAAAATAGACTTGAAAATATTAAAGAGCTTCTTAATGCGATGAAAGAATTTGACAATTTAGAAAGTTTTTTGGAGCATGTTGCTCTTGCAACTTCATTAGACCAGGACTGGGAGAGTGAAAAAGTTAACCTCATGACACTGCATGCATCTAAGGGACTTGAATTTAATATAGTTTACTTACCTGGTTGGGAGGAAGGTTTGTTTCCTCATCAAAAAAGCATTGAAGAAAAAGGAGAGAATGGTCTCGAAGAAGAAAGAAGACTAGCCTATGTAGGAATTACAAGAGCAAAGAAACTTGCTAAAATTTCTTTTTCAATGAACAGATTTTATCAAGGAGATTGGATGGATAGCATGGCATCAAGATTTGTTGACGAACTTCCAGATGAATTTATAAAAAAAAATAATAATTTTAATGATGAAGAAGAAAATGATTTTGAATTTAATCAGGATATTGATTTTGAAAATGAAATCAGAAGCCCTGGCTGGATAAGATATCAAAAAAAATTAAAATGATAAAAAAGATAAAAAAATTTATATACGAGAAAAATTTGGATGGTTATATAATACCTAAAAATGATACTTATTTTACTGAATATTCAAGAACAAATAACTTATCTAAGGTAACAAATTTTACAGGTTCGGCAGGATTTTGCATAATTTTAAAAAAAATAAATTATTTGTTTATTGATGGAAGGTACACAATTCAAGCAAAGAAAGAATCGGGTAAAAATTTTAAAATATTTGAAATACCAAATATCTTACCTAAAGATTTATTAAAATTAAAAAACTATAAAATTGGTTTTAATCCAAAATTGTTTACAAAAATGATGCTTGAAAAATATTTCTACAAAAATACTATTCTAGTTCCAGTTGAGTTTGATTTTAAAAATAAACCAAGTAAATATCTCAATAAAATCTTTCAATTAACCAAGAAAATTTGTGGTGAGAGTTCAAATACAAAATTCCATAAAATAAAACAATATATGAAAAAAAAAAAAATAACCTATTTATTCGTAAGTGCTAGCGAAAATGTTAATTGGCTTTTAAATATTAGAGGTAAAGATTTACCAAATAGTCCATTAGTCAATTGTAAACTAATTATAGCTCTTTATGGTAAGCCACATCTATTTATAAACTCTAATAAAATTCCAAATTTAATTAAAAAAAAATTTGAAAATATTAATATTTGTGACGAAAATAATTTTTTTGAAATAATAAATAAATTAAAAAATGGATCATTTTGTATTGATAAAAATACTTGCTCTATATTTGAGGAATGTCTAATAAATAGCAAGTTTAAGATTAAGCATGAAATTGACCCCATTTATTATCTCAAATCTATCAAAAATAAAACTGAAATTAAAAATACACAAGATGCCCATATATTAGATGGTGTTGCATTAACAAAGTTTCTATATTGGTTTAAAACTAATAAAAAAAAAATCTCTGAAAGAAAAATTGAAGTTAAATTAGAAAAATTTAGAAAAAGATCTAGAAAATACCTTTACCCAAGCTTTGATACAATTGCAGGATCAGGCCCTAATGGAGCAATTATTCATTATAAATCAAACAATAAAACAAATAGAATATTAAAAAAAAATGACCTTTTACTATTGGATTCTGGTGGACAATATAAATGGGGGACAACAGACGTAACAAGAACGGTTTGTACTAGAAATGTAAGAGATCAAATCAAAAATAATTTCACAAGAGTTTTGAAAGGACACATTGCAGTTATAAATTGTGACTTAAATAAAAATTATAGTGGCTACTTAATCGATAAATTAGCGAGGAAGCCGTTGAGAGATGTTGGTTTGGACTATTCTCATGGAACAGGTCATGGTGTTGGATTTTTTTCAAATGTTCATGAGGGACCACAAGGTATTACAAAATACAACAATGTTAAATTAGAAAATGGTATGATTTTAAGCAATGAGCCAGGTTATTATCAAAAAAATAAATATGGAATAAGGATAGAAAACCTAATTTATGTCAAAAAGTTTAAAAAAAAAATTGGTTTCGAAAATTTAACTTATGTGCCTCTTGATGTTGATATAATTAATTTTAAAATGTTAAACTCTATCGAAAAAAAATATTTATTTGATTATCACTTAAGTGTTTATTCTAAACTTTCAAAATTTCTAAATAAATATGAAAAAAAATGGTTAATTAATTTAATTAAGTAAGCTTTTTAATTCGCCTAAGGAGATAATATTTATACCTAAATTTTTTGCTTGTTCGATTTTTCTTTTAGTTGGTTTTTCACCTACAACTAGGTAATCAAGATTTTTGTTAACACTACTGAGTGTAGAGCCTGAATTTTTTTCTATTAAAGATTTTGCCTCAGCTCTACTCATACCATTAAGTTTACCAGTGAACATAAAACATTTATCTTTTAGCACTCCATTTTTATTTGATATTTGGCTTTCGATTTTTAATATTGAATTTAACTCAATTGTAATATTAACGTTAGATTTATTTGAAAAATAATTTGTTAGTGATTTAATTTGAGTTTCTCCTATTCCATCTATGTTTAAAAATTTATCAAATTGTTTTGATTTAATTAAATTAATAAAATTTGTTGAATTTTTTATATTTTCACTGATTAATTTTGCATTTTCTATTCCTATATGCCTTATACCCAATGAATAAATAAATTTCTGTAGAGAGACATTTGTAGAGTTTTCGATTGAATTTTTAAGATTGTTTACGGATTGTTTACCCCAACCCTCTAACTCTTCAATTTTATTATAGTTTAACAAAAATATATCTTGAGGTTTTTTTATAAGATTTAATTCCCAAAAATTTTCTACAACTTTTTTTCCTAATCCCTCTATATTTAAAGCCTCTTTAGAAATAAAATGTTTAATCTTTTCAATAGCAATTTTTTCACATCCAAAACCATCATTTGTGCATCTTCTAACTGCATCATATTTTTTTGTAATCTTATTAAATTCTTTAATAGTTTTATGACCACAAGATGGACAATAAATAGGAAATTTAAATTTTTTTGTATTTTTTACTCTCTTTGATTTATCAACTTCGATAACATGGGGTATTACATCTCCGGCTCTTTCAATTTTTACGATATCTCCGATTCTAATATCTTTTCTTTTTATTTCATCTTCATTATGAAGTGTTGCATTTGAAACAACAACGCCACCAATGTTAATTGGCTCAACTTTAGCAACTGGCGTTAGTGCACCAGTTCTACCTACTTGAATTTCTATGTTAATAATTTTTGTATTCGCACTGTCAGCAGCAAATTTGTGTGCAACTGCCCATCTTGGTGAATTAGATGTAAATCCAAGTCTATTTTGTAAATTTAGATCATTTACTTTATAAACTAAACCATCTAGATCATAATCTAAATCAAATCTTCTTAATTCAAAACTTTTATGAAATTCTATTAATTGATTAATAGAATTTAGAACTTTATTATCTTCATTAATTTTGAAACCCCATTTCTTTAGATCATTTAAAAAATCTGATTGATTTTTTTTTAAATATCTCTGAGAGTAACCAAATGTATATGCAATAAAATTAAGAGGTATTTTTTTTGTTTCATTTGGATTTTTTTGTCTTAAAGATCCAGAAGCAGCATTTCTTGGATTGGCAAATTTATCTTTTATTTTAAAAAAATCTTTTTTATTAATAAAAACTTCACCTCTTATTTCAATTTCATTAGGAAAATCATTTGATTTAATTTCTAGAGGAATATCATTTATGGTTTTTAGGTTCTCTGTAATAATCTCTCCAGTTTGTCCATCACCTCTTGAAACGCCATATTTTAATTTCTTATTGATGTATGTGAGTGAAGCAGAAATACCATCTATTTTTGGCTCAACACTATATTGAATTTTAATATTTTTATTTAAATAATTAAAAATTTTTTTTTCGAAATTCAATAAATCATCTTCATCAAAAACATTAGATAAAGATAACATAGGCACTTTATGTTTATACTTTTCAAAGGATTTTGAAGGCTTGAAACCAACCAAATTGTTTGGGGAGTTTTCATTTTTTAAATAATTATATTTTTTTTCTAATTCAATGATTTCGTTTTTTATCTTATCATATTCTGCATCTGTAATAATGGGGTTACTCTCATCGTAATATTTTTTGTTATGTTTAATGATTTTATTAATTTTTTTTAAATAATTTTTTTTAATTTCTTTTTTTGACATTAATTAATATTATCACTGAAAAATATTTTTGAACTTTTGCAAAAATCCACTTTTATCTTTTTCAACAACAATCTTCTTTGTTGAATAATCTTTATTTAATATTTTATAGCCTGCCTCATACCATTGACTTGAGCGATAATTATAACCAAGTAAAACTGCATATTTTTGTGCCTCATCTACTAGTCCAAGTTTATAATGCAGCTCTACAAGTCTATATAATGCTTCCTCAATAAATATTGTTGTACTGTGGTCATTAACAATTTTTTTTAATCTGTTTATTGCAGGTATCCACTTTTCTCTTTGAACGTAATATCTTGCTAAATACATTTCTTTAGAAGCAATAATTTCATTTATTAATTCCAATTTATATTTTGAATCTGATGCGTACTCAGTATTTGGAAAATCATTGATTATAATTTCAAAATATTTTTTTGATAAAAGAATTTCATTAAAATCTTTTTTTTCATCAATAATTTGGTTATAATGACATAAAGCCATTAAATAAAATGCATAGACAGTTTGGGGATGATTTTTGTATTTAATTAAGAAACGTTCCAAATCATTAATAGCATAGTTGTAATAACCCTGGGAAAAATGTGAGTAAGCTGACATTAATGCTGCTCTTGGAGCCCAAACAGATTGTGGATATAACAATTCAGCCTCACTAAATTTTTTAGATGCATATATAGCATCTCCTCTTTCAAATTCTTCCATACCTTGATTATACACTTCCATCATTTGAGTTTCTAAATTCTTTTCGGTGATAATTGTAACTTTCTCCTCTTTTTTAGAGCAAGCAAAAATAAGGATAAAAAATAATATGTATATAAAACTTGAACTTAGATTCATTTCTTATTTCTAACAGAATAATTAAAAATTTCTAATTATTAAGCTATTGTCTTTAATTTATGATAATTTGTGAAATTATGAGGCAGTTGTTTACCTTTAATCTCTAGTAAAGAATAATTAATTTTATCACTAAAAATTTTTCTTAGTAATCTATTTGTAAGATTATGCCCTCCCTGAGAACATTTTAATGATCCAATAATTTTATAACCTGATAAGAATAAATCTCCCATGCAATCAAGAATTTTGTGGTTAACAAACTCTAAATCGTTTCTTAGCCCTGATTTATTCATTATTTCTTCGTTTTTAACAACGATTGCATTATCTAAACTACCACCTTTTCCAAGGTTCATTTTTTTCAATTTCTCAATATCTTCATATAAACAAAATGTTCTTGAGCTAAAAATATCATTTAAATCATTATCAAATATATTTACTTTATTTTTTTGATTACTGATTAATTTATTTGAATATTTGATTTCAAAATCTATGTCACAAGTAACATTTGATTTATCAATAGAAATAAATTTATCATTTTCCTCAATTTCAATTTTTTCATTAATTTTAATTATTTTAATTGGTTGATCACTAATTTTTAGACCAACAGAATTAATCTTATCTACAAATTTTATTGCAGAGCCGTCTAAAATAGGAACCTCTTGAGAGTTTAACTCTATAATTGCGTTATCAATACCAATGCCATATAACGCTCCCATCAAATGTTCGATTGTTGAAACTTTAACGCCTGACTCATTAGATATAGTAGTGCATAATGTTGTGTCAGAAACATTATTATATAAAGGATAAACTAAATTATTTTTTTTTAAGTCAGTTCTTATAAAAATTATTCCAGTATTGGGCAAAGCAGGGAGAATATTTAAATTGACTTGCTCACCTGTATGTATTCCGATACCGCTAAAAGATACTTTTTTTGATATTGTTTTTTGACTTAAGATTGACATACTCAATTTATAGAGATAATTAGAATTTTAAGTACTCAAGAAATATTTCAAGAAAATACAATTATTTGCCAAAATAATTAAAGAACTTCTCAAATAAACCTAGTTTTTTTGTATTTTTTTTAGAAATTTCAGCATTATTTAAATGATAAACTAATGCATATTTACAATTTTTAGTATCTGTTTCTGGGAAAAAGCTTAAAGATTTAAATTCAAATTTATCATTTAGGTAAAAAGAATTATTATTAAATAAAATTGACCCTCCACCAATTAAAAATAGGTCAAATTTTAATAAATCATATCTTGTGGCTTTATTTGTTAAATTTTTGTAAACTAAATCAATAATTTCTTGTACTCTATATAAAATTACTTTCTTCAGTTTATCAATTGAAATATTTTTATTAATTAAATCTTTTGTTAGGAGAGTATCATTATTCGTGACGGAACTGTATGAAAATTCGGTCTCTGATGTATTAAACAATTTTTTTAATTTCTCTGCGTAATCAATGCTTACATTAAACACTTTAGATATATCTTTAGTTATATGATTGCTACCAATAGGTATTGTCTCCATAAATTTCATTTTTTTATTTTCATATGAAATTAAAGATGTTCTTTGCCATCCTATTTCTAAAAATGAAACTTTATCTAAGTCTAATTTTTTTAAATATGATAAAGTTTTTATATAAGTTGCACAAAATAAATTTATTATTTTTAAATTTTTTTTTATGAAATTTTTTTCAATTTTTTCGATTAATTCTCTAGGAAAACATATAACTTTAAATTCGATTTTAATATTTTTTTCTATAATTTTATTATTTGGAATTTCTTGGAAAATTTCATTATCAATATGGCATTTAGATATTATGGAATGAATAATACTATAATTATTATAATTTGATGCAATTATTTGATTCAACTCCAATACTATATTGTCATAAACTTTTTTTATCTCAGATTTTTCATCAAGATTTTTCTTGAGAGATATATCAATTGTAAATACTTCAGAAGTATCCATAATTAAAATAATATCATTAATGTGAGTTGAGTTTTTTTTTTCAGCTTTTTTTATAATTAAATCAATTTTATCTAAATGATTTTTGTATTCTTTGTCATAACTAACAAAGTTTATTTCTGAAAATTTTTCATTTAAATAGCTATCGAAAACAGAAAATCTAATTGTAGACATTCCAAAATCTATTATGTTGTATAAATTATCTTTATTCACTTTTAACAGTCAATCTATTTGATATTCTTAAGTCTAAAACAGTATTTGGTTTTATTTTATTATTAGCAGCAAACTGTCTGTATATTTTTAATGCAATTATATAATTTTTTTCAGGTAATTTTATTAATATATTATTTTTAAAATATAAGTCCCATCTATTGTTCTTATGTGAATAATATTTAAAAATTTCCTTATCATCGATTTCTAGCAAATTTAGCGTTTTTTTTAAATTAATAAAATCATTAATAAAAAATTTTCCAAAAATTATTGGAAGTGTTTTGTTTTTTATAAATTTTTTTGCTGGAATAAACTTGCCATTGTTTCCAACAAAATATTTGTTTTGATCAATAAATGTTGTTGCAACGAACTTGGTTTGTTTAGCTTTGATATCAATAGATGAAGGAAATTTTTTTTGAACTTTGATATTTTCCAGAAAATTTAATTTATTAATTTTATCTATTAAAATTTTTTTATCTAATTTGAATATATTTTGTTTCATAATATAATTAGTAGTTAGTAAGATTGATTTTTTTGCTTCAATGGAGTCTGTATTAACATTTATTTTAACAATTAGAAAAATTTTATTAATATTTTCTGTTAGCTTATTATTAGTTATTGTGGAAATTAAAATAAAAATAAATATATAAAAATAAACTTTTTTTTTATTTTTTAATTGAAGCATCTCTCAAAATTTTTTTTATCAAATTTTTGAAAGTAATGTTATTAAATTTTGCTATTTCTGGGACTAAGGAGAGTGAGGTCATTCCAGGCTGTGTATTTGTTTCAAGTAAATAGAATTTATTTTTATAAAATCTAAAATCAGACCGCGTTACCCCCCTACATTTAAGAAGTTTGTGAGCCTTCAGTGCTATATTCGTTACAATACTATAATGATATTTTGAAATTTTTACGGGAATAATGTGCTCTGTATTTGCTTTTGGATTGTATTTTGCTTGATAATCATAAAATTTTCTTTTTGGTTTCAATTCTATAGCACCAATAATTTTTTCGCATAAAATAGCAACTTGAATTTCTCTTCCTGGGATATATTTTTCTATCAATATTTCACCATATTCTCTGAGTTTATTTAAATTATTGTAAAAATTTTTTTTGCTACAGATGAATACATTTACACTTGAACCTTCATTAAGAGGCTTTAGTACTATAGGGAAACCTAATTTTTTATCTAATAAATTTATTATATTAATTTTATTTAAATTTTTTTTAAAAGAATATTTTATATACTTTGGCGTGAGTATTTTATTTTTATCATAAATTTTTTTAGATAAATCTTTATCTATTGCCAAAGAAGATGAGAGTACGCCAGAATGAGTATACTTAACTTTCTCACTTTCTAAAATTGCTTGTATATAACCATCTTCACCATATCTACCATGTAATAAGTTTAAAACTATATCTGGTTTATATTTTCTTAAATTTTTAACAAAATCTCCATTTGGTTCATTAATTTTAATTTTGTATTTTTTAAATTTAATTAATTCTGAATAAACACTTTTGGCAGTCTTCAAGCTAATTTCTCTCTCATTTGAATAACCTCCAGCAAGTATTAATATTTTTTTCACTATTCAACAATTTTTATTTCTAAATTAATTGTAATACCTGTTTCATCTTTAACTTTTTTTCTAACATAATTAATTAAAGAATTCATTTCAGCAAATGTAGCATTATTTTTATTTACGAAAAAATTTAAATGTTTCTTCGAGATATGAGCGTCTCCAAAACTTATATCGGTAGCTACAGATTCTTTAATTAATTCCCAAGCTTTTTTTTCCGTTTGATCAATTGGGTTTTTAAATGTGCTTCCCCCTGTTTTAATTTTTGAAGGTTGAGAATTATTTTTTTTCTCATACAAATCTTGCATTAAAATTTTAATTTCTTCTTTTTTTGCTAAATTACCTTTAAAAGTAGCACTCAAAAAAATTAAATTTTCGTTTAATTCAGTTTTTCTATAATTAAAATTGATGTCTCTTGCAGGTATTACTTTTAAATTTCCAAATGTATCAATACATTGTAATGAAATAAGTCTATCTTTAAATTCTGTACCAAAACAACCAGAATTCATCTTAATGCCTCCACCAATAGTACCTGGAATACAATACATAAATTCAAAACCACTTATATTATTTTCCAATGCAAACATAGATAATCTTTTTTGAGAGCATGATGACCCAGATATAATTTTGTCATTATCTAACTTGGAGATTGAGGAAAAATTATTACTTAATTTTATAATTGTACCTTCATATACATCATCTTTGAATAATACATTGGAGCCGGATCCAAGTACAAATAATTTTGCCCTATTCGAATAAAGTTCTAAAAATTTTTTTAATTCTTTTAAGTCTTTAGGTTTAAAAAATACTCTTGATATGCCA
This sequence comes from uncultured Pelagibacteraceae bacterium, assembly GCA_902595465.1. Classification (GTDB taxonomy): domain Bacteria; phylum Pseudomonadota; class Alphaproteobacteria; order Pelagibacterales; family Pelagibacteraceae; genus Pelagibacter. The sequence continues at coordinate 12,025 of CACJQE010000016.1, forward strand.
CCAATATTTAACCAATTAAGTTTTTTTATACTGTGATCGAAAAATATTTCAGATTTATATTGATTTTTAAAATCTTCTATATCATTTAACTTCATATCAGTTCAAATTCCTCACCCAATTAGAAACTGAACCTGCTCCCATAGCAATAAAAATTTTATTTCCAAATGCTATATTTTTTGTAATTTTTTTTAAATCTATTTCATTTTTTAAAATTATTAAATTAACATTAGAATTTTTTGCTATTAGCCTTGCGAAAGCCTCATAAGAGAATCCTAGCTTTATATTTTCGCCTGCTTTATACATGGGACACAATAAAATTGTATTCGCATTTTTAAAACATTTTGAAAATTCAATTTTTAAATTTTTAACTCTAGAAATCCTATGTGGTTGAAAAATACATACAATTTCCTCTTTAGAATATACTTTTCTGACTCCATCTAATACAGATGAAATTTCAGTCGGATGATGAGCATAATCATCAAAAAATGGTACTTTATTTTTTTCAAATAAATAATTAAATCTTCTCTGCACTCCATTAAAATTTTTGAGACCTAATTTAATTATTTTATCTGTTACACCAATTGAAAAAGCTACTGCCAATGCAGATGTTGCATTTTTTATATTATGTAAACCTAACAAAGGTATTAAAATATTTTTTATAATTTTTATTTTGCCCGGTATTTTAATTCTAATACTAAACTTCGAATATTTTTTATCCTGTATTATATTGAAAATGTGAAAATTTGATTTTTTATTTAAACCAAATGTATAGTAATTGTTATTTTTAATTTTTGGTAAAATATTTTTTACATTTTTGTCGTCTAAACACAAAAAAGCCTTACCAAAAGAAGGTGTTTTATGAATAAATTCTATAAATTTGTTTTTTAAGTTGCTCATGGTTTTGTAGTAATCTAAGTGTTCATTATCAATATTAGTTATTATTGAATAATTAAAAGGTATTTGGAGAAAACTACCATCTGACTCATCTGACTCAACAACACTCCAGTCACTTTTTCCTAATTTAGCTGAACTTCCTATGGAATTTAAAACACCTCCATTTATTATTGTAGGATCCAATTTTGCATAATTCAAAATATTTGACAAAATTGATGTTGTAGTTGTTTTGCCATGCGAGCCTGTTACAACAATATTTTTCATTAATGAAACTATATGACCTAACAATTCTCCTCTTTTATATATCGGTAAGTTTAATTTTTTAGCATGCCTATATTCTGGATTTGATTTTTTTATAGCTGATGAAACTACTAGTACAGTACAATTTTTTATATTTTGCTTATTATGATTTAAATAAATCGGAATTTTTCTTTTTCTTAGTAAATTAAGATTTTTATTATCTGATTTGTCACTTCCTTGTATTTTAAAGCCTAAACTATCCATTATTAATGCTAAGCCACTCATACCAATGCCACCAATTCCAACAAAATGAATTAGTTCAGTTTTTCCGATATTAATTTTCATCTATAATTTCTATAATCTTATTGTTTATATTATTCCAAGTATTTTTTTTAGTAATTTCCTCAAGGTTTTTAAATTTTTCATTGTAATTTTTATAATCGTTAAATATTTCAAATATTATCTGTGAAAATTTATTAAATTCAAATTCCTTTTGTTTTATTAACCAACAACAATTTTTTTTAAAGTAAAATTCTGAATTATAGAATTGGTGATTATCTCTTGCAGATGGGAAAGGTATTGAAATAAACGGTATATTTAAGAATGAAAGTTCACTTAATGTGCTTGCGCCACCTCTGGTAATTGCTAGATCTATACCATTGTAGAGTTCATGACTATCATTTGTGAATTCAATAAATTTGTAGTTTATATTTGATTTGTCATATTTATTTTTTATTGAAGATAATTTATTGATATTTGATATTTGTTGTATAACTTCAAAATTTCGTTTCTTTGAAATTTCGATAATTAATTCAGTAATATTTTCGTCAAAAAACGATGCACCCTGACTGCCACCGATGATAAGAATTTTTTTTATTTCCTTTTTTAAATTAATTATATTTTTTTCTAAGTTATATATTTCTTTTTTTAAAATAGGTTTGACTATAACTTTTTTAGAATTGTATTTTATTGGAAAGTTTCTTAAATTTTCATCGTAACAAATTATTTTTGTTGAAAATTTCAAAGCAAAGCGGTTAGATCTACCTAAAACACTATTAGGCTCAAACAAAAAAACTTTTTTTTGTAATATAAATGCAGCTAAGCAAAATGGAAATGTCATGTACCCACCAGTACTAATCACAATATTTGTCTTATTATTTTTTAAAAATCTAATAGATTGAAAAATATTTAGAAAATATTTAAAAATATTTATTGGAAGTAAATAAGGTTTTAAAAATAAATTAGGTACATCTATTAATTCATATTTAAATTTTTCAGTATTTATATATTTACTTCCTCTCAAATCAGACACCATTTTTACAGAAAATTTATTTTTTAAATGTTCAAACAAAGAGGTGGATGGTATTACGTGGCCACCAGAACCACCTGTTACTATAAGTATATTTTTCATACTAATTTAATTTTCGCTTCGTCAAATTTAATATTATTCCAGTTAAAATTGATGTTCCAACTATTGAAGAACCACCATAACTAATAAATGGCATAGTCATGCCTGTAGTAGGAAGCATTCTTATATTTACACCAATATGAATAAAAGTTTGCAATAGTATTATTGAAATACTTCCAACTAATATAAGTTTGAAATTATTATTTTTTGTAAAATTTATTTTTTTTAAAACTCTATAAGATAATATTAAATAAAGTAATATTATACCTATTAAGATAATTACTCCAAATTCTTCTGCAATTACAGAAATTATATAATCTGTATGTGCTTCTGGTATTCTAGAATTTAAAGTTCCTTCACCTATTCCTTTTCCAAAAAAACTTCCGCTGGATATTGCATCGCTTGCTTTATCAGCCTGGTAATTATTACCGCTAGAATTATCTAAAAATGACATTAATCTTATTCTTATGTATTCAAACTTTGGCACCAAAAAGACTAAAAATAGAGTTAATGAAACCACAGCTAATAATGAAATTGCGAAAAGTAATAAATTTATTCCTGATACAAAAATAATGGCAAGCCAAACAGATATTATTAATAATGTTTGTCCTAAGTCTGGTTGAGACAAGAGTAAAATTATAATTGGCACTAAAATGACTGAACTCAAGAGATATTTTATATAAAGGTTTTTTTTTTCTAATGAAATTATTAGTGAAATAACAATAACAAAAAAAGGTTTTAAAGTTTCAATAGGTTGAAACCTAGGTAATGAGCCAATATCTAACCATCTCTTTGACCCTTTGACCTCCACTCCTATTAAGGGAACTAAGAATAAACTTATAAATGTGATAAAAAATAATACGACTGATAACCTAATTAAAATTTTTTGATCTAGTAGAGATAAAAATAAAATTAAAAATATTCCTATTAAAACAAAAATTAAATGTTTTAAAAAAAAATAATAAGAGTTTGTGTTTAATTTATCTGATGCGATTATTGAAGTTGAAACTAAAGAAAAGAACAATCCTAGTGAAAATAATAGACTTATTATCAAAAAAATTGTTTTATCGATGTTTTTCCACCAATCATAAAATGTGTCAAAATATTTATTCATTCAGTTGGTAAATATCTTTTAATTAACATATTGAATTGTCTACCTCTTTCTTCAAAATTTTTATATTGATCAAATGATGCTGCCGATGGGCTAAATAAAACTGTGACTTTTGTTCTTATATCCTTAAAGTTTGGAATTAATTTAAGAGTATTTCTCAGATCTTTTGATAGATTAACTTTAATTTTATTTTTAAAAAGTTTGTAGAAAACTTGTCTATCTTTCCCGTAAATATATGCTTCTAAATTTTTAAAATACTTTTTATTTAAATTAAATTTATCACCCTTTTTAAATAATCCTCCCAAGATCCATAAAATTTTTTCATTAGATTCTAAAAATGGAACAGTAGAAGATAATGTTGTTGACTTAGAGTCGTTTATTATTTTTAAATATTTTGATTGATGGATCACTTCATGTCTAAATTTCAAAGGCTTAAATTTATTGATAGTTTTTATTACAGTTTTTAAATTAAGTTTCATATGTTTAGATAGCTCAAATAAAAAATTTAAATTTTGAAAATTTGTTGAATTTTTAAAATTATCATTACTTAATTTATTTTTTAAATATGCATACTTATTTTTACTTACATATATTATTTTGGATTTTATATTTTTAGTTTTTAATAAGTCTTTCAATAAATTAGTGTTTGTTATTATTGCTACATCATTTTCGTTTTGTCTTATTACGCATTTTAATTTTGATAATACATAATTTTTCATTGTATTATGCCTTTCTAAATGATCTGGGGAAATATTAATGATTATAGAAAATTTTGATTTGAAATATTTACTATAAGCCAGCTGATAAGAAGAAGCCTCAATAACAAAGATAGTATTTTTAGTAATTCTTTTTTCCTCTAAAATAGGATTTCCAATATTTCCAGTTAGCCTAGTATCATAATGGTGTTTCTTTAAAATATCATAAAGCAACTTACTTGTAGTTGACTTTCCGTTCGTACCAGTAATCGTAATTGTTAAAACTTCAGGGTTAAATTTATAAAAAATATCAAAATCAGT
>CACJQE010000017.1 GCA_902595465.1 uncultured Pelagibacteraceae bacterium
AAATTGAATCACCTAAGTCTAGATAGGATACTTTTTGAAAAATATAGAAAAAAATTTATCAAATGCTATTCGTTTTTTATCAATGGATGCGGTTCAAAACGCTAATTCTGGTCATCCAGGTATGCCAATGGGTATGGCTGACGTTGCAACAATTTTATTTAAGTATTTTCTAAAATTTAACCCAAAAAATCCAAACTGGCTTAATAGAGATAGATTTATTTTATCAGCTGGACATGGATCAATGTTGCTTTACTCGCTTTTGTACTTAACTGGGTATAAAAGTGTATCACTTAACGACATAAAGAAATTTAGACAACTAAATTCAATTTGTGCTGGACACCCAGAATATCACCCAAACTCAGGTATTGAGACAACAACTGGTCCTTTAGGTCAAGGAATCGCAAATTCTGTGGGTTTTGCAATTGCAGAAGAAATTTTAAAGAAAAAATTAGGAAGTAATTTAATAAATCACAAAACCTATGTCTTGACTGGTGATGGGTGCCTTATGGAAGGAATAAGTCATGAAGCAATGAGTCTAGCCGGTCACCTTAGACTTAATAATCTTATAATGCTTTTTGATAATAATTCTATTTCAATAGATGGTCCTACTAGTTTAGCAGTCTCAGATGACTATAAAAACAGATTTAAAAGCTATGGATGGAATTATATTTTGATCAATGGGCATAATTACAGAGAAATTTATAATGCGTTAAAAAAAGTGCAAACATCAAAAAAACCGACTGTGATTTCGTGTAAAACAAAAATAGGATTTGGATCTCCAAATAAAAGTGGAAAGGCCTCTTCTCATGGAAGTCCTCTTGGAATAGATGAAATTAAGTTAGTTAGAAAAAAATTAGATTGGGATTATAAACCATTTAAAATACCCCAAAGAATTTTAACTGATTGGAGAAAAATTGGAGAAAAAGGTGTCAAAAAAGAAAAAATATGGAATAAAACTTTTAGTAAACACAAACAAAAATTTAAAAATATTATAAAAAATAAATTCTCGAGCTCAATTATAAAACAAAAAAAAGATGCAATAAAAAACTTTAAGACTATAGCTTCAAGAAAATCCTCAGAAGAATTTTTATCAGCTATATTGAAAGAGAGAAATACTTTAATTGGTGGCTCTGCTGATTTAGCAGGATCAAACAATACAAAAACTAAGTTACATGAAATTATTAATTCAAGTAACTTTGGTGGTAATTATATTCACTATGGTGTTAGAGAACACGCAATGAGTGGAATAATGAATGGATTAGCTCTTCATAGTAATTTTATTCCTTATGGAGGTACTTTTTTAATATTTTCAGACTATTGCAAACCTTCAATAAGACTGTCTGCTATAATGAAACAGAAGGTAATTTATATAATGACACATGACTCAATAGGACTTGGAGAAGATGGACCTACGCATCAACCAGTAGAGCAACTTGCTGCTTTAAGATCTATTCCAAATTTAAATGTTTTAAGGCCAGCAGATCAAACTGAAACAATTGAATGTTGGGATATTGCTTTAAACAGCAACAAAACACCTAGTATATTAGCTTTAACTAGACAAAACTTAAAACCCATAAGAAAGAGTTTTAGCAAAAGAAATAAGTGCTCTATGGGAGCTTACGAAGTTATAAGGACTGGAAAAAATATAAATTTGACTATTTTAGCCTCAGGATCAGAGGTTAATATTGCAATTGATACTAGTCATAAATTGGCCAAACAAAAAATTTATTCAAAGGTAATATCAATGCCTTGCCAAGAAATTTTTGACAAACAAAACATGAGCTATAAAAATAAAATTTTAAAAGAAACCAAAAACACTTTTTCAATTGAGGCAGGATCAAAAATGTCTTGGGAAAAATATATTGAAAAGGGCTTGTCTTTTTCAATAGAAGACTTTGGTAAAAGTGCTCCTTATAAAAAAGTCTATGATCATTTTGGTTTAAGTAGTGAAAAAATTAGTAAAAAAATTAAATTTTATTTAAAAAAATGACAATAAAAGTCGGCATTAACGGTATGGGAAGAATTGGCAGAATGATTGTTAGGTCAATTTATGAAAATTTCAGAGGTAAAATAATTATCAAACATATTAATAATAGATCGAGCTCTGAAATTTGTGCAAATTTATTAAAATATGATTCAATTCATGGTAATTTTAGTTCTCTAGTAAAATCTGGAGGAAATTACATAAAAATCAATAAAGAAAAAATATCTTACACCCAACACTCTATGATTAATGACATAAAGTGGAAAAAATATGGTGTAGATTATGTTTTTGAGTGCACAGGAAAGTTTAATTCTAAAGATCAATTACTGCCACATATAGAAAATGGGGCAAAAAAAGTTATTGTATCGGCTCCATGTAAAATGGCTGATAAAACTATAGTTTTTGGCGTAAATCATAAGAAGATCAACAAGAATGATAGAATTATTTCAGCAGCTTCTTGCACAACAAATTGCTTAGCTCCTGTTGCAGATGTAATTAATAAAAACTTTATAATTCTTAATGGTTTTATGACAACCATACATGCTTTTACAAGTGATCAAAGAATATTAGATAATTCTCACAAGGATCCAAGAAGAGCGAGATCTGCAAGTCAATCAATTGTGCCCACATCTACTGGTGCATCAAAAGCTATTGGTGAGATTATACCCTCATTGAAAGGTAAGCTAGAGGGGATAGCAATGAGAGTGCCAATACCAAATGTTTCATTAATAGAATTTATATTTAATGTAAAAAAAAATATTACCTTAAAAAAATTAAACAACTCCTTATTTTCAGCTTCCAAAACGAAACTTAAAAATATTCTAAATGTTACAGATGAGAAGCTAGTCTCAGTTGATTTTAATCACAATAGTGCATCTGCAATCATAGACTCTTCACTTACTAATGTAGTTGGTAATAAAATGGGTAAAATTTCAGCTTGGTATGATAATGAATGGGGTTTCTCGAATAGAATGTGTGATATTGCTAAGTATGTAAGCAAGATCAAATAATGAAATCTATTGAAAATATAGAAAATATTAAAAATAAAAGAGTAATTCTAAGACTTGATTTAAACGTTCCAATAAAAAATGGAAAAATAACAGACTCTAACCGGATTGATAAGGTTATGCCTACAATAGAATTTCTATTAAAAAAAAAAGCAAAGATTATAATAATTTCTCATGTTGGAAGACCAAAAGGTAAAATAGTTAAGGAACTTTCTCTAGAATTGATATCGTTGTATATTAAAAGTAAAATTAAAAAAGAAGTATCATTACTTAAAGAAAACATTTTTAATTTAAATAAAGAAGACATTTTTAAGAGTTCCAAAAATGAGGTGATATTACTAGAAAATATTAGATTTTATCCCGAAGAAGAAGCCAACGATGATAAATTTTCAAAGAAATTAGCAAGCTTAGGTGAAATATATGTTAATGATGCATTTTCGTGTTCACACAGAGATCATGCTTCTATATCAAAAATAACAAAGTACATTCCATCTTACAGCGGAATTCAAATTAACGCAGAGGTAAATGCTCTCAACAAAATAACGTCAAAAATAAAAAAGCCTATAACATGTATAATTGGTGGATCTAAAATATCTTCCAAAATAAATATAATAAAAAATTTAATACCAAAATTTAATAGCATTATAATAGTTGGTGCTATGGCGAACAATATATTAAAATACAAAGGTTTAAATATTGGTAACTCTGTTTATGAAAAAAATATTGATTACATAATCCAAGAGATTTTCACGTACGCTGAAAAAAATAAGTGTAAAATATATTTTCCGAAAGATGTTAAAATTGGAAAAAAATTGAACGATAAATCTTTTGAAAAAGATTTTAAAGATATTGAAGATGATGATATGATACTTGATGTAGGATCAAAAACATTAGTTGAAATAAAAAGAATTATTGACGATTCCTCGACAATATTATGGAACGGACCATTAGGTTACTTTGAAAATGAGAATTTTTCATTAGGAAGCTCTGAAGTTGCAAAATATATTGCAAACAGAGGGAACAAAATATTTTCTGTTGTTGGTGGAGGCGATACGGTTGCTGTAATTAATTCACTAAATATGAAAGATAAATTTAATTTTGTTTCAACTGCAGGTGGAGCATTTTTAGAATATCTTGAAGGCAAAGTTCTCCCTGGTATAAAAGCATTAAATTAAATGTCTGAACTAAACAAAATCGCTCTTCAAATATTGTCAAATGGCAAAGGTATACTTGCAGCTGATGAAAGTACAGCCACAATGACAAAAAGATTAGAATCAGTAAAAGTACATTCCGATGAAAATAATAGACTGCTTTTTAGACAAACTCTTTTTTCATCTTTATCAATGAAAGAATGCATAGGTGGAGTAATACTATACGACGAAACAATAAGACAAAAAACTTCCGATGGAAAAACAATACCTGAATTAATAAACTCAAGTGGTTCATTAACTGGTATTAAAGTTGATACAGGGGCCAAAATATTAGCGGGATCTAAAGAAGAAAAAATTACTGAAGGTTTAGACGGTTTAAGGGAAAGACTAAAAGATTATTATAAACTTGGAGCCAGATTTACAAAGTGGAGGGGGGTCTACTCAATTTCAGATAAATATCCAAGCAAATTATCTATTTCAGTAAATGCTCATGCATTAGCTAGATATGCAGCATTAGTTCAAGAAGCTGGCATGGTTCCAATTATTGAACCTGAAGTTTTAATGGATGGAACTCATTCTGCCACAGATTGTCTGAATAAAACATCTGAAGTAATAAGAAAATGCTATGAAGAATTAGAATTGAACAATGTTGATTTAAGAGGAACAATTTTAAAACCAAATATGATTTTGCCTGGAACAAACTCTAATGAAAAAATCTCTAGCAAGGATATAGCTGAACTTACAATAGAGTGCTTAAATAAAAGTGTGCCTTCATCAGTTCCAGGAATAGCTTTTCTGTCGGGAGGTCAGACGGAAATTGAAGCAACAGCAAATCTAAACCAAATTAATATTAGAAATAATACAAATTTTATAATGACTTATTCTTACGGAAGAGCCTTACAACAAAGTGCACTGAAATTTTGGTCGAAGGATTTAAATAATATAATTGGAACACAGGAAATATTTAATCATAGGGCTAAAATGTGTACTTTGGCTGCAAAAGGTAAATGGTCAGAAAATTTTGAAAATTCTAAATAAAAAATTCATTTATTTGATATCTCCTAATAAAATTATATCTAGTACATTTTATAATAACCTCAATTTAGTTTTGAAATCAAATAAAGTAAAATTTTTTCAATTAAGACTTAAGAAAGAAAGAAAAAATAGAAAAGTTATTATTGCAAAAAAAATATTACGAATTTGTAAAAAAAATAAAGTGAAATTTATTATTAATGATGATCCTTATCTTGCTTCAAAAGTTAACGCTGATGGTTGTCATCTAGGTCAAAAGGATATGAGTATAAAAAAAGCTAAAAAAATATTAAAAAAAAAAATTATTGGAGTTACTTGTCACAATTCAATTAAATTAGCAAAAAAAGCGTTATTAGATGGAGCTGATTATATTGCTTTAGGGGCATTCTATAAATCAAAAACTAAAAAGACCATTTACAAAGCACACATCAAAACTTTGATTAATATAAAAATGTCAACTAATTTACCAGTAGTTGCTGTTGGTGGAATAAATGAGAAAAATTACAAAAATCTGTTATTGAATAAAGCAGATTTTTTAGCTATCTCAGGATACATTTGGAATAATAAAAAACTTAAACCACAACAAGCTATTAAAAATTTAAAATGAAAATCAATGCTACAGAAATAAGAGTTGGTATGATTCTAGAACACAAAGACGATTTATGGGAAGTTCTGAAAATAAATCATGTCAAACCTGGTAAGGGTGGAGCTTTTGCTCAAGTAGAGATGAAAAGTTTAAATAAAAGTACTAAATTAAATGAAAGATTTCGATCAAGTGAAACAATAGAGAAGGCCTCATTAGATGAAATAAAATATAATTTTCTTTACAAGGATGAAAATGATTTTCACTTTATGAATCCTGATACTTTTGAACAGATAAATTTAAATCACAACATAGTTGGAGAGAAAGGTAAGTTGCTTTCAGAAAGTATAGAAGTTAGTATAAATTTTCATAACGAGGTACCTTTGAGTATTACCCTCCCAAACCAAATCACATGTAAGATTGATACAACAGATGTGGCATTAAAGGGTCAAACAGTTTCTTCTTCTTATAAACCTGCAAAATTAGATAATGGTTTAAGCATTCAAGTTCCACCATTTATTGAAAATGGCGATAAAGTAATAATTGATACACGAACTATGGAATACATAAAAAAAATTTAATATGAATTCAATATCAGCAAATTTAAATTTAATGATAAAGGCATGTGAAAAAGCATCAAAGATAATAATTAGGGATTTTGGTGAATTAGAAAATTTACAAGTATCCAAAAAAGGACCAAACGATTTTGTTACTAAAACCGATAGAAGAGTTGAAAAAATTCTAATAGAGGAATTATCAAAATCAAAAAGAAATTATTCTTTTATAACCGAAGAGTCGGGTGAAATAATAAAAAAAAATAAAGATTGTTATTGGATTATTGATCCTATTGACGGAACAACAAATTTTTTACATGGGATACCTCACTTTGCTATCTCAGTAGCTTTACAAATAGATGGTGAGATTGTAATAGGTTTAATTTACGATCCAATAAAAAATGAAATTTTTTTTGCAGAAAAAAATAATGGTTCTTTTTTAAACAATTCAAGAATAAGAGTGTCTAGTAGATTAAATGTAGATGATTGTTTGTTTGCAACAAATAATGAAGGGATTGACTCAATTTACCCAAAACTTAATTTAAGAAATACTGGGTGCGCTGCATTAGATTTGGCTTACATTGGATGTGGAAGATTAGATGGTTTTTTTCACAATAAAATTAATTTATGGGATGTTGCTGCAGGAAAAATAATAATTGAAGAGGCTGGTGGTAAAGTTAATAATATCCATGATTTTAAATTTAATAGAATAAATATAAGAGCTGGAAATTCTAATATTTATGAAAAAATGTTAAAAAAACTCAATAACTTTTAATTGTTTTTAAGTTATTTTTTGTTATAACGCTGGCCATGAAAAAGAATATTCATCCTAATTACCATGTTATTAAAGTTGAAATGACAGATGGTACTCATTTTGAGACTAAATCTACATGGGGTGCTGAAAATGAAATTTTAAAGCTTGAAATTGATCCAAAATCTCATTCAGCCTGGACAGGAGGAAAACAGAAAATTTTAGATAAAGGAAGAATTAGTAAATTCAACAAAAAATTTGAAAACTTTAGATCTGAGAAAAAAAATTGATGTCAAAAGCTCCTTTAATGCCAATGGCAACAGCGGTATGGCTCGTAGAAAACACATCATTAACTTTTAAACAAATTGCAGAGTTTTGTAAAATGCACGAGGTAGAAGTACAAGGGATTGCAGATGGGGAAGTTGCAAAAGGAATAGTGGGATACAATCCGATAATTGCAGGTCAATTGACTGATGAAGAGATAAAACTTTCCTCGAGAGACGAAAATAGACCACTAAATATTATTGATGAGGAAATTGAGATAAAAAATTCTGATAACAAAGTTAAAAAATACGTTCCATTATCAAAACGACAGGACAAGCCTGACTCAGCTTTATGGTTAATAAAAAGTCATCCGAATTTAAAAGATTCTCAAATAGCTAGGTTAGTAGGTATTACCAAAAACTCCGTAACATCTATAAGGAATAAGAGCTATTGGAATTTTAATAATTTAAATTCAAAAGACCCAGTTGCCATGGGACTATTTACTCAGAAAGAGTTGATAATAGCAATAGAAAAAGCTGAAAGAAGGGTACTAAAAGAAAAAAAAGAGAGAGAGAAAAAAAATTTTGAAAAAAAAGTTTAAACAAATAATATGGACAAATTATTATTAAAATGTTAACAGATCGCTTTTTAGGAGGTTGTTATTAAAATAGAAGTTAAAGATAATAATGTTGAACAAGCACTGAGAGTTTTAAAAAGAAAACTACAGAGGGATGGGTTTTTTAAAATAATTAAACTAAAAAATAATTATGAAAAACCTTCTGAAAAAAAAAAGAGAATACTTCAAGAAAATATTAAAAGAGTTAAGAAGCTTAACAAACTCAAAAACAGGATTTAAATATCGCGGGGTGGAGCAGCCTGGTAGCTCGCAAGGCTCATAACCTTGAGGTCGACGGTTCAAATCCGTCCCCCGCAACCAAAAGATAATTAATCTAATATATTTTTATTTAATTTTTTTAAGAAACTTATCAAATATTGTAATTGGATATGCATTAATATGTGATGAGCATCTTCTGAAATCCCATAATTGTTTGCATCTATATGAATAGAAATATCAGAATTTTTTTTTAAAAATCCACCTTTAAATCCACTAAATCCAATTGTAGTGATTTTGTTTTTTTTAGCAAATTTAACTAGTTTTTTTATATTGGAAGAGTTTCCTGAAGAGCTGACAATAATAATTAAATCTTTTTTTTCACAATAACTTTCTGCTTGAAATTTAAAAACTTCGTCATAATTAATATCATTAGACACAGCTGTTATTGTCTCAATATTATTCGATAAACTAAAAATTTTAGGCTTATATTTAGTATGTTGTCTAAAATATTTTAAGAAATCTACTACATAATGATTTGCAATAGCCGCAGATCCACCATTTCCGCATACAAAAATTTTACCATTTTTTTTAATAGTTTTTAGTATTTCCTTTACTGATAAATTAAGGTTTTTTAAATTACTATTTAAAATTGAAAATGATAATCTTCCGATGTAATTACTAACAAATTTGTTAAAAGATTTCATATTTAACCATAATAAATATAAACAAATATTTAAATAAGTAATTAAACTATTTTTTAGTTAATTTTGAATTTTGATTTTTTGCTATCTACTAAAAAACCTTTTACAGTCTCTATAGATAGTTTTTTCAGACTTTTTCCAAATTTTTCAATTTTTTCAATTATTTGCGGAGGTGCAGTTATAATATGACATCCTAATTTTTTAGATTGAACATAATTAAAAGGTTCTCTCGTGCTTGCCCACAATATTTCTACGTTTTTAAATTTTTTAGAAATTTTTATACTTTCTTTTAACTGTTTAATTGGATCTTTTCCAACATCAGCCATTCTACCTGCAAAAATTGATATTATAACTTTTGTTTCCTTATTAATTTTACTTAAAATTTGTTTTGTTTGCTCTGAGCTATAAACAGCAGTTATGTTTATTTTGACTTTTTTGGAATTAAGATAATTTATTACTTCTCCCATAAATTTACCTTTGGAATTTATTACTGGAACTTTAACATACACATTTTTACTCCACTTACTTATTTTATTAGCCTGCTCAATCATGCTTTCTACGTCATCTGCAAAAACCTCGCAAGAAACTGGTTTTTTGGTAGCACTTAAAATCTTTTTTGAGTATTTTTCGTAATCTCTTGCGCCAGCTTTTCTCATTAAACTTGGGTTAGTAGTGAAACCTTTGACTATTTTTTTTTTATTAAACTTTTTAATTAATTTAATATCGGCAATATCACAAAAAATTTTAGTCAATTATAAACTCTTAACAATTTCTTCAGTCATTTTTTTTGCATCTGCAAATAACATTAAAGTATTATCCCTATAAAAAAGATCATTATCTATTCCAGCATATCCAGGAGATAAGCTTCTTTTTACAAACAAAACTGATTTACTTTTCTCTACATCTAATACAGGCATTCCATAAATTGGGCTTTGTGGATCAGATTTAGCAACAGGATTTGTTACATCATTTGCGCCTATAACGTATGCAACATCACAATTAGCAAAATCATTATTTATTTCTTCTAATTCAAAGACTTCATCATAAGGAACATTGGCTTCCGCAAGTAATACATTCATGTGACCTGGCATTCTTCCAGCTACAGGATGAATTGCATATGAAACCTTTACACCATTTTTTTTTAAAGCATCAACCATTTCCCTAAGCGCATGTTGAGCTTGGGCAACAGCCATTCCATATCCAGGAACAATTATAACTGAAGATGCATTTTTCATCAGAAATGCAGCATCATCAGCATTACCACTTTTCACTGGTTTTTGTTCTATGTTTGCAGCGCTTTTAGTTTGGTCAGTTGCTCCCCAACCTCCAAGAATTACATTAAAAAATGATCTATTCATGCCCTTGCACATTATATATGAAAGTATAGCTCCTGAGGATCCAACCAATGCACCAGTAATTATTAAAGCTGTATTTTCTAATGTAAATCCAATGCCAGCAGCAGCCCATCCTGAATAAGAGTTCAACATTGATATTACAACTGGCATATCTGCTCCACCAATTGGTATTATCAATAGTACTCCAACTATAAATGATACAACAATAATTGACCAAAATATATTAGTCGATTGAGAATTGCATAAATAGAAAATTAAAAATATTATTAAGAAGCCCAGTATTAAATTTATGAAATGTTGTCCTTTAAATGTAATGGGAGAACCTGACATAATCCCCCTTAGTTTTAGAAAGGCAATTATTGAACCAGAAAATGTAATCGCTCCAATTGCAGCTCCTAGTGACATTTCAATAAGACTTGCTAATTTGATATTTCCTACTACACCTAAGTTAAATGCTTCAGGTTTTAAAAATGCAGATATAGCTACAAATACCGCTGCTAAACCAACAAGACTATGAAAACCTGCAACAAGTTCTGGCATTGCAGTCATAGGAATTCTAAATGCTATAAAAGCGCCTATAGAACCTCCTATCAGAAGAAAAATTAATACATAAATAAATCCTGAACCAAAATTGCTAACAGATAGAAAAGTAACAATAATTGAAATTACCATCCCAGCGATTCCAAAGTAATTCCCTTGTCTTGATGTTTCGGGGGATGAAAGACCTCTTAATGCAAGTATAAACAATATTCCTGAAATAAGATAAAATAATGCTGATAAATTTGCTGACATGCTATTTATTCTTCTTTTTTTTATACATTTGCAGCATTCTCTGTGTAACCAGAAAGCCACCAAAAATATTAACTGCAGCCAAAACTATAGCTAAAAAGCCAAAGACATTTGAGGTTTCAAAAATATTTTCTGTAGATCCGGCTAAAGCAGCAATAATGGCTCCCACAATTATTACTGATGATATTGCATTTGTTACAGACATTAAAGGTGTATGAAGAGATGGAGTAACACTCCAAACAACATAATAGCCGACAAATATTGATAAAATAAATATACTTAATCTAAATATAAAAGGATCTATTTCCATTATTTCACCTGTGTTTTACTAATTATTTCATCATCTAAGTTTATATCAAAATTTTGTTTTTCTTTATTGAACAAATTATTTACAAAATTGAACATATTTTTTGCATATAAATTTGAAGCTGATACTGGCAATTTATTTAATATATTTGTTTCTCCCATAATTTTTACTCCATTGCTACTATCTATAATTTCATCTACTTTTGTTAATTCTGCATTTCCACCTTGAGCAGCTGCAAGATCATATATTACTGAACCACTCTGCATAACATCAATCATATCTTTCTTAATAATTAATGGTGCATTTTTACCTGGTATTAAAGCTGTACATATAACAATATCTATTTTTTTTAACGTCTCTTTTAATAAATCTTCTTGTTTTTTTTTAAATTCTTCAGATGCTTCTTTCGCATATCCACCTTCAGTTTCTAAATTCTCGGCACCTTCAACAGTTAGAAATTTTCCTCCTAAACTTTCAACCTGCTCTTTTGATGCTGTTCTAACATCGGTAGCAAAAACTATTGCTCCCATTCTTTTAGCTGTTGCAATTGCTTGTAGACCAGCAACTCCTGCTCCCACTATCAATACTTTTGCAGCTGATATTGTTCCTGCTGCAGTCATCATCATTGGTATCGCTTTTTGAAAATACGCAAAAGAATCTAGGACTGCCTTATATCCAGCTAAATTTGCTTGAGAAGATAATATATCCATAGACTGAGCTCTTGTTATTCTTGGCAAAAGCTCAAGAGAAAAACAATTAACTTTTTTTTTTGTAACCTCTTTTAATTTTTTTTCATTAGAGTAAACATTTAATACTCCAATAAGTAGTTGTTCCTTTTTTAATTTATTTATGTTATCATCACTCAAAATACTCATTTGTAAAAGCGCGTTTGATTTTGATATAATTTCATCCTGATTTTCAATGATATCTGCCCCTTCATCTTCATATTTTTTATCTGAAATACCTAAATGCAAAGCATAACCTTTATTCAAATAAACATTTAAACCTAATGATTTATATTTTTTTACAATGTCAGGTGTAATAGCAACTCTCTTTTCAATCTTAATATTCTCTGAAATAGATCCTACAATCATACTACAAAAGAAATATGGCCATTAATATGAGCACGATCGTGACTGCAACAGATCCCCAAAGTACAAATTTAGT
>CACJQE010000018.1 GCA_902595465.1 uncultured Pelagibacteraceae bacterium
TTGCCATCAGCCGCAGGATTTTTCCAATTTTTTTGCGTATCATCCCAAATTACTTTAGTTTTATAAACAGCAAATGCTTTTATCGGTGGAAATTTATTTCCAGGGAGTGGAGGAGCAGTCTTATCAGGAAGTTTTGAAGCTTCGCAATGATAAGTTACTTTATATCTTTCATATTCATATTTAGGGGTCCTATTTTCATCATAATTCATACCACCATAAACAATATCAATTTGATCACATGCTGTATTAAAGTTAGATGCTTTGGTTATTAATATTGGAATAAGTTCATTAGTCGTTTTGATTGAATCATTGTGATATTTAAAACCTGCATTTCTAATATCTGCCATAATCATCCCAAGTACAACTTTTGCTTGGTTTGATATTTTTGCCTTATCAGTAACTTGTGAATAAGAATTATTTACAACATTATACGATGTTAGCATTGCTCCCATCATAATGATAGAAATTACAATACCTAAAAGTATTTCTATTAATGTTACTCCAGATATGTTGCTTAATTTTTTCATTATCTAATTTGAAAATATAAAATACCTTTTTTTGGCTTTTTATTACCTTTATTATCAACTCTTCCTGTGCTTACATTAACTTCCATTCTACCAATAACTAATTGGTCATATATTCCTGTGCCATTGTAATCTTTATTATTGTTATATGTGCAAACATTTCCTGATGCTGCATTATTGCAGATATCATAAACTTTAAGTTCTTTTTTATTTTCTGCTCCTTTACATTTTAGTCTTCTTTTTGAAAATCTATTTGTCCATTTATATTTTTTTGCATCTACTGTGTTATTGAAACTTTGATTTGCCGAAGATCCTGAAACACAGCTAGGAGCATTCCAAGAAGCCTTTCCACTTTTCTCTTGGCCAACCAAATAATCCACTAAAGAAACTTTATTTGTAGGAGACGTCGCATTTTTCTCAGATATTAGATCCTCAGCTACCATTGAAATAAGTAGATTTGACTTAGTTCTTTCGCCTGAAACATCAATTGAACGTATTGAATATTGGACCATTTGAAAAATCGCAATAAAACCAATTGCAATTATTGCTGTTGAAACAAGGGCTTCTAAAATAGTTATACCTCTCTCAAATTGTTTTTTACATTCTTGTCCAGTTACCATTATCACTCCACCTAAACTTATTAACGTTACCAAATCTGGTCCACTCAATCAAATATGCAGGTTTTTGTATATCATCTTTTTTTTTAGGTTTTGGGCACTGAGAGCCATTTTTGTCGGTGCAAAGTATAATAAATTTATCTGTATAATTAGATGAATTTTCTAAATTATAATTACTTTGTCCGTTAAAAATACCCGTTGTTCCATAATATTTTTCTCTTAAGGAAAAACAAATAGATGCTTTCTTAGTATCCTGTATGTTTGTCACTACAGAATAAGTTTGCTCATCTATATTTTTATCAAACCAATTTGCATTACTCTCGCACTTTGTACTAAGACCTCTATTCACTCTATCTGAAAAATTTTTTCTGTCTATACCTCTGACAGTGACTTTTGTTGTATTTCCAAAGCTTTCAAAAAGAATTTGTACAACTGAAAGACTTCCATTTTCTGTTCGTGTATTCGCCATATTTATAGCATTAGAAATTTTTTCTGTTGTATTTCTTAATTCCCTGTCTTTCTGCCATTTCATAAAATTAGGCATACCGACTGCTGAAACAATTGCAACTATTGCAATTACAACAAGCAGTTCGAGTAAAGTAAAACCCTTAATGTTCTGATCTTGCGGCACCTGGATCTATCTTTCCTGATTTTGCTAATTCTTCAAGAGATTTTTCCATTGTTATCATACCATCCCTAACAGCAGTTTGCATAATACTGGGTATCTGGTGAATCTTCGCTTCTCTAATTAAGTTCTGTATTGGAGCTGTACATTTCATAATCTCAAATGCTCCAACTCTTCCTGCGCCATCTCTTGTTTTTAATAATCTTTGTGTAACAACCATTTTTAATGAAGTAGATATTTGAGCTCTAATTTGTTCTTGTTGCTCAGGAGGAAAAACATCGATAATTCTATTAATTGTACTTGGAGCACCACTAGTATGTAAAGTTCCAAAAACAAGATGTCCAGTTTCAGCAGCAGTCAATGCAAGACTGATAGTTTCTAAGTCCCTCATTTCTCCAACTAAAATTACATCTGGATCTTCTCTAAGAGCTGCCTTTAAAGCTGCAGCAAATGTTTCAGTTTGTTTTCCAACTTCTCTATGAGAAACAATACTTTTGTTATCCTGATGAATAAATTCAACGGGATCTTCTACAGTAATAATATTTGCAGTTCTTGTTTTATTTATTTCATTAACAATAGCTGCAAGCGTAGTTGATTTACCTGAACCAGTTGGGCCTGTAACTAAAACTAGTCCTTTGTGAAAGTCGACAATATCATAAAGAGACTGAGGTAAATTAAATTGATCCATTTCAGGAATTTTACTTTCCACTCTTCTACAAACGCATGCTGGACCTTTAATTGTTTTATAAAAGTTTGCTCTAAATCTTAATCCACTTAACGTTACTGAAGTATCTAATTCGTGAGTTTTATCAAATTTATTTAATTCATGCTCATTACAGTTCATTGATAATAAATCTTTTATATCTTGAGCCGTAACCATTACTTCTTGAACCTTAATAATCTCACCAGTTTGCCGGTAAGCAAGAGGAGCGCCAGCTCTTATGTGAAAATCAGAAATTTTCTTATTGTTTTTTGCAAGTTCTTCTAATTTTTCAAACATTCAATATTGATACTATAAATATAAGTTATTTTTACTAATTTATTTCAAAAAAACTCATTATGTACTACTCGGGCTTTTTATTCTAGTAAAAGTTGAGTATATAGATAAAATTCGAAATATAAAAATATGAAAAATCCTTTTGCAAATCTTTTTAAAAAGAAGAGTAAAGATGGTGCGCCAGATAAACCTGTGCCAAAGCCAGATGCAGGCAAAAAGAAAGAGGGTTTTTTTAGCAAACTTTTAAAAAATAGATTAGGGAAATCCTCAATTAAAGGTGAAGAAATTTTAGGTGTTGAATTGACACCAAACGAAATTAGACTTGCACAAGTATCCAGCAATAAAGCAAACCAATGGGTCTTAGATAAATTTTATGTTCATAAATTTGAAGGAGTTCCTGATGGTGGAACAGTTTTAGAAAATCAAGACAAAATTGCAGAAGAGCTAAAGTTAGCTTTGTTAAAATCAAAAGTATCAACAACCAATGCCGCAATAGCAATTCCAGTTACAAGTGCCATCATTAGGGTCGTAACTGCACCTTTAATGACGGAAGAAGAATTGAAAAAAGCTATTGATACAGATTCCCTTTGGGAAAATTTAGTTCAACTAACAGATAACTTAGCAGAGTATTCAATATTCCATCAAGTCATAAATAAAGATGAAAAAGCTAATACGATGGATATTTTGTTTGTTGCCTCAAAACTTTCAGACATTAATAGTTATACAGCAATTATCAAAAAAGGTGGATTAAACGCTGTAATCATTGATGTTAAATGTTTTGCATTAAAATCTGCAGTAGACCAAATTAATCAAATAGCTGGATCAATTGAAGATTCAAATTTAACAGCAGTTCTAGAATTTGGACTTGATGAAAATTATGTAATGATACTTTATGAAAATAATCCAATCATAACAGATATATTTATTAGAGCTCAAGATAGAAAAACTTTATCTGAAAGTAATAATCAAGAAGAAATGGATGCTTTAGTCAGAAGGTATATGACCCAGGTTAAACAAGCAGTTCAAGATTTTGAATCAAAATATGAAAAAAGAATTAGAAATTTAAAAGTTACATCTAATTTACCAAACGTAGAAGATTATTTAGCAAGCTTTAGGAAAAATATGGTCAATACTGGCTATAACCTTTTCAATCCATTTGATGGAATCAAAGTTCCTGCTCAACTGGAGAATGAAACTAAATTGAGTAATCCATCTTACTTTTCAACTGTTATGGGATTGGCTTTTAGAAAGTTAGATGTATTTGGTTATTATAAATTTGTAACTGCAGTAAAAAATATCAATCTTCTACCAAACAGAGAAAATATGATTGCACAAAAAAAAGCTAAAGCATTTTCAAATTTTGCATTCAAAGGAATTGCTGGAATAGTGGTAGCAATATATATTGTTCTTTTTGGGTTTTCATTTTGGCAAATTACAGATTTAAATAAAAAGATAGCTGGATATGATGAAGTTATTCAAACTCATGAGCTAAAAACTAAAGAAAGAAATAAATATCTTAAAGAAAAAAATTTAATGGATAAAGCACTTGAGCTTAGCCAGTCAATAAAATCCAACAAGACTATTAGCTTTAGAGTTTTAGCTCAAATTGCTTCAGCAGTACCAAAAAGAGTTAAATTTAGCTCAATTGATTACAATGGCTCAGACTTAATTGTTATAGAAGGTACAGCTTTTAGTGACCAAGACATTTTAAAGTTAATAAGCAATTTAAATAACAAAAAATTAATTTCACAAGCATCTTTAGCAAGTATGACCTTGCCTAATGATCAACAGAGCTCTCAAACAATGAAGGGCTTTAAAATAGCTTGTATTTTGGAGAGCGTATAATGGATTTAAAAAATATGACAATGGATGACTTGAAGCAAAAGCTATCAGGCATCGACAAAAAAACATTAATTAAGTTTGGAATAGGTTTAGGGGCAGTAATTTTATTTTTGATTATTTATTATGTCATTCTTAGTCCAATGGTTAAAGAAAGAAGAGCTAAATTCGATGATAAAATTTTGAAAGAAAACGAAATCAATAAGTTTGAAAATGATATAATTACTTTAAAAAAAAATATAAAAAAAAGAAAACCTGAATTTGAAGCTAGCTCGACTTTGTTTCACTCAAAAGCTGAAGTTGAAGGTTTGTATGAAAGCTTGAGCAAGCATGCAGCTGTTAATGGATTAGTTATCTCAAAAATTCAGAAGAAAAAACCTAAACCAGTTTTAAAAGCTGGAAATGCACAGCAATCTGAAAACAATTTAACAATGGAAATGGTTTCTTATTATAAAATTCCAGTAGATTACGAAATAAAGGGTAATTTCCTCGGATATATTAAGTTTAAAAGAGCAGTATCTAAACAAAAAAAAATGTTAAATTTTGACAAAGAGACGATAAGTGTAGTACAAAATGATTCAACTGGAGCGATAGTAGCTAAAGGTGAATTAACAATTGTAGGAATGCCAGATGAATTTTTTTAAAATAATAATTCTTTTAGTATTTACATTAATTACTTCGATAGTGCTTGCTGATAACCATGATCAAAAAAAAGAAGTTTTAGATAAAGTTAATGAAATAGCTAAAGAATTAGAAAATGAAGAGGAAGTTCCTTTAAATGATCCCTTTGCTGGAAACGAAGGGACAAGTTCTATGTCTGGAAATATTCCTGCTGATGAACAAGAAAACGAATTTAGTTTATACAATTTTAAATTAGCTGGTCTTATATCTGGAAAAGATCACAGCTATATTTCAATAGTAAATTCTGGAGGTGAAGTTTTGACTTTAACACTTGGTCAATTTTTAGGAAAAATTCAACTTGTGGATCTAAGATTGACCGAAGCAATATTTAAAAAAGAAGATGGAAAATTTATGATTATTGATTTTAATAATCAAGTTAGAGAGGCAGATGATTATTAAAAATTATTTTAACATATTTTTATTATTAATTATTGCAATTGTTTTAAGTGCTTGTGGTCCGAATTCACAATTTGGAAAAAAATACA
The DNA here is from genome assembly GCA_902595465.1 of uncultured Pelagibacteraceae bacterium. Taxonomy (GTDB): domain Bacteria; phylum Pseudomonadota; class Alphaproteobacteria; order Pelagibacterales; family Pelagibacteraceae; genus Pelagibacter. The sequence goes on from CACJQE010000018.1 coordinate 5,769, forward strand.
ACAAACCCTTTAAACATAATACACCCTTAATAAAGGATAAAAATATAGTTGAATCTGGAAAGTCAGAAGTTGCAAAAACTTTAGAAATGGGACCAAAACCTATTGAAGGTGACTCTAGAAAATTAGGTAAAAGAAAAAAAATTTCATCTGAATCGCAAAGAAATTATTTAATCATTTCAGATGATTATCCATTATTGAAACAAAGAGTTACCTTAAAATTTAAAAACTTAGATTACAAAGAAACAATGAAATTAATGGGTAAAATTGGAGAAATAAATATTCTTGTTGGTGACGAGGTAGCTGGTGCAATATCAGCAGAATTAATAGATGTGCCTTGGGATAAAGCTTTTCAGGCATTACTAGATATGAAAAATTTTGCTTCAGATGTTGATGTAGCAAGTAATTTAATAAGAATACACTCTCCAGAAACATTAACCGCGCAAGAAACTTATAAATCTGAAAGAGCGCAGGCAGTTAAAAGAAAAGTAGAATTGGAAGATAGTGTAGAACCAATATATTCTGAAATCTTTAGACTTTATTATATAACTCCATCACAAGCAAAACAGACAATTGAGGAATTATTTACACAATCTGCAGGTGGCGACAGTTCTTTCACGCCAATTCAAATTACAGAAGAAATAACAACTAGATCAATTATTGTTAGAGGTAAAGAAAAAGACTTAGATGTTGTTGATAAGGTTGTAAAAGAAATAGATATAAGAACCAAACAAGTTTTAATAGAAGCATTCATCGTCGAAGCTAACTCAGATTTTGAAAAAGCGCTCGGCACTAGGATAGGTGGTTATTATAATAGAGCTGGAAAAATATCAGGAGGTACTGCAGGAACTAGCAGCGGAAGTGCATTTGGAACTGATTTAGATACTGCAGCAGGGCTTGGATCAGCGACAGATAGCATAGCTAATTTTCCTGTTACTGGCGCTACAAGTGGTATCGGAATTTTGAGACGAACACCCACAGGAGTTCTTAAAGCTGAAATAACTGCGTTAGAGAGTATGGGAATGGGTAAAACAATATCAAATCCAAAAGTATTTACATTGGATAATCAGCTAGCAACTGTAACACAGGGTGAGGAAATTCCTTATCAAACTACGTCTGATGGCACCACTTCTACTTCTTTTAAAGAAGCTGCACTAAAATTAGAGGTTACCCCAAGCATTATTGGAGATGGAAACGTTCTATTAACTATTAAAGTAAATAACGATACCCCGAACAGATCAGCTGGAGGTGATGAGCCACCTATTAATAAAATGGAAATTGTAACAAAATTACTAGTTGCAGATGGAGATATCGTTGTGATTGGTGGTATTAAGAAAAATGTACTTTCTCAGAGTAAAAACCAAACTCCTGGTATTGGTAATGTACCTGTGATCGGTAATCTCTTTAAAGGTAAGGCAAACTCTGATAACCTAGATGAATTATTGGTATTTATAGCACCAAGAATTTTATAATGATTAACATAAGTAGAGAATCTGAGATTAATTTAATTAATATCTTGATAGATCAAGATATTATTTCAGGTAAAGATTTAGCTGAAATAAAAAAAATTTCTAGTGATGGAAATAAATCTCAGTTAGATGCAGTTTTTGAGCTTAATCTTACTGATGAACAGAAAATATTAGATTTATTAGTTCATGATCAGTCTTTAGATGTTGTAGATTTATCAACAATCGATGCGACCGAAGAGCTAAAAGCTGTGCTTCCCTCCAATTATATAAATATGAATTTTATAGCACCATTTAAAATTGAAGGAAAAGTACTTCATATTGCAATTTCCGATATTTCAAAATTAAGCTTGATGAGAAATTTAAGAACTATTACAAAAATGGATATAGAGTTACACGCTGCAAAAGTTTCAGATATTTCAAATTTTGTAGATAAACTTTTAGCAGATGGTGAAAAAACTATTTCGGATATTAGACAAACCCAAGCTGAAAAAACTAAAACTTTTGATTATGATGTTGATGAACAAGCAGAAGTTTTAGACAGTCAACCCGAGGAAGACATCGAAGCAATTGAAAATGAGTCCGAGGTTATAAAATTTAGTACAGCTGTAGTTGCTGACGCCATTAAAGCTGGTGTATCTGATATTCATATTGAACCATATAGGTTCTCATCAAGAGTAAGATATAGATTAGATGGTATCCTTACCGAGCAAGAGCATTTTAAAAAATTTTTGCACTCTAATTATGGTGCAGTTGTAACAAGATTTAAAATTATGGGAAAACTGGACATTGCAGAGAGAAGACTTCCACAAGATGGCGCTATACCATTTAAAATTGATGGAAAAGTTGTTGATCTTCGTCTTTCTATTTTGCCAACAGCTACAAATGAAAGAATTGTAATGAGGGTTCTAAATAAAGATGC
>CACJQE010000019.1 GCA_902595465.1 uncultured Pelagibacteraceae bacterium
TTTACAATGGAAAAAGAAAAAAATTAAATCTGAATTTTTGCCAAAAAACACTAAAGTTTCAATTGTATTATTTTCTTAATTTTAGAAAAGCAAAAGATAAATTTTTATTAAACGATGTTAATAAAATCAATGATTTAATAAAATTAAAATTTAATATGAATAATTAATTTTATATTATTATTTATGTCAAAAAAAGACTTTTCTTATATATTTTTATTTTTAATTTTTAATTTTATATTTGCTCTTTATTCAAATAGCTATTTTGATCATGAACAGTATGGTTATTGGTATTTTAGTAAATTATTTTTAGAAAAATTTACTTTTCCAGAAATTTCAAGAAGTCCATTATATATAATTTATTTAACATTATTTAATTGGATAAAGTTTCCATACAATATGTTGACAGAAGCAACTTTATCAAATTTAGTAGTAACAATAAGTTTGTTTTACTTATTCAAAGAAAAAATTAATAAATTTTATCTTTTTCTAATTTTAATTACATCAATTGGTTTTTTGCATAATTTAATCCCATATACTCAATCAATAGCATTTGCACTTGTTAATTTTGCAATATTATTAAGATCAAAAAAAATTAATAAATATTTGTTAATTTCCTATGTTTTAGTAATTTTTGCTATTTTTTTTCGTAATACTTACTTAATAATTTTTTTTCTTTTTATTCTTCTTGATGTATTAAAATTGATTATAAATATTGAAAACTTTAATATTAAAAAATTTTTAGTCATTTCTTTCAGCATATTTATATATTTATCATCAAGTTATTTATTTGAGAGCAGATTATCTGAAAGTAAGTATAATAATGGATATTTTAATGACTTAAAGTGGTCACCTACCAAATCAAAATCTAATACCGATATTGCTTTTATCCTAAATTATAATTATTTATTTTTAGAGAAAAATTCAAATTTGATTAATTTTGATAAAAAAGATTTTTATTTTTCTAATGAAATTTTGTTTAATAATGCCCAAACATTAACTTCAGCTATCAAAAATAATCCTAATTTTTTTACTTGGGGATTAATTAAAAATTTAACACATATTCCTGCAATAATTATAAATAAATTTACTCTGCGCAAACTTTTTCCCGCATGCTCCAATGGACATTCTTGTGCAACTAATTATTTTTTTATTTCTATTAGTTCACTATTTATAATATTTTTTCTTTCGAGGTATTTTTTAATTGAATACTTGAACAAAAAAAAATTAATAAAATTAATTGAAGACGATTATTTTATTTATGGTATTGGAAATTTACTTCTTCTATTAGTTACAGCTTTAGCAATGCCTAAAATACGTTATATGATGCCTTTTTTATACTTTTTTCCACCGTTAATTATTTCAACGAATTTGTTTCTTAAAAATAAATTAAAAAGTAAATTTTTATTGAATACAGTCACAATCATATTAATATTTTCTTTTTCATTTTTCCAAATGAGTCTGCCAACATTAAAAAATTTGATTATTAATATTAAAAATAATTCACATTTAATTTATTTAGAGAGTTTCCATGAAGATATATCTTTGCTTTCACAAGAAATAAAAAAATGTGAAACAATATTAGTTGATACGCCAACAATGATTTTAAGTTTTACAGATTATAAAGAGGAAAACTTGAAAACTTTTTTTGAAATTCCACCACTTGATAAATACTCCGGTAATGGATTAAATTTAACGAAAGAAATGTATATAAACTGTATTCTATCGGATTCCAATTTACAAAAAACAAAAGGTCAAAATAGGGGTGTGGGCCCAAACTATGATTATAGAAGAAAAAACTATTTATTTCCTTTTATAAACTCAAATCATCAAAATTTATTAGAGACCATAAAATTTAATAATATTGGTGAACTAATGATTTATACAAATAAATATTAATCTATTTTACAGATTTATTTGTTCGTAAGTATTTTATTATAAAATCATTTGTATTTGTAAATTTAAATTTAATTTTTTTTTTCAAATTTTTATTATTCATAGAAATACTACCAGGTTTAGTAAAATTAGAAAAATTTACTATTGAATTCTTTTCTATTTTAATTTTATTTTTAATTTTTAATTTGTTAATTATTTTTTTTGCTAATTTGTAATAAGTCAAACTTTGATCTCCACTTACATTATATTTACCGTAGATTTTCTTTTTAATTATTAATTCTAAAATATTATTTAGATCTTCAAGATAAAGTGGACTAAATTCATAATCATCCGAGAATATATAATTTTTTTTCTTTGAATTTATTATATTGTTTACCATTGCTGTTAAAATATTATTTTTATATTTTTTTGAACTGTATACTCTTCCCAATCTTAAAATTGAATATTTGTGTGTTTTGCTTTCTATGTACTTTTCTATTTCAACTTTATGTTTACCATAATTATTTATTGGTTTTAACTTAGCTTTTTCATTATGTTTACTATCTTTTAAATTTTCATAAACTGTTTCAGTCGAGAAAAAAATTATGTGTATTTTTCTTCTTATTAAAATATCTATAAACATTTTTAAATTTTTCGTGAAATTTTTAAATTCAATATTGCTAGTTTCTTCATTGGTTTTAGAATTCTTATTTTTTAAAGTAATAAGTAATAAGCAAGTATCAATTTTATTACTAAGTATTTTTTCTGGCTCAGTTTTGCCTAAATAAAAATACTTGGAATTTTTAAATATTTTTTTTCTATGAAATGTAGACACTATATTTTTATTTTTCTTAAATTTGATATAACTTTTTCCGAGATAACTTTGAGATGAAACAACTAGTATCATAGAATTTTTTATTTAATAAATTAGATTATAAAGCATTTTCAAATTTTAATTTAAGTTAATATATTTATAAATCTTTTCTGCTATCAATTTATAACCATATTCATTAAAATGCCCGGACATTCCAAACGGGTAAAAATCTTTATAATTATCATTATTTAGCAAAATTTCTTCTTTAATATCTATGAATGGTATATCTAATTTATTTACTAATTTTTTTATTTCTGTGTATGAGCTATTGTCATATTTGGTTACAAATCTGTAATAATCAGGCACATAGATAAAGTAAATTTTGGAATTGTTTTCTTTTGCAATATTTTTAACACGTGACATAATTTTAAAAAAATCTTCGTTAGGTCTTATTTGGTTTTTAATATTTATGTTCGTTTGAAAAAAAATCATTTCTCTTAAATTAAATAATTTAATAAACTTTATAAATTCAACCTTAAAATTTTTGACAACTTCTTCTTTTTCTTTTTCAATTTTTTTTAAAATAATTTGATCAATATTTTTTTGTTTAAATTTTAAGTTCTGCGAAAATTTTGGGTCCATTAGGTAATTTTTTAATAATTTCGAATTAATCTCAATTTCTAAATCATTCAAATCGTTTCCCTCAAAGTACATCCATAATATATTTGTTACATTTGGACTTAAATACTCCTTTAAAGTCGCAAGTTCTAACAAAGGTCCATTTGAGCTATAACCTAAGCTAAGAGCGGTTCCCTTAGAAAGTTTTCTTAAAACCGAAGCAATATCATTAGGCCTATTGACACAAGCTCCATGAGCGAATGAATCACCGATAATTAAATAGTCAACAATTTCTTTATCCCACTCATCATCTGGATTATTAAAACCATACCTATCACTCTCATAAATAAGATAGTAGCCATTTTCGTTACAATAAATTGTCTTCGACTTTGATAAGCCTGATAATGGTTGGAAGTAATTTTCACTATTTAAGAAATTTCTTGGTGAAACTTTTACTGAAACATTTTCATATTTTTTTTTTAATTCATTATAAACTTCAGATCTTGTTCTTAAATCATAATTTTTACCAGTATTTTTTTCATATAATTTTATTTGTTTTTCAATTCTCCCTCCTTTTGAAAAAAAAGTTAAATAAATTTCGATAAAATATAAACCACAAATTAGACTGGTAATAATAATAACAAAGTATCTTGTAAACTCATTGTTTAAAAAAAAGGTGATTATTGAAATACCTATTAATGTAAAAGAAATTATATAGTATTTGCCATAATAATCTCTCAATGAACTATTCCAGTAAATCTCCGATTTATAAAATACATAAAAAAATATTAATAAAGATAAAAAAAGAAATATTTTTGAAAAAATTTTTGTTTGCATCGGATATAAATATTAATATTTAAAAAATACTATCATTTTTATAATTTACTAAAACTAATTTGCAAAATTACATATTTATCAAAAATATCTGCAATAAATTAAGTAAATACAATAAAAAATAGTATTTAGAATATATTTACTATTTTACTAAGTTAAATGCATTCTATATTAAATTAAATTATAATACTTTAGTATGTCAAATGAGAAAATAAAAATTGGTTCAAACAAATCTTTTGGGATAGTTTTTTTTATTCTTTTTTTATTTATAGGTTTATATCCAATTTTAAACAATAACAGCATTAGATTATGGTCTATAGTAATTGCGGCTTTATTTTTAATATTAGGAATTTTTAATTCTAAATTGTTATCTCCATTAAATAAGATTTGGTATAAGTTTGGTATCCTTCTCAGTAAATTAATATCACCGCTCATAATAGGATTAATATTTTTTTTTGTAGTTACGCCCACTGGTTTATTAATGAGAATAATTGGAAAAGATTTATTAAATTTAAAGTTTAACAAAAAAAAAAGCTATTGGATTAATAAGAGTGATCTTAATGACAATATGAAAAATCAATATTGATATGGAATTTTTAAAAGAATTTTTTACGTTTTTAAAAGTTAGAAAAAAATTCTGGTTATTGCCTATTATAATTATATTGCTGTTGTTTGGAGGATTAATAGTTTTGACACAAGGAACTGCTGTAGCACCATTTATTTATACAATATTTTAGAGTGACATCAATATTAGGAATTTCTGCTTTTTATCATGATAGTGCAGCATGTATTTTGAAAGATGGAGAAATTATCGCAGCAGCTCAAGAGGATAGATTTACAAGAAAAAAACACGACTCAAGTTATCCGTTTAATGCAATAAATTTTGTATTAGATTATGCAAATTTAAAATTATCTGATGTTGATTATATAATTTTTTATGAAAAACCATTTTTAAAATTTGAAAGGCTTTTAGAAACTTATGTGGCATTTGCTCCAAAAGGATTTGTTTCATTTAGTAAAGCTATACCAATTTGGATAAAAGAAAAATTATTTCAAAAAAAACTTTTATTTGATAACTTAAAATTACAAGATAATAAATATATATCAGATTCAAATATATTTTTTTCAGATCACCATTTAAGTCACTCGTCTAGCGCATTTTTTCCATCACCATTCCAAAAGGCAATTATTCTAACAGCAGATGGTGTAGGAGAGTGGCCCACAACAACTGTCGCAATTGGTGACGGAAATACTTTAAAAATAAAAAAAGAAATTCACTTTCCTCACTCGCTTGGACTTTTATACTCTGCATTTACTTATTATACAGGTTTTAAAGTTAATAGTGGTGAATACAAATTAATGGGTTTGGCACCCTATGGCAAACCAATATATGAAGAAAAAATTAAGAAACTTATTGATATCAAAAATGATGGAACATTTAGACTTGACCAAACTTACTTTAATTATGCAACAGGTTTAACTATGACTAGTAATAAATTCCATAAATTATTTGGTAGCAATCCAAGAGATCCTAATAAAGATGATTTGACACAATTTCACATGGACATTGCTTCATCGATACAAAAGGTCTTAGAAGAAATAATAATAAAATTAGCAAAATCAATTAAAAATGAATTTAATATTGATAATCTTTGTCTAGCAGGAGGTGTAGCACTTAACTGCGTTGCCAACGGAAAGTTACAAAATGAAAAAATTTTTAAAAATATATGGATACAGCCAGCATCAGGAGACGCGGGGGGATCAATTGGAGCTGCCTTGGCTTTCTGGCATCTACAAAAAAAAAAAATCAGAAAAATAAATTATCCTGATTCAATGAAAGGGGCGTTATTAGGTCCAGAATATGATCAAGATAAAATTGAAAATGAATTAAAATCTTTAGGAGCTAACTTTAAGACTTATGATTATCAACAAATAATAGATAAAACCTCTCAATGTTTAGTTGATGGAAAAATAATAGGTTGGTTTCAAGGAAGAATGGAATTTGGACCCAGAGCACTTGGAGCTAGGTCAATCATTTGTGATCCAAGACCAGATAACATGCAAAAAAAAATAAATCTCAAAATTAAATTTAGAGAAAGTTTTAGACCATTCGCGCCCTCAATTTTAGAAGATCAATTGTCAAATTGGTTCAATCTAGATACCTCTAGCCCATATATGTTGATGGTGAGTAATATTAAATCAGATAAGCAAATTTCGATGACTAAAAAAGAAAAAGAATTTTTTGGAATAGATAAGTTAAATATAAGAAGATCTGAAATACCTGCAGTTACACATGTTGATTATTCAGCTAGAATTCAGACAGTTAGCAAACAAACTAATAAAAAATATTATGATTTAATCAATAGTTTTTTTAATAAAACTTCATGTCCTGCGATAGTTAACACATCATTTAATGTCAGGGGAGAACCTATTGTCAATACTCCTACTGATGCATTTAAATGCTTTATGGGAACAGATTTAGATAATCTTGTGATAGGCAATTGCTTTTTAGATAAAAAAGATCAAAATCCTGCTCTCAAAAAAAATTATTTATCAAAATTTGAAAAAGATTAGAAAACTACTCATTATATCAATTATATTTAATTTTTTTATTTATAATTATATAGTAATTTAAATTTGTATATTTAAAAAAGTTAAAAATCTATAAATGAATATTTCCTTATCTGTTATTGTTCCATGTTTCAATGAAAGTGAAAATATAGATAATTGTTTAAAAAAATTAAAAGAAAATTTGATCAAAATAACAGAAAATTTTGAGATTATATTTGTTGATGATGGAAGTATTGATAATACTTTTTCTAAATTATTTAGTTTGTCAAAAATAGACGAAAGAATTAAAATTGTGAAGTTAAGCAGAAATTTTGGACATCAAAATGCAATTTATGCTGGTTTACAGAATGTTTCTGGAGATTGTGTTTTTTTAATAGATGCAGACTTGCAAGATCCGCCAGAACTTTTTCCAGAAATGTTTAAAAAATGGAAAGATGGATATAAGGTGGTATATGGAGTAAGAAAAAAAAGGCAAGGAACGTTATTCAAAATAATTGCGTATAAATTATATCATAAAATTTTTAATTCTTTATCAAATTTAAAAAATAAAAATGATTTAGTTGATTTTTGTCTTATGGATGTCTCTATTGTTAAACAATTATTAAATTTAAAAGAAAAAAATATTTATTTCCGTGGATTGAGATCATGGATAGGTTTTAAGCAAATAGGCATTGAGTACGATAGAATAGATAGAAAGGTTGGAATATCAAAATATAATATATTTAATTTATATAATTTAGCTTTAAATGGTATACTAAATTTTTCTTCTAAGCCGTTAACATTAATATTATTTTCTGGAATTATAATATTTGTATTATCAATTTTGATAATAATTTTTTATTTTTTTCAAAAAATATTTAATTTTGAATTTTTGGGTGTTATCCCGGAGCAAGTCCCTGGTTTTTACACAATAATTATTTTTATTCTTCTTTTTGGTTCATTTAATTTGATTTGCTTGGGACTAATAGGTGAGTACATAGGAAGGCTATATGAGGAAAGTAAGTCGAGACCAAAGTATATTATCGAGAAAACATTTAATATTAATGATAAAAAATAATCGAATTTTAAATAATATAATTTAGTCTTAAATTTAAAAAGTCTGTATTTATTTCAGTATGTTAATAAAATTTGAAGAAAAATTAAATAATTTAATTAATAAAAAAATACAATTTGATCAAATTTATTATTTTTTTTCAATAATAATAATTTTGTTCATCTTATCTTATTTTATTTTTTACTCGCAAAATATTGAAAATTTTGAAAATCTGTATTCTTCATCTATTAATGAGCTAATTGCACTTATATTAATATTTTTGGTAACAGTTTATATTCAAAGTTTCAGGAATAATATTTTTTTAAAAATTCTGTTATTTTTCTTTTTTACTTTTTTTATTTTTAGAATTCCATTTTCAATATTGGGAGTTGA
>CACJQE010000020.1 GCA_902595465.1 uncultured Pelagibacteraceae bacterium
TATTTGTAATTATTCTAATAAGCCTATCTAGCTGATCAAGCTCTTTATATTCGAATGTTAGTGTTCCTGAATTATTTTTTTTATTGTTTAAAATAACTCGCATACCTAATTTATTTGTTAGATTATTTTCTGTTGAAATTGTATTTGCATCTTTATATATATTTTTCTTTACACCTGCTTTTTTGATTATTCTTACAAGACTTTCTGTTTGTCTCACAGATAGTTTTTTTTTGATTATTTTTTCTCCCAACAATAAGGCATTATCTAAACCAATTAATATTTTGGCATGACCTTGTGAAATTTTGCCAGCTCTTACAAAATCAATTAATTTATTTGGTAAAGTAAGTAGTCTTAGAGAATTAGAAATATGAGATCTACTTTTACCTATAAATTTAGCAACCATATCTTGGTCATAGTTAAAATTTTCAATAAGACTTTTATAACTTTCAGCCTCTTCTATAGGATTTAGATCTTTTCTTTGTACATTTTCAATAATAGCAAGTTCTAGTGATTTTAAGTTATCAGCCTCTATAACTACAACTGGGACTTCATGTAAACCTGCTGATTGAGCAGATTGCCATCTTCTCTCTCCAGCAATTAGTTCAAATTTATTTTCTTGATCATCTGATTTTCTAACTATGAGAGGTTGGATGATACCTCTTTCTTTAATTGAAGTAGTGAGTTCATCGAGTGCCTCTTTTTCAAAAAATTTTCTCGGTTGATTTTTATTTGGAACTATTGAACTTATAGAAATTTTGTCAGTTGAAGTTTTTATCCCTACATCACCTATTAAAGATGATAAGCCTCTGCCCAAGCCTTTTTTACTTTTAAAAGGATTAATCACGCTGCACTCTCCACCTGTTTATCTTGTTCCAAAAATTCGTCAGTAAATTTAAAATAAGCTTTACTACCTGGACAAATCTTATCGTATAACAGCACTGGTATCCCGTGAGATGGTGCTTCGGACAATCTTACATTCCTTGGAACGTAAGTTGAATAAACTTTGTCTTTAAAATAATTCCTTGCCTCTATTTCGACCTGTCCTGAAAGCTTATTTCGTTTATCAAACATTGTAAGAAGAATACCTCTAATCTCTAAAGATGGATTTAAGTTTGATTTAATTCTTTCAATTGTTTTCATTAACTGGGTCAGTCCCTCTAAAGCAAAAAATTCAGTTTGAAGAGGTACTAATAAAGCATCCGAGGCAACTAAAGCCATTATTGTAAGAAGGCTTAAAGATGGTGGACAGTCAATTAGTATATAATCATAAGATGTTCCAGAATTATTTAAAATAGAGGCTAATTCGTCCTTTAATTTAAAAGCTCTACGGCTATCTCCTGCTGTTTCTACTTCAAGTCCAGACAAATCTACATTTGAAGTGATTAAATTCAAATTTTCAAATTTTGTTTTCTTTATCACCTCAGAAATTTTATTTTTTCCATTTAGCACACTATAAATTGTTAACTCTGAACTTATATTATTAGAAAAGCCAAGACCAGTAGTTGCATTTCCCTGCGGATCTAGGTCTATCACTAAAACTTTTTTCCCTTTCATAGACAATCCAGCTGCTAAATTGATAACAGTAGTTGTTTTTCCAACTCCTCCTTTTTGATTAATTACCGATATGATTTTTTTATACATTTCTTTTTTAGTATTTAATTTTTTTTTTTCAAATTTGAAATTTTTACAATTAAAGATCCTTCGCTTGTTAAACTTTTTTTTATCTCATAATCAAATTTCCAAAAGTTAAGAGCATCATTTAATATTTCTTTACCACTTTTTCCTAAAAATATAATTATATAACGGAATTTTTTAAAATTGGTTTGTGCTATTTGAAATATTATTGGTAAAGGTTTGAATGCCCTTGAAATAATTACATCTGTGACTAAGTTTTTTTCATTAAAAATATTTCTTCGATAAATTTCTGAATTTAAATTGAATTTTTTTGTCATTTCTTTTAAAAAATTGCTTTTATGGAAGCTCTTTTCGTAAAAAATTACTTTAAATTCAGGTTTTTTTGATTTCATCAAAATACCCAATACAATCCCGGGCAAACCTGCCCCTGATCCTATATCCGTACAAGTTTTTATATCATTTTTATCAATAAATTCAATAGTTTGTGCAGTATCTTTTATATGTCTGATTTTTATAGATTCTTCTGTGCTCTTGCTAATGAGATTAACTCTTTTATTTTCCAGTAATATTGCATTTGAATACTCTTCAAGATGTTTCAATGTTTCACGTGAAACATTTGGTATAGATAATTTATCAATTTTTATATAATTCGAATCAATCAAGCTATATGCTTAATAGACTTTCTTTTTAGATGAGACAACAAAATATATACTGCAGCAGGTGTAACTCCATCAATTCTTAAGGCTTGTCCCATAGTTTTAGGTTTAATTTTCTTTAATTTTGATTTAACTTCATTCGATAATCCAGCAAATCTATCATAATCGATATTGTCGGGTATAATAAAGTTTTCATCTCTTTTGAAAGCCAATATATCAGCATTTTGTTTCTTTAAATAACCTATGTAATGAGAGTTTATTTCCAATTGTTCATCAATTTCTCTTGAAACATATATAATTTCTGGCCATATCTCTCTAATTTTTCTCAAATTAACCGATTTTTGTCCTAGAATTTGGTTTGCTGATCGAGAAATACCATCTTTAGCTATATTTACCCCATATCTTGCCACTTTAGATGGTGTAATCTTTAAATTATCCAACTTTCTCTGAATTTTTAAAAGCTGAGTATATTTTTCTATGTATATTTCCTCTCTTTTTTTTTGGACTAAACCAATATCTATACCCTTTTGGGTCAATCTAATATCTGCATTATCTGATCTCAAAGAAAGTCTATACTCTGCTCTAGAAGTAAACATTCTATAAGGCTCCGCAACACCCTTTGTAACAAGATCATCAATCATAACTCCTATGTAAGCTTCAGATCTATCTAAAATAAATGGTTCCCTTTCTTTAAAAGATAAAGCGGCATTTATTCCGGCTATTAAACCTTGAGCAGCTGCCTCTTCATATCCTGTTGTTCCATTGATTTGGCCTGCAAGGAAAAGATTTTTAATTTTCTTTGTCTCTAAAGTTAGAAAAAGCTCTGTAGGATCAACAAAATCATACTCTATAGCATATCCTGGCCTTAATATTTTAACATTTTCTAAACCATTGATTTTACTACATATTTCTTGCTGCACATCAGCTGGGAGAGATGTGGAAATCCCGTTCGGATAAATTGTATAATCATTTAACCCCTCTGGCTCTAAAAAAATTTGATGCCTTTGCTTATCTGAAAATTTTTTTATCTTATCCTCTATAGATGGACAATATCTCGGACCAACTCCTTTAATGTCCCCGGAATACATAGCACTTCTTCCAATATTCTTTGAAATAATTTTATGAACAGCTGAGTTCGTGTAAGTCATTCTACATGAAATTTGTTTATTAAAATTTTTTTTTGTTAAAAAAGAAAAAAAATATGGATCGTCATCTGCGTGCTGTTCCTCTAAGTTATCAAAATTAATTGTACGAGAGTCTAATCTTGGTGGTGTTCCAGTTTTTAATCTACCTATTTTAAAATTATATTTTACTAGTTGCTCGCTTAAACCAGTTGAGGCTTTTTCATTAAATCTCCCAGCTGGTGTTTTCTCTTCTCCAATATGTATCAATCCATTTAAAAAAGTGCCAGTTGTTAAAATTATCTTAGAAGATTTAATTTCTTTACCGGATTGTGTTATAAATCCAATTATAGCATTTTTATTAAAATTAAACCTAATTACAGGATCTGAATAAATGCTTAAATTACAGTAGTTTACAAGTTTTTTTTGCATATATTTTTTATATAATGATCTATCACTTTGAGTCCTTGGGCCTCTTACTGCTGGGCCTCTACTTCTGTTTAATAATCTAAACTGAATGCCTGACCTGTCTGCCACTTCACCCATAAGACCATCTAAAGCATCGATTTCTCGAACCAAATGTCCTTTACCCAGGCCACCTATTGCTGGATTACATGACATTTCCCCAATAGTATCAAATTTGTGTGTAAATAGAGCAGTGTTAACACCTAACCTAGCGGATGCAGCCGCTGCCTCACAACCAGCGTGACCACCTCCTATTACTACAACATCAAATGACAATTCATTTTTCATAAGAGTAATTTATTATTGATCTTAAAATTTACAAGGAAACACTTATGATTGTTAAAAAACAAGCATTTTCAAAGATTATTTGCCTATACAAAAATCATTAAAAATTGATCCCAATATCTCTTCAACGTCAACTTTACCTACAATCATTCCTAAATATCTTGTTGCTAACCTTAAATCTTCTGCAGATTTATCAAAATCATCTAAAGATTTTTTTTCTTCAAAATTTTTTAGACACTCAACACATTTTTCAAGATTTATTCTATGCCTTTCTCTTGTAATAAAAATATCCTCTGATGAAATAAATTCATCTTCCAATTTTTTTTTAATCGAGTTTATAAGTTTATCTAAATTTTTTTCTTCTTTAATTGAGATTTGAATCGGATCATATTTATTTATTTCTCTGTTAATTTGTTTAATACCAAGATCTGATTTATTAATAACTAAAATTGAACTTTTTAATTTCACATCTTTCAAAAAGTCAGTAAAATCAGCACTTTTAGGATCTATTACTATAATATTCAGATCAGCATTTTCTGCTTTTTTTAAAGCTAGTTTTATTCCCTTTTTTTCTATTTCATCTTTTGAGCTCCTAATTCCTGCAGTATCAGAAATAATAACTGGGTAACCATCTAAATTTAAATGTGCTTCTATAACATCCCTTGTAGTTCCTGCAATTTCTGAAACGATTGCAATATCTCTTTTTGATAAATAATTTAGCAAAGATGATTTACCTGCATTGGCAGGACCAATTATTGCAATCTTAAAGCCTTCTCTAATCCTTTCTCCAACCCTTTGATCGTTTAGTATTTTAATTATTTCTTCTTTTATATCTTCTACTTCCAAGTGAATATTTTTTAACACATCTTCAGGGAGATCCTCATCAGGAAAATCTATTTTTGCCTCAATGTTTGATAATATTTTCAAAAGTCTTTTACGTAAAACATTGAATTTATCTGCACTTTTGCCAGACATAATTTTTATAGCTTGTCGTCTTTGGATTTCTGTTTCTGATGAAATTAGATCAGAAATACTCTCGGCTTTAAGCAAATTTATTTTATTATTTTGAAAAGCAATTTTAGTAAACTCACCTGGTTCTGCTAATCTACATCCATCAATTTTTGAAATTGATTTTTGAATAGAGTCCACTACAGCCAAGCTACCATGAACATGAAATTCAGCCATATCTTCTCCTGTGTAGCTGTTTGGCCCAGGAAACCACACTAAAATTCCTTCATCAATAAGTTCATTTTCATTGATTTTATTGAACTTTCTTAATGATGCCACTCTTGGCTCTGGCAAACCTTTTCTTGTCAATTTTTTAACTACTTCTACGGTTTCAGGGCCAGAAACTCTTATCACAGAAATACCTGCTATTCCAGGACCTGAAGATAGAGCATATATTGTCATCGGAGTAATTATAGCTAGTATTAATTCTAAATATATAAATTTTTCTATGATTATTTGGATTGCATCTTACCCAAAAAGTGGAAATACATGGGTTAGATCATTGCTATCTTCTTATTATTTTTCTGAGGATGGCAGTTTTGATTTTAATTTATTGAAGAACATAAAGCAGTTTCCAAGCAAAGATTTTTATAACAATAAAGTTTTAAGTGTTGAAGACGCAGCTAAAAATTGGTTAGTTATCCAAAGAAAAATCAAAGATCAGAAAAAAGCATGTTTCTTAAAAACACACAACGTTTACGGGGCGTACAAAGGAAATCATTTTACAACACCAGATCTTACATTGGGTGCAGTAATTATCGTTAGAGATCCAAGAAATGTGATTAGTTCATTGATGAATCATTATTCATCAAATGAGAATGATGCACTAGAAATGATAAAAAGTGTTTATAGAAATTTGAAAGATAAAAACGATATAGATAATTATGCAAGTTATTCATTTATTAGCTCTTGGGCAAATAATTATAAGTCATGGAAAAATTCAGGAATAAAAAACAAAATTATAATTAAGTATGAAGATTTAGAAAAAGATACAATTAATACATTTAAAAAAATTATTCAATTCACAGACAAATTACTGAATAATAAAAATAATCTGTTTGATAAAAGTAAACTAATCAAATCTGTTGAAAGTACTAACTTTGATATTATGAAAAAAATGGAAAAAGAGGTAGGATTTGAGGAAGCTAGTTACGCAGGAGATGGAACAAGAAAAACTTTTTTCAATTTAGGCAAAAATAATAATTACACGAAACTGTTAAACACTAAAACAATAAAAGAAATTGAGAAATCATTTTATGAAGAAATGAAAGATTTAAAATACCTATAAATTAAGATGGTTTGTTCATCGAGTTAAAAAAGTCAGAATTATTTTTTGTATCCTTAAGTTTAGAATTTATAAATTCTATTGCATCCATAGAACCCATTGGGGCTATTATTCTTCTTAAAACATTCATTTTTTGAAGATCGTTTTTTTCAAATATTAGTTCTTCTCTTCTTGTGCCTGATTTTGTTATATCAATTGCTGGAAATATTCTTTTCTCTGAAATTTTTCTGTCCAAAATAGTTTCACTATTTCCTGTTCCTTTAAATTCTTCGAATATAACTTCATCCATCCTGCTGCCTGTGTCTATTAATGCTGTTGCTATAATCGTCAACGATCCGCCTTCTTCAATATTTCTCGCCGCTCCAAAAAATCTTTTTGGCCTTTGCAACGCATTAGCATCAACACCACCGGTAAGAACTTTTCCAGAACTTGGAACAACGGCATTATAAGCCCGCCCCAATCTTGTGATTGAGTCTAAGAGAATAACAACATCCTTTTTATGCTCAGTCAATCTTTTTGCTTTTTCAATGACCATTTCAGCAACCGCAACATGTCTTTGAGCAGGCTCATCAAATGTTGAACTAATGACTTCCCCCTTAACTGTCCTTTGCATATCTGTAACTTCTTCAGGTCGTTCATCTATTAACAAAACCATTAGATAACATTCTGGGTGATTTGCAGTTATAGAATTCGCGATACTTTGCAAAATCATTGTCTTTCCAGCTTTAGGTGGAGAAATAATTAATGATCTTTGACCTTTTCCAATTGGACTAACTAGATCGATCAATCTTGGCGTAAGATCTACCTTCTTGTCAATCTTTGGTGTTTCAACTTCCATAACAAGCTGCTTATTAGGGTATAGTGGAGTTAAATTATCAAAAGCAATTTTATGTTTAAATTTCTCGGTCTCTTCAAAATTAATTTTGCTAACTTGTAGCAATGCAAAATATCTTTCTCCTTCTTTCGGGGCTCTGATTGGTCCTTCAACAGTATCACCAGTCCTCAAACCAAATCGTCTGATTTGATTGGGACTTACATATATATCATCAGCACCAGGCAAGTAATTTGATTCTATTGCTCTTAAAAAACCAAATCCATCTTGGAGCAATTGAAGAACTCCGCCTCCTGTGATTTCTTCTCCTTTTTCTGCTAATTTTTTTAAGATAGCAAAATAGATTTCTTGCCTTCTAAGTGTACTTGCATTTTCTATTCCTAAGTTCTCAGCTTCTTTGATAAGCTGTTCTGAACTTTTTTCTTTTAATTCT
>CACJQE010000021.1 GCA_902595465.1 uncultured Pelagibacteraceae bacterium
TTATTTTTAATTAACGCTTTAGCTAATTCTCCAAATTTTTTTATAGGAAATTTATTGTCATCATTTAATTGAGCTTCATAATCTTTATGATTTACTACTGGTAATTCCATAAATACTATTAGGGATTATATTTCCCAAGGATTATTCTTATTGTTGTCTAAATTATATTTACTTATTGCTTTTTCTAGTGTTTGTAATGGAACTTTATTCTCTTCATAAAGTGTATACAAAGAACTAACAACTATATGTTTACTATCGACCTCAAAAAAGTCCCTTAAATTTTTTCGAGTATCACTTCTTCCAAATCCATCTGTGCCCATTGCTAAAAATTTATTATTTATATGACTAGAGATTAATTGTGAATATGCTCTTACATAATCTGAAGTAGCAATTACAGGATCTTCATTGGAAATTAGCTGCTGTAAATAATTTTGTTTTTTGTTT
This sequence comes from uncultured Pelagibacteraceae bacterium, assembly GCA_902595465.1. GTDB lineage: Bacteria > Pseudomonadota > Alphaproteobacteria > Pelagibacterales > Pelagibacteraceae > Pelagibacter. Next base: position 445 of record CACJQE010000021.1, read on the forward strand.
GCAGGAGACAATGTGTTTTGTCTTAAAACTGATTTAGCATTTTTTTCTAGTTCTGAATAACTTGTTATGCTGTATAATCTTGAACCAATTCCATATTCATCTTTAAGTATTTTAGAAGCTTCAATACATTCTCTAAAGATTGGGCCAGATCCTAATAAATTTATGTTTATTTTTTCATTTGATTGATCTTTAAATAGGTAGCCACCTTTTATTATTCCATCTTTATTTTTTATATCAATTTTAGGATGTGAGTATTTTTCGTTATTTACAGTAATATAATAAAATTCATCTTTACATTCTGTCATCATTCTTTTCATTCCTTCATCAAAAATAATTGCTAATTCACTTGCAAAACAAGGATCGTAAGATTTTAAATTAGGAAATGTCGAAGCAATTATATGACTTTGTCCATCTTGATGCTGCAATCCCTCTCCAGCCAAAGTAGTTCGCCCAGCTGTAGCGCCGATTAAAAATCCTCTCGGCATTTGATCTGCTGCTGCCCAAATCAGATCTCCTATTCTTTGAAAACCAAACATAGAATAAAAAATATAAAAAGGCATCATTGGAAAATTATGATTACTGTAAGAAGTGGCTGCTGCTAGCCAAGAAGATATGGCTCCGGCTTCATTAATTCCTTCCTCTAATAATTGTCCTGTTTTTGATTCTTGATATTTCAAAATTGAAGTCGCATCTTCGGGTTCATATAACTGACCTTCTGGTGAATATATTCCAATTTGTGAAAATAAATTAGCCATTCCAAAAGTCCTAGCTTCATCAGCAACTATTGGAACGACTCTTTTTCCAAACTCTTTATCTCTCATTATGTTTCCTAAAGACCTTACCAGTCCAGTCGTTGTTGAATATTCTCTGTCACTTTCTTCAAATAAAAAGTTTGAATGTTTTTCAATTTTTGGAGTAACTAATTCGACTTCTTTAAAGCTTCTTTTAGGTAAAGATCCTCCTAAAGCTTCTCTTCTTTTTTTTAAATATTTGATTTCCTCTGAATTTTCATCTGGTTTATAAAACTCCATATTTTCTAATTTATTATCTGGAATATCTAATTGAAAACGATCTCTAAACTCTTTTAATGCATCAAGATTTAATTCTTTTTGCTGGTGGTTAGTCATTTTTGACTCTCCTGCTTTTCCCATACCATAACCTTTTTTTGTTTTAGCTAAAATGACTGTAGGTTTACCCTTGGTTTTAACAGCTGCGTTAAAGGCAGCATAAAGTTTTTTAAAATCATGGCCACCTCTTTTTAATTTATCAATTTCATCTTTACTAAGTGAAGATACCAATTTTAAAACTTCTGGATCTTCTGCAAAAAAGTTTTTAAGGTTATACTCACCATCTCTTGCTCCTAAAGTTTGATATTTTCCATCTACAGTTTTAGCAAAACGTTTTAATAACAAGTGATCTTTATCTTGTTGAAAAATCTTATCCCATTCAGACCCCCAGAGGACTTTTATAACATTCCATCCATTAGCTTTAAAAATTGTCTCTAGTTCTTGAATTATTTGTCCATTGCCTCTTACAGGCCCATCTAATCTTTGGAGATTACAATTTATAATAAAAGTTAAATTATCTAATTTTTCTCTTGAAGCGATAGATAATCCAGCCAAGCTTTCAGGTTCATCCATTTCACCATCTCCAAATAAACCCCATACTCTTTTATTTGTTTTTAATAAGTTTCTATTTTCTAAATATTTCATGAAACGAGCTTGGTAAATTGCATTAACTAAACCTATACCCATAGATGATGTGGTAAATGTCCAGTAATCTCTCATCAGATAAGGATGACAGTATGAAGACAGTCCTTGCTCATTTAATTCTTGTCTATAATGTTCTAAATGATTTTTTGTTAATCTTCCCTCTAAAAAAGATCTTGCATATATCCCAGTTGTGCACTGTGATTGATAAAAAATTAAATCAGCCTCATCTCCACCTTTAAAAAAATGATTAAATCCCGTTTCAAATACTTCAGCAAAAGATGCATAACTTGCTATATGTCCTCCAAGCCCACCATAATTTTTATTTGCTTTCATAACCATGGTTAAAGCATTCCATCTTAAAATTGCTGTTATTTTTTCTTCAATTGCTAAATCTCCTGGATAAATTCCTTGATCATATTGAGATATCGTATTTCTGTATGGTGAATATGGGACAGGTGAATATAATACTCTTAAATCTTTTGCTCTTTTCTCAAGTTTTTCTAAAATTAGTTTGGCACCCTCTCTACCATGATTTTCAACTACCGCATCTAGAGAATCTAACCAATCATTTAATTCTTGATTATCTAATTTTTGGTTTTGATTAGCTTTAAATTCTTTGCTCATCAAAATAATTATACACAATAAATTTAAATTTATATCTGTAAAAATTGTCTTAATTTAATTTATTCAATGACCCTTTTCGGTTTACCTGATGCAAAACTGTCAAGATTTTCAATCATTTGATTATAAAAAGTTACATAATTTTCGGCAGTTACGTAACCAATGTGAGGAAGCAAAAGAGCATTCTGTACGAATCTAAGCTTGTGACTTTCAGGCAATGGTTCTTTTTCGTAAACATCTATTCCTGCTCCAGCTATTATATTTGTTGATAATGCTATAATTAAATCATCTTCATTAACTATTTCGCCTCTTGAAGTATTTACTAAATATGAGGTTTTTTTCATTTTCTCAAATTCTTTAATAGTAATACAATCCCTATATCTATCTCCTCCTTGAACATGAATTGACAGAAAGTCTGAATTTTGAATTAAGTCATCTTTGCTACACGGTAAAACGTCAAGCTCTTTGCATTTATCTAGATTTAAATTTTCACTCCAAGCCATAATTTGCATACCAAAAGCTTTGCCAATTTTTGCAACTTTAGATCCAATTCTTCCCAGTCCTAATAAGCCTAAAATTTTACCTTTTAATTCCACACCAATAGTCGATTGCCAATAACCTTGGTACATATTATCTATTTCGGTTTTAAAATTTCTTGCAAGTCCCAAAATTAATGCCCAAGTTAACTCTGGTGTTGGATTACTATTAATATCAGTGCCACAAACAACAATTTTATTTTTTTTGGCTGCTTCTAAATTTACCGATTTATTTCTCATCCCACTGGTAACAATTAATTTTAATTTTTTTAAACTTTCTATAAATTTTTTTGTTATTTTTGTTCTCTCTCTCATTATAAAAAGAACTTCAAATTCTTTTAATTGTTGAATTGCATCATTTTCATCTTGAAATGGCTCATTAAATACCTGAAATTCATATTTTGAAGATAATTTTTTAAGATCAATAAAATCTTTTGCAATATTTTGATAATCGTCGAGTATAGCTACTTTAAGCATTTTTTTTATTCGAAAGTAATATCCCTGAAACAATAAATATTCCACCGATATAATGATAAAATAGTAGTACTTCATCAAATATTATCATTGCAAGAATTGCTGCAAGGATAGGCATTAGGTGTAAATAAATTCCAGCTCTATTAGCGCCTATTAAAGAAACACCTTTTATCCAGAAAAAGAAAGAAACGATCCCAGGCAACAAAACAACATATGATAAAACAAGAATGAAATTTGTATTAAGTAAAATTCGATTACCAATATAAATATAATCTATTGCATACATTGGAACAAGAAATATTACCCCAAGACCAATGACAACCTGAAGTAAAGTTATTGGAGACAATCCATAATTTTTTTTCTTTAAAAGTGCTGAATAAAGTGACCAGGAAATCATTGCAAATAATGCAAATAAATCACCTTTTTCAAAAGCTAAATTTTTAAAGACTTCAAAGTCTGCTTTTGAAATTATAAATAATACACCTAATAAAGAAAATATAACTCCCAAAACTTGAAAAGTATTTGTTTTTTCTATTTTTAAAATTATAGAAAATAAAATTATCATAACTGGAACAGTTGAAATCATAAGTACGCCTGTAATTACCTGAGTAGTTTTCAAAGAATAAAACAGTGCTGAATTAAAAATACTGACTGCTGTGATACCTAAAAAACATAAGAGATAAATATTTTTTAAAATTAATTCCCTTTTTTCAAGCATCTCCTTATAAGTAAAAGGCAGTAGTATTAGAAACGCCAGTGACCACCTTAATATGTTTAGTGATATTGGAGGTATTTCATTTAAACCTGCTATCTTCCCAACAATAAAATTTCCTGACCAAAACAAAGCTGCTAAAAAAAGCAAAATAGATGCAATGATGATATTACTTTTATTTTCAAGCATTAAATAGAGTACTATAAAAGATTACTTTTAACTAAACCTTATTGAACTATATGGTTGCAAATCTAAGTTAGTATTCTCGCCTGATATCATTTTAGATATAATTTTTCCTGATATTGCACCAAGTGTCCAACCTAAATGATGATGACCAAATGAATAAAAAACATTTTTGTAGTTTTTAGAAGGTCCTAAAACTGGTAGAAAGTCAGGCAATGTAGGCCTAAACCCAAGCCACTCATCTTTATGATCTGGCAAACCATCTAACATATCCTTTGCGTTTAATATCAAGTTTTTTATTCTTGATTTAGATGGAGAGTTTTCCAAACCTCCAAATTCTACAGTTCCTACAACACGTAAACCCTGTTCCATTGGTGTCATTCCAAAACCTCTATTTGCATAAACAATAGGTCTTGAAATTAAATGGTCATAATCTTTGAAGTGAACATGATAGCCTCTCTCAGTATCTAAAGGAATATTTTCATGTAATTTATCGGTTAATCTTTTTGAGAATGCTCCACATGCAATAACAAGTTTATCAAAAATAAATCTTTGTGTTTCAGTTCTAAGAACCGGTTTTTCTTCATCAAAATCTATATCTTGAATATTTAATTTTAAAAATTTTCCACCTTTGTTTACAAAATTCTCAAACAATTTAATTAAAATTTTTCTTGGATTTCTTGCGTGTCTTGCATAATCATAAAATACCCCACCATGATAAAATGGTTTTAAGTTTGGCTCTAAGTCGTGAATTTCTTTTTTATTAACTAGTTGTTGCTTTACACCAAGCTGATCTCTTATTCTAATTTCTAATTCTCTACTTTTCATATTTTGATCAGTCCAAACATATAGAATGCCATTATTTTCAACTAATCCTTCTAAATCAATTTCATCAAATAATTCATCGAATGCTGGCAAAGACTGATCTAAAATTTGGTGCATATTTTTAGCTGTATGCATCATTTTTTCTTCTCTACAATTTAATATAAATCTTGCAAACCAAGGGATCATCTTTGGTACATAGTTCCACTTTAAAGCTAGAGGTCCTCTTGAACTAATTAACATCGAAGGAACATCTGCTATGACATCTGGTCTGTTTAAAGGAACAGACGCATAAGGAGAAAAGTGACCAGCATTTCCATAAGATGCTGCACTCCCAGGCTCTTCTCTATCAAAAAGAGTTACTTGATAACCTTTTTTTTGAAGGAACAAAGCATTACAGACACCTTGTATACCAGCACCAATAATTCCAATTTTTAGATTTTTTTCATCCACAATAGAAATATATTTTCTAATATATGCTTATTATATATGATATTTGATCGCGGGTTTATTTAACTTAGATTGTTATTTGCCTATAGATATTAAAGTTAAGTCGTCACTTAGCTTGTTATCCACAGCAGTATTAACTACAGTATTTGATATATCTGATAATTGTTTGCTAGAATCTGTATTAAAATTTTGCTCTATGATTTTTAATGAACCATCTATCCCTATTTCTTCACCCGAGCTATTTAAGCTTTCTGATAAACCATCAGTGAAAGCATAAAACCTATTATTTTCCAACTTAACTTTATGAGTTTTATAAACTGATTTGTCTTTTTGAAGTATTACTCCCATGGGTGGCGAATTACTCTCAAATTGCTCATAATTTCCTGATGATGATCTAATTATAGCTGGCTGATGACCTCCATTTACCCATCTTAATTCATCAGTCCTGATGTTATATTCTCCCAATATACTAGTAACAAACATGCCTCCAGTTTTAGTTAAAAATAGATCATTATTCATATGAAACATCATTTCATCTGGATCTACTTGATCTCTAGACATAATCTCAAATAAAGTTGATGCTTTTGCCATTACCATTCCGGCATGAATTCCTTTACCTGCAACATCTGCAATAATAAAATAAACACTATCATTGTGAGGATAAAAGCTGAAGAAATCTCCAGAAACTTCTCTAGCAGCAATATTAATTCCATGCACGGGGTAATTTTCTAAATTCCTTTTTGGTAAAAAATTTTCTTGAACTTTTACTGCAAGCTTTACTTCATTTGATATTCTGTCTCTCCACACTTTCTTTTCAGCTTCACTAGTTTCTAGTTTGCTCATCAATCTATTGTAATATAACCCGATCACACCTCCTGCAGTAAATGGATCTTGTGGACCTCTAATAGTTAAGTCACCAGACTCAGATTGTTTTTCTAATATTGTAATTAAATCATGTTCTACAGAAGTTGCATTATGTTCAGCAATATTAAGACCTAATTCTTCATGCAAAGGACTTACTCTTAAAGGATAAATATAATTTAAAATTTTTAATAAGATATATGAACCAAAAAATGAGAATACACCAATTGAAACTATTCCAATAAATTGTACTTTAATTTGTTCTAATCTAGATAATCCTGTTCCAAGTATTTCAAGATCACTAAATAATCCAACTGCAATTGTTCCCCAAACCCCTGCTGCTAAATGAACAGGTACGGCACCGACAACATCATCTATTTCAAATTTGTTTAAAAATTCATTTACAAATATTGCGACTACTGCTCCTATAATTCCAACAAATATTGAAGTCACTGATGTCATCGAATTACATCCTGCTGTAATTGCAACTAAA
>CACJQE010000022.1 GCA_902595465.1 uncultured Pelagibacteraceae bacterium
GAATTTATTTGAATGACTATCCCAATCAGAATTTGTTAACTTGTCAGGAGATATTGCCAAAATAAACTCTCCGCCACTTGGTGGTCCACTATCATCTGTATCCTTCTCAGCCGTCTCATAACTAAAATTATCTCCAACTAAGGCTCCAGCAAGCAATTCAACCATCATTGCTATTCCTGAGCCTTTATAGCCGCCAAATGGCAACAAAACTCCGCCATCTGCTATTTCACCAGGATCTGTTGTTTCTTTTCCATCCTTAGTTAAACCAGTTCCTATTGGGACCTTGTGCCCTTCTCTTTTTGCAACTTGAACCTCTCCCATAGCCATCGATGCAGTAGCCATATCATAAACTACAGGTGGTTTATTTTTTCTTGGCCAAGCAAATGAAATTGGGTTTGTTCCAAATAAAGGTTTAATTGCTCCTGCTGGTGCAACTGCTGGCTTGTATGATGTGCAGGCAAATGCAACAAGTCCTTGCTCTGCTATTGCTTCTGTCTCGGGCCACATAGCAGCCATATGATGTGAATTAGTAATTGCTAAAACCGCTACTCCGTTTTCTTTTGCAGCTTTAACTAGTTCTGGTATTCCATATTTTAAAACCATTGGGGCAAGACTATTTTTCCCATCTGCTTTAACAACACTAGCAGTTAATTTTGAAATCACTGGTCTAGCCTTACCATTAATTTTTCCACTTTTTAAACCAGATATATAAGCGGGTAATCTAAATAGACCATGAGATAATGATCCATCTCTTTCAGCGTTTTTGATTAAAGTAGATAAAGTATCTGCTGTTTCTTCATCGCATCCATTTGCAAGTAAAGTTTTATTAGCTAATTCAAAAACTTCATCTAAAGTCAGAGAAACAGTTGTCATTAATATTATTAGAACTTATTTAATGAAAAAAAGCAATTAGTTAAACTATTAGAAGTATTCATTACTTATTATTTTTATATATGATTAAGATAAAGTTTTACTATAATAAAAAAATTAAATTATATGAAAATTGAATACTATTTCAGTGTATTGTCTCCATTTACTTATTTGGGCAAAGATAGATTTGCCAAGATAATAAACGATTACGATGTTGAAGTTATAGAAAAACCATTTGATTTAGTTGGAGATATATTCCCAAACACAGGAGGATTGCCAGTTCCAAAAAGACATCCTGCACGACAAAAATATAGACTTTTAGAGCTTACAAGAATTGCAAAAAAACTAAATTTGCCAATTAATAAACAGCCAAAATTTTTTCCACCTAAAGACCCTCATTTACCAGCAAAATTTGTAATTGCTTCAAATAAAATGGGAAATAAACTTAGTTTTGGAAATGAATGTTTAAAATATTTATGGTCATTAGAAAAAGATATTTCAGATTTTAATATTCTTCAGGAAATTTGTGAAAAATTGAGTTTAAATTTTGAAGAGATAAAGAAATTGGCACTAAATGATGAGATCAAAAAAGAATATCAACAAAATTCAGAGGACGCGATTAAAAATGACGTATTTGGTGCACCTTCATATGTCTTAAATAATGAAATTTTTTGGGGGCAAGATAGATTAGACTATCTTGAGGAAGCATTAAAAAAATAAGTTTTTTAATGAGAGTGGTTATGAGAGTTAGTCAATTGAACAATATCTATTTCTAAAATATCATTAATTGGTTTTCCAATACGCCAATTTCTTATTTTTCCATCTATTTTTCTTTCAGTTATAATCGTCTCAATAGGAGGACAATTAGGTTCATGGCAGCTTAATTCTGCAATGCTTAAAATTGATGTTTCGGGAATATCTTTTTCTTTTAAAAATATTTTTTTTAAATTTCTTATTTTTTCTACATTTGGTTTTTTTTTATTGAACATATTTATTTTTCCTCTTCATCCCATATTGATGTCCATAAAATATTTCCTCCGATATCACCAATTAATATACTTGAACAATCTTCGGTCACTGCAATTGTTGTTACCTCAGACTCAGTGAAGCTACGGATGATGATCGTATTGGTTGATTTTTCAATTTCTGATAAAAAAACTGAACCATCACTTAAACCAGTGAAAATCGCATTTTCGTTTGGGAATGGCTCAACAAAAGTTACTGGTTTATTTCCAACGTAAGGAAGACAAATTGGTTTACGACCTTCTGGTCCATTTCCATCAAACGGCCAACAGATTGCTTCATTTGAACCGGATGTTACTAAAAATTTTGAATCATAAACAAAAGCAAAACTTTTGACTTTTGCCCCATAGCCAGACATGAAGGAATCTGTTTTATCTTTTAAGCGCCAAAAATGAAGTTGGTTTTCTTGCATAGATGTAACCAAAAATCGATCATCAGTGCTAAAAATGACTTTATTGTGCGAGCCTTTCCAAATTAAATTGGATGAGCTCCACTTATTACTATAATCTTTTTTCCAAAGAGTAACTCCACCATAACGAGACACTGCTAGTCTTCTTCCCTTTGAATCAAATGCTACACCACCGATGGTACTCTCGTGTTCTAATAATTTTGGTTCTTTTTTATTTGGCATCCAGAGATAAACAATATTTCCACATGTACATACCAAACTACCCTTATATGCAGTAACATGATCTACCCATCGAGAACCAAAGTTTGCAATTTCCTTTATTTCTCCATCAAGTGAAATTTTTAAAAATCTACCATCATCACCACCAGTTAAAATATCTTCACCATCTTTTGAAATACTAAGAACAACGCCACTATGTGCTTTTATTGGCTCTGAAATTTGTCCTGAGCGAAATATTCTGACAGTTCCATCTCCAAATCCAACAGCTATAGAATTCCCAATTGTAATAGCATTAGTAACAGGAATTCCAAACTTAAACTCCTTTCCTCTATTTTCAAATTTGGTTTTATTTAACTCTGGAAACTTATTTGAATCAGCTTTCATGCCGATTTGCAATTTTCAAATCCTTCTTTCAAATTCATACTCTCAAGATTTCGACCAATAAAAACTAGTCGAGAGTTTCGTTCTTTGCCTTCTGGCCATTTACCCATTGGCGAGGCATCCATAAGCATATGCACACCTTGAAAAACATATCTATCATTTTCTCCTTTAAAATCGAGGATTCCTTTGGTTCTTAATATATCTTGTCCCTTTGTTTGTAAAAGCTTGCTAAACCAATCCTGAAACTTTTCCATGTCTAAAGGAGTATCTGAAACAAATGATAAGCTAGTTACATCATCATCATGTTCATGATCATGATCTGATGTTAAAAAATCAGGCTCAGTATCTAAAATACGTTTTAAATTAAAAGCATCAAGATTTAAAATCTCACTTAAAGATACTCCACATTTAGTGGTATGAATAATTTTTGCAAATGGATTAATTTTTTTTATTCTATCTTTAACAGCATCTAATCTACTTTCATCAACAAGATCTATTTTGTTTAATAATACAACATCAGCAAATGCAACTTGTTCTTCTGCTTCATGATGATCTGATAATTGTGTACTCAAGTGAACAGCATCAGCAACAGTAACAATTGCATCTAATTTTGTACGATCCGCAACATCTTGATCGACAAAAAATGTTTGTGCAACAGGAGCTGGATCAGCTAATCCAGTAGTTTCTACTATGATTGCATCAAGTTTATCTGCTCGCTTCATGAGGCCACTTAGAATACGGATTAGATCACCTCTTACAGTGCAACAAATGCAACCGTTGTTCATCTCAAAAACTTCTTCATCAGCATCAACAACTAAATCGTTATCAATGCCCTGCTCACCAAACTCATTAACTATCACAGCATATTTTTTTCCATGCTGCTCAGTTAATATTCTATTTAAAAGAGTAGTTTTTCCAGCGCCTAAAAAGCCAGTTAAAACAGTAACTGGAACTTGTTTGTTAGTTTCTCCCATTAATTAAATTAACACCCTTTAAAGGATTTTGACATATTTTTTATTAAATCAAAATATAAACCTTTTCCGGGAGTTAATGTTGCACCTAATGGATCAACAACACCAGTTTTAATATCCATATCTTTTGCAACAGCTTTAATGATATTAGGATTAAATTGAGGTTCTGAAAATACACAAGCAACTTTATCATGTTCAATTACCTCTCTTATTTCAGCTAATTGTTCTGCTCCAGGTAATACATCTGTATTTACAGTAAAAGCGCCTAATATATTAACTTTAAATCTTTCTTCAAAATATTGGTAAGCATCATGAAAAACAATAGAGGCTGTACTTTCGTTAAGCTCAGCTGTTACATCACTTGTTAATTTATCAATATCTTTGTAAGCCTTACTTAAATTAGCTCTGTAAGCTGACTCATTCGTTGGATCATTTTCAATTAAGTGCTTAGACATTTCAAATAAAATAACTTTTGCATTAATTGGATCTAACCAAATGTGCGGGTCAAATTCACCATGGTGATGACCTTCATGTCCATCATGATCGTCGTGATCATCATGTCCATCCTTTTTCTTTGCATGATCGTCATGGTCGTGGTCATCATGATCATCTTTTTTCTTGTGTCCATGATCGTCATGATCATCCTCTTTATGCCCATCTTCTTTTTTTGTATGATCGTCATGGTCGTGGTCATCATGATCATCTTTTTTTTTATGACCATGATCATCGTGTCCATGATCGTCATGATCATCAAAAATATTTCTTTCTCTAAATTTTAATTTAACTAAACCTTTTATTTCCATAAGCTCAATTTTTTCTGCTTTTGCAGCAATTGAATCTAAAGGTTTTTCTAAAAAATTTTCTAAGTCTTCACCTACCCAAAATACAATATCTGCATTTTGCAGCATTTTTGCATGTGAAGGTTTCATTGCAAAGCCATGTGGAGAAGCATATCCATCAACTATTAAATCAGGTTTAGCAACACCATCCATTAAATAGCTAGCTAAAGAGTGTATTGGTTTAATCGATGTAACAACTTTAATGTCAGCATTTGCTGGTGTAAATAAAGTTAAAAATGATAGTATAGTAAGTGTTATAGATGTTTTTTTTAGATTTTTCATAATAATTGGTTTTTGTTAATTGTTATAATATAACACTGAATAATAATTAAACTTATTTTAGTCAAGTAAATAAATGAGAATAGAAAATAATATTTTAGTAAAATTGAAAGATGTTGGGCTAAAGCGAAATGACAAATGGCTTGTCAAAGGTGTTTCACTTGTGGTTGAAAAAGGCAAAATTATTACGTTAATAGGACCAAATGGATCTGGTAAAAGCACTACCGCTAAAATTGCACTAGGCTTACATAAAAATATTGAAGGTGAAGTACAAAAACTCACAGATAAAATTGGATATGTCCCACAGAAAATTTCTATTGATTGGACTCTTCCTCTAAGAGTGAAAGATTTTATGTTATTAACAGATGATTTAAATGACAAATTGATAGATGAAGCATTAACATTAACTGGGGTAGATCATCTTAAGAATAAAAATTTAGGAAATTTGTCAGGTGGTGAATTTCAAAGAGTTTTATTAGCTAGAGCTATTTCAAAGAAACCTGAATTATTAGTACTTGATGAACCTGTACAAGGAGTTGATTTTACGGGTGAGATAGCTTTGTATGAATTGATCAAAAAAATTTCAGAAAATTTAAATTGTGGTATTTTATTAATATCTCATGACTTACACACTGTAATGAGTGCAACAGATCATGTTGTTTGTTTAAATGGACATGTATGTTGTTCAGGATCACCATTGGATGTTGCTAAAAATAAAGAATATAAAGCTTTGTTTGGAGAGAAAGCTTCACAAACACTCTCAATTTATGAACATAAACACGATCATGTACATTCAAGTGACGGAGAAATAAAAAAAAATTAAAATGTTTGATGATTTTTTTATAAGAGCAATATTTGCAGGTATAGGTATAGCATTTGTTACTGGCCCACTTGGTTGTTTTGTAGTTTGGAGAAGGTTATCTTATTTTGGAGATACACTTGCGCATTCAGCTTTGTTAGGTGTTACTATTGCTTACTCATTGGATTTTAATATTGCTGTTTCAATATTTTTCATTTCATCTGCTATCGCTTTAATTTTAATACAATTACAAAGAAAAACAAATCTTCCAAGCGATGCTTTACTTGGTCTGTTAGCTCACTCGTCGTTAGCAGTTGGATTAGTTGTGATTGGATTTTTAACCTTTATTAGATTTGATATAATGGGATTATTGTTTGGAGATATTTTAGCAGTTAATAAAAAGGACTTATTTATAATTTGGTTTGGTGGTGCTTTAATATTAATAGTTTTAAAATTGATTTGGAAACCATTATTTGCTTCAACAGTAAATTATGAGCTAGCTGAAGCTGAAGGACTAAATCCTGATAAAGCTAAAGCAATCTTTACAGTCCTATTAGCTGCACTAATAGCTATTTCTATAAAACTAGTTGGAGTTTTATTGATTACAGGGATGTTGATAATTCCAACAGCTATGGCTAGAAATCTTTCTGATAATCCAAAAAAAATGGTTGTTTTTTCAATAATTGGAGGATTGTTATCAGTTTTTATAGGTCTATTTTCATCATTAGAATTTAATACACCTTCAGGTCCATCGATAATTGCAGCGGCTTTGTTCTTATTTATAATTTCTTTATTTAAAATAAAACAGACCATTCAATTGAAAAATTAACACTAAATTGATAAAATAAAATAATGCAAAAAGAAACACTTTCAAAAAACCAAAAAATTATTCTCGATTATATAGAAAAAGTAAATGAACCGATTAAAGCTTATTCAATTCTTCATAACGTCCAAAAAAAAGGTATTAAAGCCCCACCTCAAGTTTATAGAGCGCTGGATAAATTAGTTGAAATTGGTAAAATTCATAAAATTGAAAGTAAAAATGCTTTTGTTGCATGCAAAAATTCTAATTGCCAAATATCGAAGGCTACAGCATTTTCTATATGTGAAAGTTGTGAAGAAGTAAGTGAAATAAGTGATCACAAATTATCAAAATATTTGAAAACTTTTCAAGAAAAAGCAGGAATGAAATTTAATAAATATAACCTTGAATTTTTCGGGCTTTGTAAAAAATGCTCTATTAAATGAAGATTTCTAAAGGAGATAAATTAGAGGAAATTACACTTCCAAGAGATGAC
>CACJQE010000023.1 GCA_902595465.1 uncultured Pelagibacteraceae bacterium
ACCAACCATTGATTACAGCTTTGCCATTTTTAATTATTTCTTTGGCTTTATTTTTTCTCATTAACTCAGGTTTTTAGACCCATATGGGTATACTTTATATTCAGGTAATCTTTTATAGCCATAGATCCACCTTCACGACCGTAACCGGTTTGTTTTATTCCACCGAATGGAGCTTCAGCAACTGCAACTGCAGCTGTATTTACTGCTACACAACCGGTTTCCATCATCTCTGATGCTCTATTGGCTTTGTCCATTGAGTTTGTATATAAATAGCTACAAAGTCCCAGGTCATTATTATTTGCTCTCTCTACTACTTCGTCAAAATCCTTGAAAGTTAAAACAGGCACTAAGGGACCAAAAGGTTCTTCTTTCATAATTGTAAAATTGTCCTGCACTTCATCAAATACAGTTGGTTCAAAATAATAACCTTTATTAAATCCTGAAGGTCTACCCCCACCTAAAACAACTTTTGCGCCTTCACTCTTTGTCGTTTCAACTAATTTTTCAATCTCCTCCAAACGTTTTGCTGTTGTTAAAGGTCCTAAGTCAGTACCTTCATCCATACCATTTCCAATTTTTAATTTTTTTGCTCTATCTACGAAAGCATTTATAAATTCTTCTTTTCTTGTTTCTTGAATGTAAAACCTATTTGGGGATATACAAACTTGACCATTGTTACGAAATTTTGCTGTTATTGCCATATCTGCAACTTTATTCATGTCAACATCGTCAAATACTATAAATGGAGAATGACCACTCAATTCCATTGTAACTCTTTGAACTTTATCTGCAGCTTTTTTAAGTATTAATTTTCCAACACGTGTTGAGCCAGTTATAGAAACTTTTTTTATTATATCTGATTCAAGTAATTCATTTGATATTTCAGCCGGGTCTCCAGATAATAAATTGACTACTCCATCAGGTACTCCAGCATCTTTACAAATATTTACAAGTTCCATAACTGCTCCAGGCGTAATTACATCTGGTTTACAAATAACTGAACAACCAGCAGCCAGTGCAGTTGAAATTTTTCTAGATGCTAAAACTATGGGAAAATTCCATGGCACAAGTGCTGCTACAACACCTACTGGCTGATAGTAAACATGAACTCTTGTTTCTGGAAATCTACTTTGTAATGTTTCACCATAAATTCTCTTAGTTTCTTCTGCATTCCATTCAAATATATCTGCTCCACCACCAACTTCTCCAATTGCTTCTTTAAGAGGTTTTCCAACTTCAAGTGTAAGCCATTTAGCTAATACATCTTTTCTTTCACGCATCAAATCTGCAATTTTTCTTATTACATAAGACCTCTGCCATGGAGTGGTATTTTTCCAAGTTTCGAGTCCTTTCTCTGCTGATTTTAATGCTTTTTGAACGTCAACAGAGGACGCTTTTGATGCTTCTCCTAAAACTTCTTCTGTTGCTGGATTGATAACTTTATAAGTTTCTTTTTTTTCTGCTTGTTGCCACTGACCATCAATGAATTGACCAAAATTGCTATACATATTTTTTAAATTGTGTTTAATTGTTAAAAGTTAAAGATTTATATATAGAATAATGAAAAAAATAAAGCTCACTTGTGCACATGCAATAATAAAACATCTTATTGCTCAAAAAATTTTAATAGATGGTAAAAAAGAGCAGTTATTTGCTGGAGCTTTTGGTATTTTTGGACATGGCAATGTTGCTTGTTTAGGACAAGCTCTACAAGAAAATCAAGATAAATTACCAACTTATAGAGGGCATCATGAGCAAAATATGGCTCTGACTGGAATAGCATATGCTAGAGCTAAAAGAAGAAAACAATTTTTTGTTGCAACTAGTTCAGTTGGACCAGGATCTACAAATATGGTTACAGCCTCGGCAGTTGCTATGAGCAATAGACTTCCAATTTTATTTTTACCTGGAGATACGTATGCAAACAGAATGCCTGACCCGGTTCTACAACAAGTAGAGCATTTTAATAATCCTGGCATTACTCAGAATGATGCATTCAAACCAGTAACAAAATATTTTGATAGAATTACAAGACCAGAACAAATCTTACAAACATTACCTCAAGCAATCCAAACAATGTTAGATCCAGCAGATTGCGGACCAGCTTGCTTATCATTATCACAAGATGTCCAAGGTGAAACATATGAATATCCTGAGGAATTTTTTAAAGAGAGAGTTCATAATATTAGACGACCAAGACCTGATGATTTTCAAATAAAACAAGCAGCTGAGCAAATTAAAAAATCTAAAAATCCTTTATTGATTTCAGGTGGAGGGGTTTTCTACTCTGATGCAATGGAAGATCTAAGTAATTTTGCAATTAAACACAATATACCAGTTACGCAAACAGTTATGGGTTACTCTACTATGAAGAGAGATCACTCTCATTTTTTAGGTCCAATAGGTGGTCTTGGTGGCAAAGCAGCAAATAATTTAGCAAAACAAACTGACCTAGCTATTGCTGTTGGAACAAAGTTAGCTGATTTCACAACTGGTTCGTGGGCAAATTTTGAGAACCCAGACTTTTCACTTGTTAGTGTTAATGTCTCTAGATTTGATGCTAGCAAACATTTGGCGCAATCAGTAATAGGTGATGCAAAAGTAAGCTTACAAGAGCTATCAAATGCTTTGGGAGATTGGAAAGCACCTGATGAATGGCATAAAAAATCAAGAGATGAATTAAAAAATTGGAATGATTATGTAGATAAAGAAAGCGGTCCAACTAATCAAGAACTACCTAGTTATGCACACGCTGTAGGAGCAATATATCGTAATTCAGATCCAACAGACATTGCTGTTACTGCAGCAGGTGGATTGGTCGGAGAAGTTGTACAAATTTGGAGGCCAAAAGAATTAAATACACATGAAACCGAATGGGGTTTTAGCTGTATGAGTTATGAAATTTCTGGTGCATTAGGAGTTAAAATGGCAAACCCAGATAAAGAAGTAATAGCTTTTGTAGGAGATGGATCTTATTTACTTTTTAATTCAGATATTTATTCATCAGTTATAACAAATAATAAATTAATAATAGTTTTATGTGATAATGGAGGCCATGCCGTTATTAACAGGCTACAATTATTTAAAGGTGGAAAAGAATTTAATTGTCTATTTAACAGTTCAAAAGCTCCAAATCTAGTCCCTGTTAATTTTGCTAAACATGCAGAGAGTATGGGGGCAAAATCAGAAGAAGTATCCTCTATTTTTGAGTTAGAGGAAGCATTTAAAAGAGCTAAAAAATCTGATGTAACTTACTTAATTTCAATAAAAACTCATTCTTATGAGTGGCTAGAAGGTTCAGCTTACTGGGAAAGTCCTACTTTAGAAATGCCATCAACAAAAGAAAATGAAGAGGCATTAAAACTTCATAAAGAAGGAAAATCAAAGCAAAGACAAGGTGTCTAAAATTCATGAATAAAGTTTTTAAGGTTGGTCTCATAGGATGTGGCCATATCGCAGAAACATATTTTAGGGGACACCAATATTTTAATAATTTCAAAATCGTTGCTTGTGCGGATATTAATCAAAAAGCAGCTGAAAAATGTGCGAAATTATACAACATCAAATCAATGACTGTTAATGAAATACTAAAAGATAAAGATATTGAGGTAATTTTAAATTTAACAATTCCTCAATCACATTATTCTGTATCAAAAAAAGTATTAAATGCAGGCAAGCATGTTTATTCAGAAAAACCATTAGCAACATACTTTCAAAAAGGAAAAGAGTTAGTGGCTTTGGCAAAACAAAAAAAATTATATATTGGTAACGCACCGGATACCTTTCTTGGAGGAGGTGGACAAAAAGCAAAGGAATTAATTGACTCAGATTTGATTGGACAAATCAAACTTGGAAATGCAATCTTTGCATTTCCTGGAGTTGAAAACTTTCATCCAAAACCAGAGTCTTGGTATAAAAAAGAGGGAGGACCAGTAATAGATATGGGTCCTTATTTTTTTACGACGCTTGTTAATCTTTTAGGGCCAGCTAAACAGGTGCAAGGTAGAACATTAACGGCGTTTAAAAGAAGAAATTATAGAGCGGGTCCGAATAAAGGAAAAACATTTAAGGTTGAAACACCAACTACTTATTTAGCAACAATTCAATTTCATAATGAAGCAATTATTCAAGTCACTCTATCCTTTGATGTTATTAATCATCAAAGAAATCATATGGAACTTTATGGAACTAAAGGATCAATTATCGTTCCTGATCCGAATATGTTTGGTGGATCTGTTTATATTTCTGTTACAGAAGGCGGTCGCTGGGGTGAACATAAAACTGATAAAATGCATTTAGGAAAAATAAATATTACATCTTCAAGTGGTAGATCTAATGAATCACCTACAAATGCAAACTATAGAAGTGTTGGAATGTCTGAGATGTTATATGCAATCGAAAAAAAGAAAAAAAATCGATGTTCCGGAGAGCTATCTCTTCATGTTTTAGATATAATTGAGTCTACTATGAAAGCTGCAACAACTGGAGTACCTCAAAAAATAAAAACTAAGTGTGAAAAGCCAAAAAGATTTACAGAAGAAGAAGTAAAAAAAATTCTCTTATAGATCATGAAAGATATTGCAATAGTTGATCCATATCCAAGAACTATGGAGCTTATTTTCTCAAAACCAAAATTAAATGAGTTAAAAAATAAATTTAAGCTTATTTTCGCACCAAAAATAAATAAACAAAAATTTTATATTAATAATATTCATAAAGCGAAATTTATAATTGGACAGCCTGATCTTCCTAAATTTTTATTAATAAAAGCAAAAAAGTTGAAAGCAGTAATAAATGTCGAAAGCAACTTTTTAGATAATATGGATTATAATTATTGTTTTGATAAAGGTATTCACGTTATTGCAACTTCACCTGTTTTCTCAAAACCAGTCGCAGAAATTGCACTTGGATTTACACTCTCTCTTCTTAGAAATATTCATGGAGCAAATCAGGATTTCATTAATAAAAAGGAAAAGTATGGACTAGATGGAAATCTTAAGGCTTCATTGTTATCAGATAAAAAAATTGGATTATTGGGATATGGAGACCTAGGGAAAGCGTTGGTTCCATTATTGAGACCATTTTCGAGTAAAATAAATATCTATGATCCTTGGATACCAAACAAAAAAATTATTAATCAAGGATTTAGACCAATTACTTTAAAAAAAATGTTTAAAGAATGTGAAGTTATTTATGTACTTGCTGCAATTACTACAAAAAACAAAGGACTGATTGATAAAAAATTACTCAATCTTATGAAATCAAATTCACTTTTTATACTAATGAGTAGAGCTGCAATAGTAAATTTTAAAGATTTAAAAAATAGACTTAAAAAAGGTAATATTTATGCAGCGCTTGATGTTTTTCCGGAAGAACCAGTTAAAAAAAATGACCCAATAAGAAAATTAAAAAATGTTTTATTTTCTGCACATAGAGCGGGTGCTTTAGACGAGGCATTCAAGGAAATGGGCAACATTGTTTTTGAAGATATGAAATTAATTTCAAAAAATCTTAATCCAAGATTTTGTAAAAAAGCTCTAAGAAAAACTGTTCATCTTTTAAGGTCAAAACCTGTTGCAATTAATTAATTTTTTTTTTAATTTAAATTAAATGACTTCAACAAATAAATTGCTCTTAGAGGCTAAAGGTATCACAAAGTATTTTGGAACAATAACTGCTTTAGAAAATGTAAATTTAAAAGTGCACGAAGGTGAATGTTTAGGTGTAGTGGGAGATAATGGTGCAGGCAAATCCACTCTAATGAAAGTTTTATCTGGTTTGTACAAACCAAGTGCAGGTGCTTTATTTTTTGAGGGCAAAGAACATGTGTTAGATAGCCCAAAAGACTCTCAAAATTTAGGTTTAGAAATGGTTTATCAAGATCTTGCATTGGCAGGTAATTTACCCATTGGAGAAAATATATTCTTAGGAAGAGAGCCAACAAAAAATATTGGCTTCTTAAAATTTCTAGATTTTAAAAAAATTCAAGAAATGACAAGCGCACACTTAGAGAAACTAAAAATAAATGTTAAAAGTGCTGATCAGAAAGTAGAGGAATTATCTGGAGGACAAAGACAAGCGGTTGCAATAGCTAGGTCAACAGCATTTAATGCCAAAGTTGTTATAATGGATGAACCAACTGCTGCTTTAGCAATAAAAGAAGTTGGAAAAGTATTAGATTTAATTAATAAATTAAAAAGTACTGGTGTAGGTGTTATAGTAATAAGTCATAGAATGGATGATATTTTTACTGTTTGCGACAGAGTAATGGCACTTTTTCAAGGAACAAACTTTGCAGAGTCTCAATTAGTTAAAACTTCAAGAGATGAAGTCATTGGTTGGATTATGGGAAAAAAATAAATATGGAAGATAAAGAAAAAAAACAAGATAGCTTATACGTAAAACTTATTCCATATTTTGAAAAATATGGGATTTTACTATTATTAGTTATCATGATCTTGGTAATGCATATTTTACAACCAGATGTCTTCTTGTCTTGGAGAAATGTAACAAACGTATTTAAACAAATATCTTGGCAATCAATGTTAGCTTTAGGTGTTTTTATGGTTATTGTGACTGCGGGTATAGATCTATCAGTTGGCTCAATAATGATGCTTTCATTAATGATTTTAGCAATTG
>CACJQE010000024.1 GCA_902595465.1 uncultured Pelagibacteraceae bacterium
GCTAAGCTGTCAGCACCACCAGATACCCCAACCATAATCTTTTTATTGGTCAAATCCATAGATGCGAGATTATTTGAAAATAGGTTATATAATTTTCTTACCTGTGGATCCTTTAATTTTGTTTGGTAAAAATTAAGAGTTTTCTTTGTTGCACTCAAACTTTTTCTCTTCATATTTAGCTTTTTGAAGAACTGATTGAGTAGCATTTGGATACTGTTTTTTAACACCAGCAATCATCAAGCAACCCTGATCTTTCTCTCCTATTTGAACTAAAGATACACCAAGCTTCAAAAGGTTAATAGGTGCTTTTTCACTCTTTGGATATTTTTGATAACCTTCTAAATAAGCAGATGCAGCATCTGTATAGAGTTGTCTTATTCTAAAAGTTTCTGCATACCAATATTGTGCATTTCCAGAAAGATCATTATCTGGATTTATGTCCACAAATTCTCTAAACGCTCTCTCTGCCATATTATAATCTCCAACTTTTAAAAAACTTGTTGCAAATTCATATTGCTCTAACGGAGATGCATCAGGTAAAATTTTTTCCTCATTAATAAAATTTTCTGTTAAAATAGTTTTAGTCGTCTCAACAGATTGAATTGCTTGTGTCTCACTTGTGTCTGTCATATCTTTATACGATATTGTTCCTAAATCTTGAGGTTGAGATGTGCCTGGCATAATTTTTTTGCTGGCTAAATTTGTCTCTGAATTTTCATTTGTTAATAAATTCTGTTCATTAATTTCATTTTTTTGAACAAGGCTAGAATTGTTTTCTAAATCTTGAAATCTTAATTGGTTGTCAGCTTGTGTTTTGGACAGTCTAGACGATAATTTGTCTACTTTAAAATTAATTTCCTCAAATTTGTTAGTCAAATTTTGAAATTGTTTTTCTATTTCAGATAATTTTAACAAATGTCTTGTCAAGGCATCTTCAGTTTCTTTATTTGACAAAGAGTTTTCTGCTCCAGTTTTTTTCTGAAATGACTCTGAATAAACTGCTCTTTCCAAAGTTCTAAGATCTTTTTGAATAATTTCTAAGATTTCTCTCATATTCAATTCCTCAGAACCCGAACTAAATGTAATAAAAAAAATAGAAATTATATAAATAAAAATATTAATAAACTTTTTAAACATTAAATTATTCTTTAATTATAATGATGGCAAAAAAAAGACCCTTAAATTATTTATAATAATTTTAGGGTCTTTAAAATATTTCAAATAGCTTTAGTTAGCTTTTACGGTTACAGATCTTCTATTCTTCGACCATGAAAGTGGATTAGATCCAGAGTCAACTGGTCTTTCTTTTCCATAACTTATAACCGAGATTCTATCAGCAGATATTCCGTAAGTAATTAAATAATCTTTTGCAGCATTCGCTCTTCTTTCGCCTAATGCTAAGTTATATTCTCTAGTACCTCTTTCATCTGCATGACCTTCAACAACAACATTGATACTAGAATTAGCTCTTAACCAATTTGCTTGTTTTCTTAAAGTGTCTCTTGATTTAGTTGTTAAAATAGATTCATTTGTCGCAAAAAATACTCTGTCTGGAACACCGTCAGCTAAATATTTAACAGTATCAGTACCTGTATAAACATCACCTTGCATTTGACCTTCTACCTTTGTAGTGGTTTTCTTTGTAGCACAAGCTGATACGATTAAACTTAATAATATAACTAGAAAAGTATTTCTAAATGATTTACTAAAATTCATTAATGCTCCTTAATATTTTATTAGAACTTTTTCACAACTAATTAGATGTTTCAAGCATAAAAATCAACTTAATTTATATTAAAATTAATAAAAAAGCCTTAATTACTTAATAAAGACGACCAAGATGGGTCAGAGGCATCGGTCTCTGTTTGAACCTGCCTTTCATTGTATCCTGTTAGATCAATAGACCAGAGCTTGGCGCTAAAACCTTCTCCTTTATCATTGGATTTAGTTTCTCTATAAAAAATTAACACTCTTCCATTTGGAGACCAAGAAGGAGCTTCTTGATAGTAATTTTCAGTTAACAATCTTTCTCCAGAACCATCTGTTCGCATAACACCAATATAAAATTTTCCTTTATGTAATTTTGTAAATGCTATTAAATCTCCTCTAGGAGACCATACTGGGGTACCATATAAACCTTTACCAAAAGAAATTCTTTTTACATTTGAACCATCGGATTTCATCACATAAATTTGTTGAAACCCACTTCTATCAGAATTAAATGTTATAAATCGATTATCAGGTGAGTAAGAAGGCGATGTATCAATTGATGGATGATTAGTTATTCTTTCAACAATTCTATTTTCCAAATCCATTGTATAAATATCTGAGTTTCCATCTTTTGCAAAACTCATAATAATTTTTTTTCCATCTGGTGAAAATCGTGGGGCAAATGTCATTCCTGGAAAATCACCAACTACTTCTTGAGTACCAGTTTCAATATCTAATAAATATACCCTTGGTAGATTTTTAAAATAAGATAGGTAAGTCACCATTTGACTTGTCGGATTAAATCGAGGAGTTAAAACTAATTCATTTCCTAGCGTTAAATATTTTGTGTTAAAACCATCTTGATCCATAATAGCTAACTTCTTAACTCTTGCAGTCTTAGGTCCTTCTTCAGATACATAAATAATTCTGGTATCAAAATATCCTTTTTCTCCGGTTAATCTTTCATAAACTTTATCAGAAATTATATGTCCAACTCTCCTCCAATTACTTGGAACCGTTGTAAATGCTAAAGCCATCATTTCTCTTCCTGCTAAAATATCCCATAGTCTAAATTCAACTTTTAATTTTTTGTCCTCAATTGTTACTTTGCCTGTAATTAAAGCTTGAGCTTTAATCAATGCCCAATCCTCAAATCTTGGTTTTAAATGAGCAATATCTGGCTTTTGCAAAAATGCTTCTTTACTAAGAGGATTAAATAAACCTGAAATTTTCAAATTATTTTCCACAACTAATGAAATCTCAGATCCAACATTTTCAATTTTAAGTTCGTTAATTGAATTTCTTTTTGAATTGTCATCTTGAAACAATGGAGAAACTGCAATTGGTAACGGGTCTAAATTACCCCTTGTTATATCAATCTCTATTAATGAATAAGCCTTAGCTGACAATAAAAAAAATATAATAAAAAATAAATTAATTATTCTAATCATTATCCTCCAAGCATATCACGAGCATCAAAATTTAAAATCATATTTTTCCATCTTTCATAACCACTTGAGGGAACTTTTAATGGATTACACAGCTGAATAGCTCTTCTCACACTATCTGCTAGTGTTCTAAATTTTTCTTTACCGGGTGTGTTCATCTTTACATGATCTAACATTTCAAGCTTTTCAATTGTTCCGTCTGGTTTTAATTGGAGTTTAACCCTTACTAATAAATCTTCACTAAATGGCAAACCTATAGGAACACTCCAACATGTAAATATTTGAGCCTTTAATGCATCTTCCTCACTTAATGTTAGCTTTGAATAGTCCATAGTTTCATCATTTGATTGAGAAATCTTATCAACTTCTTTTTTTGTTTCTGCTAAATTTTCTTTTTTTTTATCAATTAAAGCTGCAATTTCATTTAAATCCAATTTTTCTTTTTTTTCAAATTCAGACTCTTGTTTAACTTTTTTTTCATCCAAAATAGGTTTTTTAGTTTGAACTATTTTTTTTATATTTTCATCATTGATTTCTTTAGAAGGTTTCTGCTTTTTTTCTTCCTTAGGTTGAATTTTTTGTTTTTCTTCATCTGGCATGGGTACTGCATTTAATTTATCTTTTTTTAACTTTTCTATTTTATTTTCACTGGTTGGTGTTTTTTTTGATGCAACCTTAGAAATTTCGTTTTTTTTTTTATCTTTCTGAACTTCTTTTTTTTCGTCTTTTTTTACCTTTTTAGGAGGTGCCTGTTCAGACAAAAGCTTTTCATTTTTTTTTTTTACCTTCTCAATTATTTTTGATGCTTTTGGTGCGAAAGGAATATTTGTCTTTTCAGCTATTTGAATAAGCTCAACAGAGATAAGAGGTGGAATATCCAGAGGTTTTTTGGCAACAAAAGGTAAAGCCAAAATACTCACCATAACAATAGCGACATGAAATCCAGATGAGATTAAAAGACCTCGATACATAATCTCTATCTCTCTTTATTCGGTTCAGATATTAAAGCAACTTTTGTAAATCCTGACCCTGAAAGCATTCCCATAATTTCAAGAACCCTTCCATAGTTAATAGCTTTGTCTCCCCTAACATAAATTCTTGTATCAGTTCTATTATTTGACACTGCCAATATTTTTACAATCAAATTGTTAAACTCAACTTTTGTTTCCTGAATAAAAATTTCACCTTTAGAATTAATTGTTAAAGTTAATGGTTCATTTTCCTCAGGAAGTGTATCAGCAGAAGTTTCTGGCAGATCTACCTGGACTCCAACTGTAAGCAATGGTGCGGTGACCATGAATATAATTAGTAAAACCAACATTACATCAACAAATGGTGTAACATTAATTTCACTCATTGGATCATTTTTTGAACTTTTGAGCTTAAATCCCATTTAAATAATTGATAAGAATCTTTTTGAAAAATTTTCTAATTTTTGTGAGTATTTTCTAGAATCTGAATTAAATTTATTATACGCAATTACAGCAGGAATTGCGGCTAATAATCCAAGTGCAGTTGCAAATAAGGCTTCTGCAATACCTGGGGCAACTATTGCAAGGCTAGTGTTTCTTGAAATTGCAATCGATTGAAATGAATTCATAATTCCCCAAACAGTTCCAAACAATCCTATAAATGGAGCTGTCGATCCAACAGTTGCTAAAAAACTATTATACTTTTCAACTGCTACCATTTGTTTTTCAATATTTACTTCTAAAACACTAGATAGTCTCTCAGATAAATTTGATTTTGATCTAGTTTTCATAACTGTTTGCATAGAACTTTTAAATAATTTTGCCATAGGATCCTCAATATTTGAAGGCAGACTGTTATAAAATGTTTCAGCAGACTTTGATTTCCAGAATTTCTCTTCAAATTCCTCTGCGCTTTTATTAATTTTTCTAAACATTCTTACTTTTTCAAATATTATTGCCCATGAATAAATAGAACTTAGTATTAATATTATGATTACTGACTTTACAATTATATCCGCACGTAAAAATAAACTAATTAAAGAAAAATCTGTGTTACTTGCTAAACCTAAACTTTGCGTTGCAATATCTGCTTCCATTCAATCGTTTCCCATTAAAATATGTCATTAATTTGTCTTCAAAAAACTCTAATAGTCTAGTTATCGTTGTTTTCCCT
>CACJQE010000025.1 GCA_902595465.1 uncultured Pelagibacteraceae bacterium
GGTTAGCAAGAATTAAATTTGTTAAATTTTGGCCTATAAGACAAATTTTCATAACAAAATAATTTTAACAATAAAAATTAAATGATACAAAGTGACAAATGCAGTTTTGATTCATGATATTTAAAAATTATATCAATAAAATAGGCGATTTTATAATAAAGAGATTGGCAGAACTAATAGGTATTTTTTTAATAGTTACTTCAATATTGCTTTTTATATCTTTAATTAGCTATTCACCAGAAGATCCAAATTTTATATTTTCAGAAAATCAGGAAATAAAAAATTTTCTTGGTTTTAGAGGAAGCTTTATTGCTGATATATTTTTTCAGTCAATTGGTATAATATCACTTCTAATTCCTTTTTCTCTTCTTTTCACTGGGCTATCGATAACAATTAATAAAAAATTAATTATTATTATAGAAAATATTTTTTTTGTAGTTCTTTACATTATTGTTGCAACATTTTTTTTTGGTATTTTCCATAAAGAGACCTATTGGTTAATAATTAATGGAAACAATGGTTTTGTGGGTGATTTAATGTCGGAAACTATAATTGCAGAGTTTTTGAAAATTAATAAAACTATAAGTTATTATATATTAATATTTTTTATTTTATTATTTTTTCTTTTAAGCAGTAATTTTAAAATTTCACATATTTTAAGCTTTTTTACATTAATGAAAAAATTGTTTTTATCAAAGAAAACCAATTCTATTGTTCAAGAAAATATACTTAAAGAAAGTTCTATAGTTGAAAATATTAAAGAACCTCCAGTTCAAGAAGATTTATTTGCTACCAAGAAATCAATTTTAAATGATACGAAAATCAAATTACCTTCGATTGATTTTTTAAAAAAACCAGAAAAGATTTTAAATAATAAAGAGGATGTTAAAATAAATGCAGAGGGATTAGAAAAAATACTTCTTGATTTTGGTGTTGAGGGCAAAATAAAAAAAATAAGTCATGGACCTGTTGTTTCTCTAAACGAATTTGAACCTGCAGCCGGCGTAAAAGTTTCTAAAATTATTAATTTGTCTGAAGATATTGCTAGAAATACCAGTTCAGAGTCTGCAAGAATAGCCACAATACCGGGAAGTAACACTGTTGGTATTGAGCTACCTAAGATATCAAGAGAAAATGTTTTTTTAAGAGAAATAATTTCTGATAAAAATTTTAAAAAAAGAGAGATAAAATTGCCAGTTGCTTTAGGTAAAAGTATATCTGGAGAACCAATAACTAGTGATTTAAGCTTGATGCCACATTTATTAATTGCTGGAACTACTGGCTCAGGAAAATCAGTATGTATAAATACAATTATCTTATCACTAATTTATAAACATACCCCAGATATCTGCAAGTTCATTTTAATTGATCCAAAAATGTTAGAACTCTCAACTTATGAAGGAATTCCTCATTTAATATGTCCAGTTATAACAGAAGCAAAAAAGGCAGCGTCTGTTTTAGGTTGGGTAGTTAAAGAAATGGAAAGTAGATACAGATTAATGACTAAAGTAGGTGTAAGAAACATTGATGGTTATAATGAAAAGCATAAAGTAAAGATGCCTTACATTGTAGTAATTGTTGATGAAATGTCAGACCTCATGTTGGTAGCTGGTAAGGAGATTGAAAACTACATTCAAAAATTATCACAAATGGCTAGAGCGGCTGGTATTCATATAATAATGGCCACCCAAAGACCTAGTGTAGACGTAATAACTGGAACCATAAAGGCCAATTTTCCCACTCGTATTTCATTTCAGGTAACTTCTAAAATTGATAGTAGAACAATTTTGGGCGAGCAAGGAGCTGAGCAACTTCTTGGTAAAGGAGATATGCTATACATGTCTTCAGCAAACAGAATCACAAGAATACATGCACCTTATGTATCAGAAGTAGAAATAGATAAAGTAAATAACTTTCTTAGAAATCAAGCAGAGCCTGACTATGTAGACGAAATTTTAAACTTTGCTGATGAAAAAGAGATTAATGAGAAAAATAACGATAATTCTGATACTGATGAATTATATAATGAAGCGTTAGAAATTATCAAATCAGAAAGAAAAGCATCTACTTCATTTTTGCAAAGAAAGTTACAGATTGGTTATAACAGGGCTGCAAGAATTATTGATCAAATGGAAGCTAATGGGGAAGTTAGTAAAGCAAATCATGTTGGCAAAAGAGAAGTATTAAAATAGTGAAATATATAATTTTTATTATAATATTTTTTTACCCAATAAATATTTTTGCATCATCAAAAGAATTAATAAAAAATAAATTAGATCAAACAAATAATATATCTTTTAAATTTATTCAGAAAATAGGAAAAAAAATTGAACAAGGCAAATGCATAATTTCATATCCAAAAAAAATTTTATGTAAATATGATGATATCAATAATAAAATTTTAGTATCTAATGGAAGATCTTTGGTAATTAATAGTAAAAGAATCAAAAATTATTTAAGATATAAACTTAAAGATACCCCTCTTAATTTAATTTTAGATAAAAAATTTTTACTAAATAAATTAGATCAAGTTGAAATGGTTCTAGAGAACGATGAAACATTTTCTTTTGAAATTGAACATAATGATAATTTATTAAATATTTTTTTTGATAAAAAAAATTATGAAATTAAAGGATGGACAACAACCGATATTTATCAAAACAAAGTTGAAACGAAGTTATTCAATATAGAAATAAATATGATGATTGATGAAAATTTATTTAGAATTCAAAAATATATTAACTAATATCCAAATTTATAGTTTCAGATTTAAAAATTTTCATACCTCTTCCCAAATAATTTTTTAAAGCATGTTTGTGATCTAAAGAGCATGTATGGAGCCATACTTTTTTAGTCTTTTTTCTAAACCCTAACTTCAGTGCTTCTGTTAAGAGATATTTTCCATAATTTTTTCCGATGTATTGATCTAAAATTCCAAAATAAGCGACTTCACATTTATTGGTCTCGGGATGAAATAATAGCTCAAAAAAACCAACTAAATCATCGTTTTCTCTCAATATATATGTCTCTAAATTTGAATTATTTGTATAACTTATCCATTTCTCATCATCCCAAGCAAGCCGATCAATCCAGCGATAGCTTTTTCCTATCTGCTTATAAAAAAATTTATTTATTTGAAAATCTGGAGGATTTTTAATTTCAATTTTACAATTAATCTTTGGTTCGGATGAATTAATTTCATCAAGAGAGTTAATTTCCAGATACTTTCTATCAACTTTAGTTATCACAAAACCATTTTTCCAACTTTTTCACCACCGAATAAATGAAAATGTAAATGTGGTACTTCTTGACCGCCATCTTCGCTAATATTAGCAAGAGCCCTATACCCCTTACCGTCAATTGATGAAACTCCTAATTTTTTTGAAACTATAGTTATTCCTTTCATTAGTCCTACAATTTCGTCATGGGAAGCATTTGTATTGAAATCATCTAAATCAACATATTTTCCTTTTGGGATAACTAAAGCATGAATTTTTTTTTGTGGATTAATATCGTAAAAAGATAATACAAATTCATCTTCATATATTTTATCACAAGGAATTTCACCTCTTAATATTTTAGCAAATATATTATTATCGTCATATTTCATAATTTTTTTTTATCTAAAATCACAAAAATTAATTTCTTGAGATATAAAATCATCTGATCCATCTCCATCAGTATCTCCTAAATTAACTTTAACGCAAGACATATTGCCAGCCATTCCACATGTATTATTTTTATGTGCATATCCCAAAGCTATTTGACCTTGAATAACATTCTGCGGTGGACATTTTCCATTGCTCCAACTTATTCCAAGCTGAGAGCTACTAATAGGGTTTTTTAACCCATAGTTTTCTAAATACAGCTTATATGTAATTGAGTCAGCATTTAACATATTTCTTGAAAATCCTGAGGTATTGCAAGTATGAGTATTTGGTGATCTTCCATCTAAATACGGGCCAAATTTAATTTCTACTCCATTAAAACAACCTTGCGCTGCCAAATTAATTTTTCTTTCTATATTTGCAAAATTAGTTTTTAATACATTTTGCTTTGCAGCGGTAGTATATCCACTGTATGCAACTACCCCTACCGCAGCTAAAATACCTATAATTGCTACTACAACAAGCAATTCTATTAATGTGAAACCATTGCGCTTCATTTTAAAAATATTCTATTAAATTTTTTAAAATTTTGCATTGTTAAAATATATGCAACTAATAAAATCAATTTTTAAAAAAAGAGAGGAAAAATGAATAAATTTAAATCAATTTATATAACCTTGCATCATTATTATTTCTTACGACTTTTTAGTTCTTCCATCACTTCTTCAATTTTTATTCCACTTTTCTCTAAGTACATTATTAAGTGATATAAAACATCTGCTGCTTCATGGATTTTATTAGAGTCTTGCTCTACAGCTTCTATGAGTTCATTAATTTCTTCTAAAACTTTTTCTTTTGCTAAAGATTTATCTTCTAGAAGCTTATTAGTGTATGAGCCTTCAGCAGGATTACTTTTTCGCTCTCTTGCAAGGTTTACGAGATCTTCTAAAATCTTTAACATTCTAAATCCTAACAGGTATATCTTTTGAAGCCAAATATTGCTTAGCTTCATTAACTGAATAAGTCCCATAATGGAATATAGATGCTGCTAAAACAGCACTAGCACCTGATTTTATTCCATCAACTAAGTGATCTAATGTACCAACTCCACCTGATGCAATAACTGGAATATTGACCATAGAAGATATCTTTTGCATCAATTCAATATCATATCCTGACTGAGTTCCATCTTTATCCATGGATGTTACAAGAAGCTCTCCCGCGCCACATTTTTCCATTTTAGATGCAAATTCTAAAGCATTTATGCCAGTTGGATTTCTTCCACCATGGGTGAAGATTTCCCATCCATCATCTTTTCTCTTTGCATCAATTGCAACAACAATGCACTGTGATCCGAACTTTCTAGAACTATCCTCAACTACTTTAGAATTTTGAACAGCCGCTGTATTTATAGATACTTTATCAGCTCCACAATTAAGTAATTTATTAATATCATCAATACTTCTGACACCACCGCC
>CACJQE010000026.1 GCA_902595465.1 uncultured Pelagibacteraceae bacterium
TCAAATTTAATTAATCTATTAGTTAATTCACTCATTATTTTAATTATTTTTAACTTGATATTTAATATTTTTGGAGATGTAAGTTATAATTCATACGAGAAATTTTTAACGGTTTTAAACAATATTTTCAATTCAATCAGATTATGTCTCATATTTACAATTTTGATTATTATTGTTTTAAAATCTGATAACAGACCAAAACATTTTAATTTAAAAATTTTAGTCTTTTATAGTTTATTCATTTTGGATACTATTTTTTCTGGAAGCAGAAGTGGTACTTTTTATATACTGTTAATTTTATTTATTTTATTTATTTCCTATTTTCGTTTAGATAAAATTAAGATTAAATATTTAATTATTTCACCCATAATAGTTTTAATTTTATTTTTGAACTTTAGCATAGCTACAGCTTTTAAAACTTACAAGACCTATAAAGCTATAGATAAACCCTATTTTCAAAAAATGCATATTATAGACAATTCTGTTGCACCACTAACTGGGATAGTTTTCGAGAGCGACAAAGATTGGTTTATTAGATTTTACAAAAAAAATTTTTTTGGTAATTTTCAAGGAATTTCAGAAAGAATAGGATTTATAGACTTTCATATAGAAAAAATATCAAATTATCAAAAATATTATAAAGACAAAATTAATTTAAATTATTACTACAAACCTATCATTGATAGGCTCTCTCCGAGTGTTGATATTTTTAATGTTCCTTTTGCCTCCAAAACACTGCAGGATCAATATAATTACAAATATTCTTTAGAAAATAGTGATAAAATATATTTTCCTCAAGCTACAAACTCAGAACAAATCACAATATTTGCAGAGTCAGAAGCTTTATTTGGATATTTATCAATAATTTATTATTGTAGTATTTTTTTAGCTTTAAAATTATTTTTTTATTTAACAAAAAATATTAAAATTTTATTAAATGATTTATTGTATGGAGTGGTTCTGATATCATACTTCGATTGGTTGACCTGTTTCGGCTTAGATATGTTTATTGTTTTAACATTATATCAAATTATATCTTTAATAGTTATTTATTATGCTTGTGTGTTTTATTTATCTTTAAAAAATTATGAAAAATAATATAGCTATCGTTGGTGCGGGATTATTTGGATTAACAACCTATTTGGTTTTAAGGAAAAATGGATTTAATTGTACATTATTTGATAAAAATAAAGATATATTATTAGGTGCTTCTACAAATAATTTAAACAGAGTACATTTTGGTTATCATTATCCAAGAGATTATGAGACAGCTACACAATCTTTTAAAGGATATAAAAGTTTTAAAAAATTTTATAAAAAGTCAATCATCCACAATTTTGATAATTATTATTTTATTGCAAAAAGTAGCAAAGTTAAGTTCAAAAAGTATCTTAAATTCTGTATAAATAACAAATTAAAATTTCAAAATCTAAAATTTAAAAAATTTTTAATAAATACTAGCAAAATTCAAGGTAGTATAAAAGTCAATGAACCAATTTATGATTGGTCGGAAATAAAAAAAATAGCAAAAAAAAAACTAAATTTAATTAAAAATAATTCATTAAAATTCAACGAAGAAGTTCTTGAAATACAATATAAAAAGAAATTTTTCTTAAAAACAAAGAAAAATCAGTATATTTTTGACCAGATTATAGATACCTCATACGAAGGATCAAATAAAATATCAAAAAAAATTTCAGAGCCAAAAAAATTTATATACCAACAAGTAATAATTCATGAATTCACATCAAAAAATTTTAAAAAATTAGGTCTTGCTTTGATGGATGGAAATTTTTTTTCATTTCTTCCAAAAGGAAAAACAAATAAACACATATTATATCATGTTAAACACTCAGTATTAAGAAATAGAATTACAAAACAATTTCCCAACAATTGGTATTTTGAAAAAATTTCAAAAAGAAAAGTTCAATTATCGAGAGATAAAATTATGAAAGATATAAAAAAATTTTTACCAGGATTAAATGTAAAGTTTAATAACAAATATTATTTGAGTCCTAGAATTTTTCCAATAAATTTAGAAAAATCAGATAAACGGATATCAAAAGTCCTCAAGATCAAAAAAGGTTACTACAAAATTTTATCTGCTAAGGTTGATCATTGTGTGGATATAGCAAACGAAATGTTACAATATTTAAAGTCTTAAAACAGACATTATTGGGATATAATTAAATTTTAAATGAAAATTACCCACATAGTTTCATCTTTGGACACGAGGCAAGGTGGACCACCAAATGTAGTTTTAAATTTAGCAAACTCTCAAAAAAAGATAGGACACAATGTAAATATTGTAAGCCAATTTAAAAATTTAAAATATAATAATTTTAAAAATTTAAGTTATAATAATTTAATAAAAGGAACATTTTTATTTGAAAAGCATTACATTCCAAACTTTGATTTCATAAAAAAAATATATAAAGAAATTAAAGATTCAGAAATAATCCATATTCATGGTGTCTGGAATGGCGTTGTAAGCATAAGTCTTCTTATTTCAAGACTCTTAAAAAAAAAAGTTATTTTAACACCGCATGGCTCTTTAGACTCTTATAACATTAAGAATAAATATATTTTAAAAAAAATATACTTTTATTTAATAGAAAAATCAAATTTAAAATTTGTAAATGGTTTTCATTTTTTAAATCCGAATGAATATAAAAATTCAAGATGGATAAATATTTTGAAAAAAAAAAAAATCCTTATTCAATCTAATGGTATTGACCAAAAATTCATAAGTAGAGTAAAATTTAAAAAAAAACAAAATTCTTCGAAAAAAATTAATATTGTTTATTTAGGTAGATTAAACAAAATTAAAAATATTAACCTACAAATTAATTTGATAAATTATTTAAAAGAGAAAAATAAAGCATATTATTTAAATATATATGGACCTAATGATGGTGAGCTCAATAAAATTAAAAAAAAAATAAATAATCTAAAACTGAATAAACGTATTTTTTTAAGAAAGCCTGTGTATGGAATAAAAAAATATTCAATATTAAAAAATGCAGATATTGTAATTTTGACCTCTAAGTACGAATGTAATTCTGTTTTAGCTATTGAGGTTATGAGTGTAGGGGGTTTATTACTATGTACAAAAAATTGTAATTTATCACACCCAGCTAAATATGGCGCTGTCAAAGTATCAAATCATAAATTACAAAATCTTGTCAAATCACTTGA
Organism: uncultured Pelagibacteraceae bacterium; assembly: GCA_902595465.1. Taxonomy (GTDB): domain Bacteria; phylum Pseudomonadota; class Alphaproteobacteria; order Pelagibacterales; family Pelagibacteraceae; genus Pelagibacter. The sequence continues at coordinate 3,199 of CACJQE010000026.1, forward strand.
TTATCTTACAATAAGTAAGAATTCAAAAATGATTAGAGAAAATGCTTTAAAATATGCTAAAAAAAATTTAGATATTGAAATTAATATTAAAAATATTCTAAAATTTTATAAAGAGATAATTAAATAAATTGATTACAGCTAATAATATAAAAAAATTGTTTAACAAAAAAACCGTCTTAATCACTGGTGGTACAGGATCCTTTGGATCAACAATGCTTAACAAAATAAAAAATTATAATTGCAAAATTAAGGTATTTTCAAGAGATGAATTAAAACAAGATATATTAAGAGCTAAAATTAATAAGACCAATGTAGATTTTATTGTTGGGGATGTAAGAGATAAAGATAGTGTGAGTTCCGCCATGAAGAATGTGGATATAGTTTTTCATGCAGCTGCATTAAAACAGGTTCCGTCTTGTGAATTTTTCCCCGATCAAGCTACCTCAACAAATATACTTGGCAGTAGCAATGTATTTAACGCAGCAATAGAAAATAATGTTAAAAAAGTAGTTGCCCTATCAACAGATAAAGCAGTTATGCCAATAAATTCTATGGGTATGACTAAAGCTTTAATGGAAAAAAATTTATTATCAAAAGCAAGAAATGCTAAACATAAAACAAAACTTTCTATCGTGAGATATGGTAATGTGATTTACTCGCGAGGTAGTGTAATTCCATTATTCGTAAACCAAATTATAAATAATAAAAATATAACTGTCACTAATCCTAATATGACTAGATTTTTGATTTCCCTTGATGAAGCAATTAGTTTAGTTTTTTTAGCATTAAATGAAAGCAAAAATGGAGATATATTTATAAAAAAATCGCCAGCGGCTAAAATATCACAAATTGCTAAATGTCTTCTGGAAATATTTAATTCAAAAGAAAAAATTAAAATGATTGGAATAAGACATGGAGAAAAAGTATTTGAGACTTTAGCAACAAAAAATGAACTTTTGTCCTGCGATATGAGAAAGAATTATTTTAAAATTAAAATTGATAATAGATCCTTAAATTATGACAATTATTTTAAAAAAGGAAATTCAAAAATTCCAATGGAAGATTATACATCTGACAATACGTATCGTTTAACTAATCCTCAATTAAAAAAATTGTTATTAAATATACCTGAAATAAAAAGATTAGTTAAGAAGTGAATATTTTAATTACAGGAACTGACGGATTTCTTGGTAAAAACTTATGTACATATTTTACTAATAAAAA
>CACJQE010000027.1 GCA_902595465.1 uncultured Pelagibacteraceae bacterium
TTTTGAAACTTTTTTTGCAAGTTTTCTATTAACATCGAAAATATATTTAAGATTAAAATTTTTATTATTTATTAAATTATCTGCATGCATTAGTCCTATTCTTCCCAAACCGAATAATGCTACGTTAATTAAATTTTTACCCATTGTTTTTTTAATGATGATTTCTTACATGCATCAATGAATTTAGCAGTCTCCAAACCCTCTTCTTCGTTAGGAAAATAAAATCTTTTTTTTGTATTCGTTTTTAAATATTCAGCAAATTCCTTATATATATTTGCAAAAGCATCTAAATATCCTTCAGGGTGACCAAATTTTACTCTAGAAAATTTTTTTGAAAAATTTGCTTTTGTATATCCTCTTTCTAAAAACTTTACTGCTCCTTTGCTTGGATTAAATTTTAAATAATTTGGATCATTTTGAACCCATTCTAAACTTCCTTTAGAACCATATACTCTAATTCTTAAACCATATACGCCACCTTTAGCTGTTACACATGTCCATACAATTCCTTTAGCACCTTTGTTAAAATTAACAAAAACTTGTGCGTTATTATCCATTTTAACATCCTTCGAATATTTGCTTACATCAGCTATCAGTTTTTCTCCTTTAAGGCCTGTAATATAAATTGCTAGATGATATGCGTGTGATCCTATTTCATTGAGAACTGCTGATACACCAACAATTTTTTTATCAACTTTCCATTTAAAAACCTTTTTTGAATTTGTTTTTGAAATTTTATTACCATCTGTCCAATCCTGAATATATTCAACGTTGATATATTCAACTTTTCCAATTTTTCCTTTTTCAACTAAATTTTTTGCTTCTCTAACCATTGGATAAGATGAATAGTTGTGAGTCAGTGCATATTTAATTTTTTTGTTATTTTTTATCGCTTTATATAGTTTTTTTCCCTGCTCAAGATTTCCAGCAAATGGTTTGTCTGAAATTACATGTATGTTTTTTTTTATAAAATTCTCCGCAATAATTTGATGACTTGATGGTGGAGTCATTATTGCTACAACATTAATACCATCTTTTCTTTTCGCTTCTTTTTCAGACATCTCCTTGTAATTTGAATAACATCTAGATTTATCTAAACCTATACTTTGTCCAAATTTCCTAGATTTATCAACACTTCTAGAAAATACCCCTGCAACGATTTCATATTTGTCATCATATCTAGATGAAATTCTATGAACATGCCCGATCCAAGATTCAGGTCCGCCTCCAACAATTCCAAGTTTAAATTTTTTAGGTTTAATTTTTTGAAGCATCTAATATCATAACAAAACTATTATTTATGTCAGTAAAATTAGGTATAGCCCCAATAGCTTGGAGCAATGATGACATGCCTGAGCTTGGTGGTGATACTCCGCTTGAACAATGTCTTTCCGAAGCTAGTGAAGCAGGATTTAAAGGAATAGAGTCTGGTGGAAAATTTCCAAAAACATCAAAAGAATTAATTCCTATATTAAATAAATATAATTTAAAATTATGCTCAGGTTGGTATGGAGCAAATTTAAGAAAAAATACTTTTGAGGAGGAAAAATTAAAAATTCAAAACCAATTGAAACTATTTCAAGATTGTAAAGCACCCTGCATGGTTTTTGCCGAAGTTTATGGTTCTATTCAAGGTGATCCAAATATAAATTTGTCTAAAAGACCTAGAATGGATTTAGACGAGACTAAAAAATATTATAAAAAAATTTCAGAAATGGGAAAATATCTAGAGGATCAGGACATGCCTCTTGCTTACCATCATCATATGGGAACTTGCATTGAAAGTGAAGAAGATACAAGAAGATTATTAGAAAACACAGATGGTAGTGTCAAACTAACTTTAGATACTGGACACATGTTATTTGCAAAAGGAGATAGTTTGAAAATTTATAAAGAATTTAAAGAAAGAATAATTCATATACATTGCAAAGATATGAGAAAAAATGTTTTAGATAATTCGTTAAATCACGATTATAGTTTCAGACAGGCTTTTTTGGAAGGAGCCTTCACTGTTCCAGGAGATGGTTGTATTGATTACAAGCCTTTTTTTGAATTGTTAAAAGAACAAAATTATTCTGGATGGTTAGTTGTAGAAGCGGAGCAAGATCCAGCAAAAGCAAATCCTTTTGAATATGCTAAAATTGGATACAAATATCTAATTGAAACTTTAAAAAGTGCAAATTTAGAAATTGAAAATAATTAGCTATCTATATAAAGAAGTTAATTCATTATTACCAGCAGCCACACATGGAGATTTAAAACAAGTACCAACTATCCATTCCGATCCTGGTTCTGCTAAAAAATTTGATGACATTATAAAAATAACACCCATTTCTACTGACTGACCAGCTTTTCCCTCTGCTTTTATTCTCGGGTCAGGATCTGTTTTAACTTTATTGTCATCTGAAAATGGATTTTCAATCTTTAGATTATCATTTATATGATTAACAACCTTTTCAGCTATCCATTCAGCATTACATGGATCACCCCAAACAGTTATTTTCCCCTCATCATTATTTCCGCAATTATTAATTTCGCCATTAATAAAATCGACAACTTTTTTATGATTTTCTTTTACTAAATTTGCACGAGCTTCAACTTCAGGTCTTGTACTCGCTGTCCATATCAACATTCCTACAACATAAACAGCCGATATAATGATAAGAAATTCTAATAATCCAAAATTTTTTAATTTTAAGCTCATGAGATTTTTACTATTTTTGACTTTTCCAATTTATTGTCAAAAAAATCAATAATATTTTGGACTGTTTCAATACCCATTCTAGACAAACATTCTTCAGTAAATACTGCTGAATGAGGGCTTAAAAATGCTTTTTCATTTTTTAGCAATGGATTATCTAAAGATGGAGGCTCCTTTTCAAAAACATCAAGCCCTGCACCAAAAATTAAATCTTCGTTTAATGCCTTATTAAGATCTTCCTCGTTAATAATACCACCTCTTGCAGCATTAATTAAAATACAATTTTTTTTCATTTTTTTTATCATTTCATAATTGATTAAATGTTTTGTGTTTTCGTTTAGAGGCATATGAATTGAAATTGCATCCATTTTATTTAAACTCTCATTTAAATCATTAATTTTAGTACCACCAACTTTTTTAATTTCCTCTTCGCTGACAAAAGGATCATAAACAAAAATGTTCATTTCTAAACCCTTACATTTTTTAAGTAAGCATTTTCCAATACGACCAAAACCTGCAATTAAGATGCTTTTATTCCATAACTCAATTGTTTTAGGAAGCTTAGTTCTATCACTGAACTTTCCAGTTTTTACAGTCTCGTTGTACATATTATTTCTTTTTGCAATGCTGAATAGCATGAATAAAACATGCTCTGCTACAGCTTGAGCATTCGCTGTAGCTGTTATTGCTAATGTGATATTGTTTTGCTTGGTTGCTTTAAGATCTATATTGTCATAGCCTACACCATGTCTAGATATCACTTTTAAATTCTTAGCTGAGTCTATAATTTCTTTTGATAATTTAGATGTTCTAATACTTATTCCATCACAGTCTTTTATTTTATCTTTCAAAAATTCTGTATCTGTATTGTCTACAACTTGAAATTCAAAATTTTTATTTCCTTTTAGTAAATCAATACCATGATTATGTATTGATCCTATTATTAAGATTTTTTTCATACGTAAAAGTATATACTTTATTTATTAATAGGCTTTAGATAATTCTGATTTCACTGTGCCTTTTAAATTTTCAACTGTATTTTTCGCACCTGCACTTATAAATCTGGAGTCTGCTCCAACTGTTACAAATTGAAAACCTTTTTCAATCATTTTTTTTGCATAGTCAGTACTTCCGTTATGAATTCCAGCAAATATATTGTTTTTTTTTGCATGCTCTAATATTCTAAGTATTTCTGAATAAGCTTTAGTATCCTCACCTTTGTCAAAACCAGGCTTTTCTCCTATAGCCAAACTTAAATCAGCAGGCCCTATGTAGATACCATCAAGGCCTGGGGTACTCATAATTTCATCAAGATTTTCTAAAGCTTCTTTAGTTTCAATCATAGCCATTTTTAATATTTCATCGTTTGCATGATCTCCA
>CACJQE010000028.1 GCA_902595465.1 uncultured Pelagibacteraceae bacterium
GATTTATAGTACCACTACCTAAACCAAAAATAATTAACAATTAAAATTGCTTAATGAAATTTTTATAATAAAATTAATTAATCATGCCACAACCTTTGCAAACAATGCCTTGTCGAGTAATAGGGTATGAAGCGGCATTTGAAGGTTTAAATCTATCTGAAACTTACCTTATTGCTTTCAATGATATTTGTAATTATGGAAAAAATGCTTTTTCACCTGCAGCACACGCTGATTATGTTGGTTCTTATATCTATATACCGGTTGTTTCGAAAATATTTGGATCTTCTATAGAAGACTCAACAATATTTTTTTTTTTAATTTACGGATTATTTTGCATATTATTATCACTAATTGGACTATTCAGGCTTTACAAATCCAAATTCGCCAAAATTTATGGAAGCTTTGTAATAATATCTGTTGGTTTTTTATGTATTTTTATAAGTGATACTTATAGTTTTTATGGTTTAACTTCTTTGGCTTTAGTCACCTGGTGGTCAAAGTTTTATAAGCTGGAAAATAATAAATTAAAAAATATTTTTATTTTATGTATGCTAACAGGCATAATGGTCGCTTTCTCAAACTCAGTTAGAGGACATTCCGGAAATGATCTGCTTGTTAGTATTTTCTTTGTCTCAATATTTTTGCTTTATAATAAAAATATTAATACAAGAATGATTATTTTATTTATTATTTTGCTTCCAATACTTGCATTTAATCTATATTTAAAAAACCTTCAAGATACGGCAAAAACATATCTTATTAAAAATACTAATGCTAAAGAAAGATATGATCTTAATTATGTAAGAGCTGTTTGGCATAATGCCTATTATAGTCTTGGATATTTGCAGTTACCAAATACTGAAAAAATTATACCAACTGACGAATTTTCAGTAAGAAAAGCACAGGAAATAAATCCAAATGTAAAACTTTTTTCAAAAGAATACGAGAATGTTTTGAAGAATGAATACATTAAATTTGTACAAAATTATCCTCTATCATTTATCAAGATTATTCTTGCAAAATCGGCTGTTATATTTCTTTATTTTATAATTTTTTTTAATATTGGAATTTATTTTTTATTCAAAAATAAATTTAACATTGAAAATTTTATTTTTTTTCTATCTGGAATTATATTTAATGGATTATTGGGTGTGGCTACTGAGCCAAATTATACATATTTGCTTGGGTTATTTGCTTACTCGAGTTTGTATTCAGTAAGCCTTATTGAGGATAAAAATACAGAGTCCTTTAAAACTAGTTAGCTTATATTACAATATAATTTATTTAAATAATATTGAGTTTTTAAAAATTGTTTTTTTCTATCAAAATTAATTTTTCCAAATTCAAACGCTTTATTTCCCAAATTTTTTCTTTTATTTTTGGAGTATTTAAATAAGACATTAATATTTTTTGAAAGATTTTTATAATCTCCAGATTTACAGACAAAACCACATTTTGTATCTTTTATAATTTTATGAGTTTCACCATTTATCATTCCCACAATAGGTTTTCTAAAAATCATATAATCTGATAATTTACCTGGAACAGTTAATTTATCAATTCCTCCTCTCTTAAGCGTTATTAATAAACAGTCAGATTTATGTAATATTTCAGGGATTTTTTTCTTTGGTAAAACGCCAGTAAGAATTACATTTTGATTAAGTTTTTTTTTTTTGATTTGCTCTTTCAACCAAAGATATTTAGAACCATCACCAACTATTAAGAATTTAATTTTATGATTATTTTTTAATGTTTCGATGCACTTAATTATATTTTCAAAATCCTGTGCATCTCCTATATTGCCAGCAAATGTAACGTAAAAATAATCTTTCTTAAAAAATTTTGATTTTGATATATTTTTTTTATAATTTAAATCTGACCAAGTCGGAAAATAAATAATCTTTTTTTTATTTTTACAATATTTTTTTATCTGTTTTACAAATTCATTTGATTGCGCAAATACTAAATCACTAAAATTATATATATATGAAACATATACTTTAATTATATTTAATAAAAATTTATTTGTAATAATTTTCATGGAAATTAAAGTTTCTGGCCATAAATCTAAAACCCAAAAAATAACCTTAGCTTTTTTAATTTTTGATATTATTATTGCGGGAATCATCACGGTTGGCGGCGAGGTACCAAAAACTAATAAAACATCTATTTTTTTCATTAATATTTTAACAGTTCCTATTATTGATAGCGACAATAGAAAAGAAATATAATTAAACAGAATGGAAACTTTAGATTTTCCCCTTGGAATTACTGGCACTCTAATTATTTCTATATTTTTAAATTTATCTATTTTTCTTTTATCTACTTTATTAAAAATTTCTTTTTTGGGATAACTTGGATTTCCAGTAAGCACGAAGACATTATTTTTTTTATTTAAATTGCTTGCAAGATCATTAATTTTAAAATTTTCTGGCCAAAAATAATGTGATAATATAAGTATATTCAATATTTTTTTTTGTAGTTATTTTCATTTATAAAGTTAATAAAACTAATTATTATTTTTACCAACTTATTGGATACATTTTTTTGATTATAATCATTAACAATTTCGGGTCTTTTTAATTTATTATTGGTCAAATATTCTATTGCTTGTTTTATTCTTTCTAAATCTAAACCTGTCATTATTGATGTTCCCTGCTCATCGGCTTCTGGTCTTTCATGAGAAAATCTGAGGTTTACAGATTTAAGATTTAAAATTGAAGTTTCTTCATTTATTGTACCACTATCAGACAAAACCACTTTAGCATTAATTTGTAGATTTAAATAATCTGTAAAACAAAAAGGATCTGAGAAAATTACGTTCTTAAATTTTTTTATATTAATTTTTTTTATTTTATCTTTTATTCTTGGGTGAATTGAAATGACGACTTTGGAGGCATAATTTTTACTAAGTAAATCAATTACATCTATTAGTTTTTTAAAATTGTCCTTATCATCAACATTTTCCTCTCTATGGCTGCTCAAAACGATATATTCATTTTTTTTCAATTTTAATTTTTTTAAGATTTTTGATTTTTTTATTTTAGATTTGTAAAAATTTATTACTTCTAACATTGGACTTCCAACATTAATAACTCTATTACTTAACTTGCCCTCTCTCACTAAATGCTCTCTTGATATACTGCTGTAAGTTAAATTTATATCTGAAATTGCATCTACTATTCGTCGATTAGCTTCTTCGGGTACTCTTTCATCAAAGCTTCTATTCCCTGCTTCATAATGAAAAATTGGAATTTGTTTTTTTTTTGCAACAATTGAGGTCAATGAACTGTTTGTATCCCCTAATATAAATATCGCATCTGGTTTTAGATTATTAATTATTTTATCTGCATCAACCAATATTCTTGAAATTGTCTCAATATTATTTTTACTAGCTATTGATAATGCATAATCAACTTTTCTTAGTCCCAAATCTTTAAAAAATATATTTTTTAAATTTTTGTCAAAATTTTGATTGGTATGTAAAATTTTATGATCAAAATTTTTATCAAATTCAGGAATAATTCTACTTAACCTTATTATTTCAGGTCTAGTTCCTAAAATAGTGAGTAATTTAATTTTTTTTTTTAACATTAGCTTATCTTATAATATATTGTATCTGGTTTTAAATTATTGAAAATTTCATTAGACCATAAAATAATAATTAAATCAGTATTTCCAGTATTTTTGATATTATGTGCCCAGCCTGGAATTGTCTCAACAATTGAATGTTCTCCAGAATTTACTCTAATTTTCTTTTTTCTATTACTTATTAAGTTTTGAAAAATAAATTCACCTTTACCTGACAAAACTAAAAATTTTTCTACTTTTGTCATGTGATAATGATTTCCTCTAGTTTGATTTGGCCTTACAGTCAAAACTGATATTTGCCCATTATTTTTTGACTTTAAAAATTCTAAGAAACTCCCTCTGAAATCTTTAATAGGTTTAATTTTATATTTATATTGAGTAACAGGAACATAACTCAAAAAAGTAGAATATAATAGTTTATCAAAGCCTTTTGCTATTTCTCTTTTATTTAATAAATT
>CACJQE010000029.1 GCA_902595465.1 uncultured Pelagibacteraceae bacterium
AGAATAGTAATTTAAGTTTTTACTTTCGTTTTGTTCTAATGGTTCGTACAAGTAAGTGAAGCTTCCAAATAATTGTTTTCCATCTCTAAGGCCTTTATTATTTCCTCCAGATACTTTTCTATTGATATCGATTTCTGTTTCTCCAAATCCAATGGCAGCCTCAAAATATCGATTTTCAAAAAATTGGTTGCTTCCATAGATTAATAAAGATTTTGCTGTTGCATCCATATGTGCATCATTGCTTCCAATTTGAGTTTCTTGCTCCGATTGATTTAATGCTAAACCTATAGTTTTTATATCTGTAATTTTTTTATCAAATCCTACGGTAAAACCCTTTGTGCTAAGATCCTGACCCAAGTCTTTACCTTTGTTGTTTATTCTTCCAAAAGAAAGGTTGCCTTCACTCCAAAAAGCAAATTTTTTCTCCTTTTTTTCATATTTTATTAAGTTAGCAGTTAAAGCATCAACTATTTTGTTTGCGTATGGGTCATTAAAATTTAATGCTATTTTATTTCTTGAAGTGTTACTATTTTGAATTGGTCTAATAAAATTTAAGCGGCTATTTACTCTATTTAATGACTGAGTCATTGATTGAATTGAAGCTGATGTTTGATTTTTTACTAAAGTTTTTACAGTATCGTTAAAAATTTGACCTTTTGCAGTAGTAAAATTTAAAGTTGTTGTGTTTGAAATACCAGCATAAGAGTTTCCAACTACATCATCAAACGCTGTTGAGTCTATTTTTACATGATATGAAGTATCATTTTCTAAGTCAGATGATGGATTAATAGTAATTTCAGTTGTTCCACTTCCAGATAATAAAGATCCTGTTACATCAATCTCTATCGCTTCGCCTGTTGATGTATTGATTATATCAATATTTCCACTTTCAGCATCTACAGCTTCATTAAATGTAAGAACTATATTTGATGATACACTAACGTTAGATGCATCATCAGATGGCGAAGCAGATGTTAAAGTAGGATTATTATTGTCAACTGTCTTAAAATTTAAAGTTGTTTTACTTGCAATACCGTCAAATCCATTAAATGCAGAACTATCTATTAAAACATAGTACTCGGTATCTTCATCTAAATTTGATGAAGGAGTTATTATTACTGAAGCATTTCCAGACATATCCAAAATTAAGAACATTGAATTTGATGCAAATGATTCTACTGTACTATCGTCAGAAGTTTTTTTTAAAATTACATTTCCGTTATTTGTAGTTACTCTGCCCGCCCATACAAGTGTAATAGAAGTATCTACAGCAATCTGTGTTGCATTATCTGAAGGAGTAGTTGATGATAAATCAACAGCGTATACATGCTTAGGATTGATTAAAATAACAAAAAAAATAATAAATATATGAATACATTTATTGATCATATTATTAGTATATTATGGATTTTATTATTAACTAAATTAATTCTAATATTAATTAAATGGATCTATTAAAAGAATAGTATCTTCCCTCTCGGGACTTGTCGAAATACTTGATATTTTTGTCTCAATGAACTCTTCAATAGCTTTTACATAAATCTTTGCATTATTAGGTAAATCATCAAATTTTTTAATACCTTGGGTTTTAGATTTCCAACCTTTGAATGTTTTATATACTGGTTTGACATTTAATTGATCTTCAACGGCAGCAGGGAAATAATCTATTTCTTTTCCATTTAGTTCGTAACTTACGCAAAGGTTTATTTCATCAAGTTCATCTAATACATCTAATTTTGTTAATGCTATACCATTAATGCCTGAAATCTTTATAGTTTGTCTCACTAGAACTCCATCAAACCAGCCACATCTTCTTTTTCTACTAGTTACAGTTCCAAATTCATGTCCCTTTTCACCTAAATGATTACCAATATCATCTGTTAATTCTGTCGGGAAAGGTCCTTCACCTACCCTTGTTGTATATGCTTTTGTAATTCCTAACACATAGTTTATTGAATTTGGACCGCATCCAGATCCTGTTGCTGCTGAAGCTGCTACTGTATTAGATGAAGTTACATATGGATATGTCCCATGATCCACATCAAGTAATATTCCTTGAGCTCCTTCAAATAATATTTTTTTATTTTCTGATTTAAATTGATCTATCTTTCTCCAAACAGGAGCTGAATATTTTAATATATTTGGGGCTATTTTTAATAAGTCCTCAACTAGTTTATCTTTTTCATATATTGGCTTACCCAATCCCTTTCGGATAGCATTATGATGTTCTAAAACCACAGCTAATCTATTTTCTAGATTTTTTTTGGATGCAAGGTCCATTACTCTTATAGATCTTCGTCCGACTTTATCTTCATAAGCTGGACCAATTCCTCTTCTTGTAGTTCCAATTTTTGATTTACCAGCAGTATCTTCCCTTATTTCATCCATCTCTCTGTGAAATGGTAAAATTAGTGTGGCAGCCTCAGATAAAATCAGATTATTTTCATTGATTTCTACAGATTTAGATTTAGCTTCCTCGATTTCATCTAGCAACGCCCATGGATCTACTACAACTCCATTTCCTATAACAGAAATTTTATTTTTTCTGACAATACCAGATGGTAACAATCTCAGTTTATAAGTAACACCATCGATGACTAAGGTATGACCAGCATTATGTCCTCCTTGAAATCTTACAACTACGTCTGCTTCGCTTGATAACCAATCAACTATCTTACCTTTTCCTTCATCTCCCCACTGCGATCCAACAACAACTACATTATTCATCTAAATTTCTTATCTATAGCAAAACTATTTAAATGGTTAATTGGTCCATTTCCTTTTCCAAAGTTTGGTCTTGTTTTAATGGCATTGTTTACATATCTAATACCTAACTCACAAGATTTCTTTAGAGTTTTTCCACATCCATAATATGTTGCAATTGCACTTGATAATGTACAACCAGTTCCGTGAGTATTTTTTGTATCAATTTTTTTATTAACAAATATTGCAGTTTCTTTTTTATTTACAAAAATATCTTTTAAGTTTTTAGAGCTTAAATGACCACCTTTAATTAAAACATTCTTAGCACCTAAATCTAATAATATTTTAGCAGCATTTTTCATATCCGTTATAGATTTAATTTTTATTTTTGTTAGTATTTCTGCTTCAGGAATATTTGGTGTTATTAAATCAACTTTTTTTATTAGTTTTTTTTTCAATACTAAAATTGCTTTATTGTCTATAAGCTTAGTTCCACCTTTAGCCACCATGACAGGATCTAATATTATTTTTTTTAATTTTGATTTTTTTATTGATTTTAATACTGAATTAATAACTTCAGTAGAATGCAGCATTCCTATCTTTACTGAGTCTGGCCTGATATCTTTTGAAGTAAATTCAATTTGATTAGAAATTTCTTTACTACGCATCGGCATTATAGACATTACACCAGTAGTATTCTGAGCTGTAACTGCTGTTATTGCTGTCATAGCGAAAGAGCCAAGCGAAGTAACTGATTTAATATCTGCTTGGATGCCCGCTCCTCCAGAGGAGTCTGATCCTGCAATAATTAATATTTTAGATTTGATTTTCAATTTACTGAATAGATTTTTTAATTATGTTAACACACATTTTATTTAAATTTGAATCCTCTGACTCGCTCATAATTCTTATTTTTGGTTCAGTGCCAGATTTTCTAACTAAAATTCTACCTCTGTTTTTAATTATTTTATTTGCTTCGTTAATTGCTTTTTTACATTTTGGCGAATTAATAATTGATTTATCTTTAACCTCTATATTTTCTAATATTTGAGGGGTGGGTTTAAATTTGTTA
>CACJQE010000030.1 GCA_902595465.1 uncultured Pelagibacteraceae bacterium
AAAAAAACTTTTATCAGAAATATCTTTTGTATTTATATCCTTAGGTCTTGATTTATATATATCATATGCAAGATATGTTAAATAAGCGATACCAAACCATTTTAAAGTATTTAATATTGATGGATTGTCAGACAAAAAAGAACCAATAACAAATATTACTAAGGTTGCCTGAATAATATTTGCGGTAACATCTCCTAATGCAGTCCAAACACATTTTTGAACGCCGTAGTTCATAGAATAAGAGATAATAACAATTCTAGGTGTACCAGGAGTTATGAACATAAAAATAATGATCTGTAAAAAAAGTATAAAATCTAAGGGAAGCATTTTTAGGATAGTCCTAAAAAACCGGGAGCTAAAGATGGCTAGATAGGACTATCTAAAAGTGATAATATCATAGCCTTAAGTATTTGCATTAAAATAATTTTAGTAATTTGTTGAATTTTCATGAAAAAAAGTCACAGACCCACAACCAGAGTTAAGAATCCAGAGCCTCCTTTGGAGAGTCCAGATTGGGTCATATGGGCGGCTTGGGCAGATCGGATCACTTTCGAAGAAATTGAAAAAAAAACTGGTAAGACTGAAGGTGAAGTTATTAAAATTATGAGAAGATCCTTAAAACCATCGTCATTTAGACTTTGGAGAAAAAGAGCAAGCTCACAAAGTATTAAACACCGGAAAAAATTTGAATATTCTAGAAAATTAATCAAATCAAAGATAAATAAAAACGATTACTCACTCTAGTATTTTAAGAAACAAAGATTATATTCCAACTTATGAAAAATATTACTGTCTATTCTGGTCCAATGTGTGGTTATTGTGATGCTGCAAAAAGATTGCTTGAAAGAAATAATTTAGAATTTACAGATATAGATGTGTCAACAAAAGATGGTCTTAGAGACGAAATGACAAAAAAAGCCAATGGAAGAAGAACAATTCCACAAATATTTTTTAATGATGAGCATGTTGGTGGATATCAAGAGTTAAGAGATTTAGAAAAATCTGGAAAATTAATGTCCAGTTTAAAATAATAAATTTATTTTATTGTAATTGTGACGATTGGTTCTTCTGGATAAAATGAACAATGTGTATCTGATTGACCATTACAAGCACTACCTGCATCACAAACTTCTTGAACCCCTAGAGCACTTCTTGTTCCAAAAGATATATCGATAGTAGGAGGTGATGCAGTTACTGTATACGGTTTTGCTAATTCATAAACAAGTTGAACATCGTCTGTAGTTACAGATGATCGTGGTGTGCTCATTGCTATAGCAGAGGTTAAATCTGAAGCAACATTTGCATAACCCCAACTCCAACTGTTATCTTTCTTAGCACAATTAGCTGTTTCACATTGAGTATATGTAGCTCCAGCCTCACCATTCTGTTGACCATTTGTCATATATAAATTCATAGCTGCCTTTGTTCCACCTTCAGCTATTGCTACTTTATGGGTATACTTATCTGTTGCTTCATCATTTTCGTATTGTGCATCAGTAGTTGCAACAGTAATGCAATTATCTGTATCATCTTCTCCACCTGTATCAATTGCACTTTCAGATCTAATTATAAATTTTTTGTCTACAGTAACTCTCATATGAGTATAAGTTGAACCTAAAGGTAGTAACGCTGGATTTCCATAACTTGCTGCTGCTGATCCTGCGCTTACGGATGCAATATCAACTACTAAGTCTCCAGAGCCGATGGTAACAGCATTTTTACATGCAGCATCTGTACCAACGTCATCAAAATCTACAACAGTGTAACCTTCACATAGCTCAACTTTTCTCATTGTAACTTTGTATACATCTGCATTACCCGTTGCTGCATGGTTTCCTCCATGAGCAGTGTAAGCAATATTGCAGTTTAAAATTATTATAGTTAAAATAATTAAGTTACTAAATAATCTTTTCATTAATCCGTCCTTGAAATAGTTGCGTTTCCGCTAAATTCTACAAAAATTTTATTATCTCTTTTCACCTTGGTTAACAACTCTCCTGTCATATCTTTATTTTCTCTCCACATACTTGAGCTAAATCCATCACTTGCTGTTGGTCCTTCTTTAGGTGGATGAACAAAAATTAATTTAACATAATATTCATCTTCAAGACCAGATCTATCTTTGTCATCATAAGCGAGTTCAAGTTGAAAGTTTGGGGATAAATTCATCTCTGATCCAAATATCAATCCCTCAACATCATTTCTTTTAACGCCATCCCATGTGTAAGAGTTTAAGAAAATATCTGCCCAATGTAGATATGGTATTTGTGATGCCAATCTTAAGTCATATCCATCTAAGACTGTTTCTCCATCCGCATCATCTAAACCAAAATAATTATTAAATGCAAAATCTAATACTGCATTTCTCATTTCTAGACCAATGCTTGATCTGGCATTTCCTTCGTTATCATAATCTAAAAATAGATTTATTCCAGTAAACGAAAATTTGTCATCACTAAGAAATCTTTTTCCCAGGCCGAAATTTCCAGTAATTCTATCATCGTTATTTTTCTCAGTATTGAATAAAGACATTTGTGTAAAATAATTTCCATTTTCACTTCTATCTATTTCTCTAACTAGCAAGATGCTGTAATCTGGAGAATAGTTTTCTCTTAAATCAATACTTACTTCAGTATCTCCCTCTCCTGGAATTAAGTTAGAAATATATTCAGATACCGAGTTTGAAAAAGCATAAGTAGTTAAAATTATATAACTTAAAATTAAAAGTATTAAATTTTTCACAATAAGATTATTATATATGATTTTAAATTTTATAAAGTTTTTTTTTTCTAATTTTTTGGCTTAAATACTAAACAAACACCGTTGTTACAGTATCTTTTGCCTGTAGGCTGTGGACCATCATCAAATATGTGTCCATGATGTCCCCCACATTTTTTACAATGATACTCTGTTCTAGCATAACCGATATGGTGATCGGTTTTAGTTTCAAAAACATCTGGAAGAGATTTAAAAAAAGATGGCCATCCTGATCTACTTTCATATTTTGTTGATGATTTAAATAATTCGGTATCACAGTTTGCGCAGTGGTATGTGCCCTCTCTTTTTTCATTGTTTAATTCACTTGAACCAGGAGTTTCCGTTGCTTCATTGAATAAAATATTTTCTTGTTCTGGAGTTAAATTTGAATTTTTTTTCATTATAAAAATTTAGCACATGTTTTATGTAAACTAGAATGTAATTCTACTAGTTTGTTAAAATCTTCGTTGTATCCACCTCCCAATACTCCACATATAGGAATTTTGTTTGAGAAGAAATTATCAATAACTAATTCATCTCTTTCAAATATACCATTATCAGAAATTTTTAGTTTACCCAACCTGTCATTATAGTGAATATCAACTCCAGCGATATAGAAAACAAAATCAAACTCTTCTTCATTCAAATATTTTAGGTTATTTTTTAAAATATAAATATATTCTCTATCTTCTAAATTTTCCTCTAATTCAATATCAAGATCACTTACTGATTTTTTTGCTGGATAATTAACTTTCGAATGCATGCTGAATGTAAAGACTTGATTATCATTTTTAAATATTTCAGAATTGCCATTACCCTGGTGAACATCTAAATCAATAATTAAAATTTTATTTGCCAATCCTCTCGAAGTTAAATATTTGGCTGCTACCGCAACATCATTAAAAACACAAAATCCAGCTCCTTCATTAGATGTTGCATGATGACTACCTCCTGCAGTATTACAAGCTATG
>CACJQE010000031.1 GCA_902595465.1 uncultured Pelagibacteraceae bacterium
CTGGTAAAGGCATTACGATCTTATTTTGACTTCCTTCTAAAGAGTCTGATAATTTTTGTAGAAATAATCCCTGTTCCATATTTTTAGGCTCAGGAAATTGATCAATATAAGAAATTTGTGGTTTTCCATTATCATCCTCTGAAAAAACAGGATGTTCTACTTTATAGTCAACATTTTTACTTTTCGGAGAGCCCCATAAGAAGTTTTGTTTTCCAACTTTATCATTAGTTAAGCTATCTAAATGTTCCCAATCATCAAGGTGCAACATTGCAGTTTCTCCACCTTGTACATTTTCTTCCTCCATTTTTAACATTAATAACCAATCAGTTTTTTCTTTAACATAAGTACCATCAGTATGAAGATCCATATTTGTATATGCTTTTCTAAGATATGAGTCGCTATTGTCCTCATGTTTAACATGAAATCTTGCATAATATTTTCCAGCCATTGAGTCAAAATTTGGATTACCAAGTAAGTGGGTTACAGCTGTAGATAGCTTGATAAGAAAATTATTATCGATTTTTTTAGATTTATTTTTAGGTCCTATAGTAAAACAACCTGTGTCTCTATCTCTTAATATAGTGTTTATAAATTTTCCTAGCTTTCCACCTGTAGAATCATCTAAAGATTTTGCAAGTGTAAATCTAGTAAAAGGTTTATATTCAAGAGCTGTAACATCAAATTTTTTAAAAGGAAATATTAGTTTATCTATAATTTCATCTTCAATTTTAATATTGATAATTCTTTTGGAATAATCGCTAAATGAAATATCAAACCCTTGAATAGTATCTAAGCTATCCATTATAATTATTTGTTACAAACTCCAATTGAATTTGGTCCACATGTTTCACCATTAGTCCATGTTGCTC
Organism: uncultured Pelagibacteraceae bacterium; assembly: GCA_902595465.1. Taxonomy (GTDB): domain Bacteria; phylum Pseudomonadota; class Alphaproteobacteria; order Pelagibacterales; family Pelagibacteraceae; genus Pelagibacter. The sequence goes on from CACJQE010000031.1 coordinate 870, forward strand.
CAATTAAATTTGCTCCATCAAAATTAGCATTGGTCATATTTGATGAGGTAAAATTAGCTTCCATTAAATTTGCGTTTTGAAAATTTGCTTCAATTAATGTTGAGCCCATAAAATCTACTCTTGTCATATTTGCTCCTGTAAAATTAGCTTTTTCAAAATTTCCACCAACTAGAATTGACTCATATAGGTTAGCTCTTATAAATGTTGACTCTGGAAAAGTTCCAAATGACAAATTTGATGTCATCATAATACTTTTATCAAAATTTACTTGTATAAAACTTGCAAATGATAAATTTGAGTTAGGCAAATAACTGCCTTGTAAATCTTGTCCATCTGAAAATCTACAGTTAGTATAATCAACACCATCGGTTAAAGGATCATCACATGCTGCTTGTGAAATACCTGGTATTAAAACCAAGAACAATAGTAAAATAATTTTTTTCATTTATATCGTAAAGCTACTTAATAAAAACATAATGATAGCAGAGAATAAAGTTGGGTAAACTAAATTATTTCTAGTTAATTTAAAAATTATTATTGCTAAAAGCACAACAATAAATCTAGACAAATAATTACTGTCAGAAAGTGCACCAGCTGGAAATATTATCATTCTAGAAATTAAAGCAGCCAATGTCGAATAGGCTAAATAATTAAACCACCTATATATCTTAGTATTTTCATCTATTATTTCAGATGTAAAAGCTCCTAAAAACCTTGAAATATAAGTGGCTAAAGATGTAATAACTATTATTAAAACAATATTAGCTGACATTTTTTTCTCCTATTACAAAAGCAACAGTTCCAGCTACAAATCCACCAATCAAAACACACCAATCAGGACTAATAAGATAAAATAAAGGTCCTAAGATAGCTCCTAAAATTATTGAAACATTTAACTGTATAGACTTCATTACCCCTATCATTGTACAAGTAAAATAAATTGGATTAATAATAGCTAGTCCAATCATCATTTCTCTATTTAAGAAATCAGCAGAATAATAACCTAAAATTGTTGAAAAAATTGCTATCAACCAAGTTGCAGTTCCAATTCCTATCCAAAAATCGACTCTATATTTTTTTTCAATATCTTTATAATTATTTTTTAGAATTAACCACGAAGATACTGCAACAAAATGACATGAAAGATAATACTTCCATCTTGGTTGGCTTTGATGTTTTAATAATGGCATTAAAGATACAGTCATCGGATACAATCTTGCATTAACTAACCAAACTGCAAAAAATAAATTAAGTAACGAAACTCCAATCAAAATTGATTCTGCCATCACAAGTGAACCAGGTAAAGCATAAGTTAAAAAGGTAGAAAAAATGCTTTCTTGAATTGTAAAACCTAAATTTTTTAATAAAGCACCAATTGCTAAAAAACTTAAACCAAGAGCAATTGCGGGGCTATCGAATTCTTTTGCACAAAGAATTCCTTTAAAAAAATATTTTGAATTAATCATCCGCCTAGGAATAGACGTCCAACATCATCATTTTTAAGTAAATCATCACCTCTTCCGGCTATTGCCGTTTGGCCAGATACTAATACATATCCAATATCAGAAAACTCTAAACCTTTTTTGGCATTTTGCTCAACTAGAATAATTGTTTTCTTTTCATTTTTTTGTAAGTCTCCCAAAATTTCAAATACCATATCAATATATCTTGGCTCCAATCCAATAGATGGCTCATCAACTAATAGAACAGAAGGTTTCATTACTAAAGCTCTAGATATTTCTAATAATCTTCTTTCTCCACCTGATAATACTTTTGCCGGTTGACTTCTTCTATTTCTTAATCTTTCATATTTATCTAAAATTTTTTCTGCTTCTTGATATGATTCTTCTGTTTTATCTTTGATAAAACCACCCATTAACAAATTTTCCTCGACAGTCATATCTGGAAAAACTGAATTATCTTGCAAAATATAAGCTATACCAACTGACTTTAATTTTTCAGCTGGAGTTAAATTTGTTATTTCTTTTCCATCAATTTCTATTTTACCAGAAAAAATATTTGTAAATCCATATATAGAATGAAGTATTGTTGATTTACCTGCTCCGTTAGGACCAATTAAACATAATGATTGTGCTTTGCTTACAAATAAATCAAAATTATGTAAAATCTCCATTTTACCATATCCAGCATTCAAATTTTTTATTGTTAAATGAATATCTTCAGAAGATAAGTTTTTTAAATCTTCTGGACCAGGTGCTTTTCCTAAAACTTCATATTGACTAGACATTATTGAGCCCCCAAATATGCATCAACTACTCTTTTGTCATTTTTAATCTCATCTGGAGTGCCATTTGCAAGCATTTTGCCGTGAGCAAGACAAAATATGTCTTCAGCTAATTGCATAATTACCCTCATATTGTGCTCTATAACAAGTAATGTTATGCCAAAATCTTGATTAACTTTGATTAGTCTATCAATAATTCCATTAATTAAAGTAGGATTTATACCTGCTGTTGGCTCATCTAATAATAGCATTTCTGGCTCATTCATTAGTGCCATTGCAAGTTCTAATAATTTTTGTTGGCCAAAAGATAAGTCTCCTGCTCTTAGTTTTCTTTTTTGATACAATCCAACAAAATTAAGTAGGTTTTCTGCTTTTTCTGTAAGCTCTTTTGGAATTTTAGAGAAAATTTTAAACAAACTTTCATCACTACCTTTGTGACTGATAAGCATGTTATCTACACAATTTAATTTTCCATATATTCTCGTTTGTTGAAATGTTCTTAATAATCCCAATTTTGCAATTAC
>CACJQE010000032.1 GCA_902595465.1 uncultured Pelagibacteraceae bacterium
GACATAGAAATATCAACATTAGCTTTAACACCACCAAACGATTTACTTACATTGTTGACTTCTAAAATACTCATTTTAACTCTACCTGTGCTTTTCGATCGGCTTCATCGACAACTTCACCAAATCTTTCTGGATATTTTTCTCTTAACCATCCCATTAATCCCTCTGGGAAATAAATTACTATCACTACGATTAAAACTCCTAACGCCACATACTGCCAGCCTAGGAAGAATGTCCAAAAGCCTTCTTTAAAAAAGTGAAATAAAGTTGCACCAATAATTGGGCCCCATAAAGTTCCCTTACCTCCAAGGATTGCCATTAAAACCATAAAAACACCCATCTCTCTCCCGTCGAAGGCAACATCTGTTGAGTCGATATAACCAACTAGACCTCCCATTATTCCTCCAGCAAGACCACAAAAGAAAGCTGAAATCATCCATCCAGTTATTTTGTATTTCATAGTCTCAATTCCCATTGCTTCAGCTTTGTCTTCATTATCTCTGATTGCATTAAGAATTAATCTAAACCTTGTTGTGTAAATTGCTCTTACAGCAATGAATGTAAGTACCAATGCACCGAAACTTAAAAAATAAAAAAATTCACCTCTTGCCTCAAGACCTCCTATGTTTGGAAAAGGAGGAGTGGTAAAGCCCTGTCCAGCTCCAATAATTTCAATACCTCCAGAAATTTCTCCTGCTGCAACTCCTAAACCTAATGTACAAATTGCAAAATAATGACCTCTTAATCCTAAAATTGCATAACCAATTAGTCCTGCAACAATTGTAGGAACAACGGCTGCAACTACCAGACCAGCTGCCATGCCTTGAAAGAATTGTGAAGGTGTGTGAACGAAAGTTTTTTCACCACCACTTTCAGTCCATTCTGCCAATGGAAAAAACATACCAACTTGAACAGATGCGCAAAGATACATTCCTAAACCATAAAAAAGAATATTTCCAAATGTATTGTAGCCCATTTCACCACCTTGGATATTCCAAGTAGTTGCTAGAACAATTAATACACACAGAATTGATAATTGAACTTTAAAAGCTGGAAAAATAAATGGTGCAACTAAGCCGAATATTAAAATTCCAATGTACAAGATCCAACTATTTTTGTTCATACAAACTCTCTATTTTATTTCTAAAATCTTTATCAACTGTAAAATAATGTCCATTTTCTTCATGAAGACTAGATCCTGTTGAATGGTATTGATCTAAATGTTTTTTAAATTTGACAATATCCACTTCTATCAATTTGCCATTATCATCCTTAATTTTAGCTTTTTTCACTTTAAATACTCTCTCTTTCTTGAAAGTTTAAATCTTCTGTAAACTAAAATTAAAACTAATAATAAAAATACTGAACCAATTCTAAATTCTGTACCAAGAATGTAATCTGCAAATTCTTCAAATATTCCTAATCCCATACCTGACATAGCTACTCCAGGTAAATTTCCTAATCCTGCAACAATTACAATCATAAATGATCTTATAGTGTATGGTAATCCCATATAAGGATGAATTGTAAATGTTATTGAAATTAAAGCTCCAGCTACACCACATAATGCTGCATTTATTCCAAATGTTGCTGCATAAACTTTTTCTGTATCAACGCCTAAAATCTTTGCTGCTCTTGCATTTTGAGCTGTTGCCCTAATTGCACGTCCAAGCTTCGATCTTTTCATATAAACCACTAAACAGATTGCAAAAACAATACTAATAAAAGCAGAAAATATTTTAGAGTTCGGCAGAACAACGTTATTATCAAATAGCATTGTAGTTCCATATCCTGAATTTGCTAAAACAACGTCTGCTCCAAATGCAAAGTTCATTAACTGCATGAAAAGAATACTAATTCCAAAAGTTGCTAATATCGAAATGAAGAGATCTCTATCTACAACTTTATTTATAACCAATTTATAAATTGCAATTCCAACAAAATACATAATTATAGGAGAGACAATTACTCCCCAAGCTGGATGAATACCATAAAGATACATAAAATATGCAATGTAACCACCCAATATAACAAGGTCTCCCTGTGCAATGTTAATTATATTCATAACACCCCATTGGAGTGCCATTCCATAAGCAATTAATGCAAATAATATTCCAAGTAAAAGTCCATCAAGACATGCTTGAATGGTTATCATTGGATATTGGAAGACTAAAAAATCCATAATTTAATTTTGATTTCTATAAAAAAAAGCCCCCTATTTCTAGGGGGCTTTATTATTTTTTTTTATCTTTCAGACCACTTTGGTACTGGATGTATTAACTCAGCTGAAGCCCATTTTAATGGAGCAACAACTTTATTTTCACACTTACCAGCATCATCACACATTACTTGGAAAAGTACCATTGGTTTGTCAACATTTTGACCACCAGGTGCAAATTTAATATTTCCATAGAATGTTTGCATGTTAGTTGCAGCAAGAGCATCTCTTACTTTTTTCTGATCAAAAGTATTTGCTCTTTCAAAAGCATCTTTAAATACTAACAATGCAGCTGAAGACTCTGCAGATTGATATGGTGGATCATAGCCAAATTCTTTTTCAAAATCTGCTGCATATGTCATACCATCTTTAAAGAAATCATCTTTGTAAGTTAATGTTTTATGCCATTGTGAAGCACATAATGCATATTGAGAATTTTTACCATGTTGCTTTGATAATTTTGCGGCATCACAGTGTGTCATTGCTAACATTGGAACGTCAACTTTCATTTCTGAAATTTGTCTTATTGCTGTTAAAGCTCCTTTTGTATGTCCTGAAACAACCAATACATCTGGCTTCATTTGTTTTACTTTAACTAAAGTAGCAGCCATATCATTAAGCTCTTTTGGAAGTTTGTCGTCGATTATAATTTCAGATCCAGTTTCTTTAGCGGCATCTAAAATACCTAATCTTACGTCTTGCGAGAATGCATCTTGCTCAAATGCTTGTGCAATTCTTACACCTTTACCACCATTTAACTCAACAGCTGTTCTTATTGCTACATCAAGATATAAGTTTGCTGGTGCTAATACTGCAAATAGATATTTGTAACCTTTTGTAAACAAAGATCTAGAAGCACCGTTAGCCTCAACCATTGGTACACCATATTTTTCTGTTACAGGTGCGATCGCTTTTGTCAAACCTGAACTATATGGCCCAAGCATGAACTCTACTTTATCTTGTGAGATTAATCTTTCTGCTAGCTGAGCTGCTCTCTTAGGGTTTGACTCATCATCATAATAAATAATGTCAAACTTATAAGTTTTTCCCCCAACTTTTACTCCACCCATACTGTTAATTCTGTCGACAGCCATGTTATAGCCGTTTTGAGTATGAACACCATTAGATGAATACTTACCAGTTAAAGAGATTGCAGCACCTAAAATAATCTTATCTCCAACAACTTTTGCAAAAGATACAACAGAAGTTGAAAATAATATTGCTATTGCAGAAACAAATGTAATTAAAATGTTTTTTATTTTCATTTATTCCCCTTTAATTAATTAATTAATAAAGTTTAAATAAATAACAAAAATTATTTAATTGCAAGTGGGAGTAGTAACGCAATATAACCTAG
>CACJQE010000033.1 GCA_902595465.1 uncultured Pelagibacteraceae bacterium
CTTTTATCTAAACCGTATAATACTCCACCAATAGTAGCCAAAATTCCTGCGATGACCCATGTTATGAAAACAACTCTCTTAGGATCTATACCAGACAATAATGCTAAATCTTCATTGTCTGAATAAGCTCTCATACTTGTTCCAGTTTTAGTTCTATTTAAAAACCAAAACATTATTGAAACAACAATTAGAGTTACGATTATTGTTATTGCTTGTGTAGATTTTAAAGTTATACCTTCTGCAAGACCAGTCATTTCTTTAAATTCTGTTGCTTTAATTATAAATTTTTCACCATCTAAAAATCTTCTGTCAGATGGTCCAATGATTATTCTAATTAAGGCTTGAGTGACAAACATTACCCCTACACTGACCATTGCAAACTGAACTGGAGGACTTTTTTTTATCCTGTAATAACTGAAAACGAATTTGTCTATGATTAACATATATAAAATCATCATTAGTACGGCAAAAGGAATTGTCAAAAGTGCTGTTGGTAAAACACCTAATCCAAAACCTAAGGACTGAAAATAATATGTTAGAATAACTGCAAACATTGTCCCGAAAGACATCATGTCTCCGGTTGCAAAATTAGCAAATCTTAAAACCGCATAAATTAAAGTAACAAAAATAGCACCTAAAGCTAATTGTGAACCATAAGCTAAGGCTGGTATTATTGTGAAATTAAAAAGTACAATTATTGCATTTAAGAAATCCATTATGCTCCCAAAAAAGATCTACGAACCTCGGGATCCTCAAGTAAATCATTACCAGATCCCTCAAATTTATTTTGACCAGTTACCAATACATAGCCTCGATCTGAAATACTTAATGCTTGCTTTGCATTTTGCTCGACCATAATAACGGCAACATCTGTTTTTTTAACTTTGATTATATGTTCAAACAATTCATCCATTACAATTGGAGAAACTCCAGCTGTGGGCTCATCTAACATAAGAACCGACGGATCGCTCATTAAAGCTCTTCCAAGCGCAACTTGTTGACGTTGTCCACCAGATAATTGTCCGACGACTTGGGATTTTTTTTCACTTAAAATTGGAAATAAACTATAAATACTCTCAATTTTATTTTCTAAACTCCCTTCTGTCAAAAAGCCACCAATCTCTAAATTTTCTCTAACAGTTAATTCTGCAAATACATTTCTTGTTTGTGGAACAAATGAAATACCCTTTTTTACTCGATCTTGAGGACTAATTTTTGAAATATCTTCGCCATTCAAAGTTACAGAGCCTGATTTTAATTTTAATAATCCGAGCATCGCTTTCATGGCTGTTGATTTACCAGCACCATTGGGACCTAGAATAGCTACTATCTCTCCCCTATTGGCAGTTATGGAACATGAACTAATAATATCAGGTCCATCCCCATAACCTGCTGTCATTTTTGCTCCTTCAAAGTATGCCATTAATTTTCTTTTTTTGTTAAGTTTGACTTTCCAAGATAGCTCTCAATTACTTTTTCATTTTTTTTTACTTCTTCAGATGTTCCTTCAAACAAAACAGAGCCATCTGCCATTACTATTACTGGATCACACATTCTGCTTATAAAATCCATATCATGCTCAATCATACAAAAAGTGTAATTTTTTTCTTTATTCAATTTTAATATTGCAGTTCCTAGATCTTTTAAAAGTGTTCGATTAACTCCCGCTCCCACTTCATCAAGTAAAACCAATTTTGCATCAACCATCATAGTTCTTCCTAATTCTAATAATTTTTTTTGGCCTCCTGAAAGATTTCCTGCCCTTTCATTGGCTAAATGTGTTAAATTAAGAAAATCTACAACCTCGTAGGCTTTTTCTCTAATAACTTTTTCCTCTTTTTTAACTAGTCCAGGTTTAATAAGCGCATTTAATAAATTTTCTCCGCTTTGATTTGATGGCACCATCATTAAGTTTTCTAAAACTGTTAAGTTTGAAAATTCATGTGCAATCTGAAAGGTTCTTAATAATCCTTTGCCAAACAACTCATGTGATGGTACATCGGTAATATTTTCATCATTAAATATTACCTCTCCATCATTAGATTTTAAATTTCCAGCTATTAAATTAAATAATGTTGTTTTTCCAGAACCGTTTGGGCCAATTATTCCAGTGATTGAACCCCATCTAATATTTAATGAGCAATTTGTTACTGCTGCTAGTCCTCCGAACAATTTTGTAAGATTATTTACCTGTAAGATATTTTCGGACATTTTACTTACTTTTTTTTAATCTATTTAAGATGCTATTTGCTGTTTTATTAAGAGATTTATAAAATCCAAGTTTTCTTAATTCTTTAACAGCTTGCTCATTTAAACCTTTTGGGGTTTGTGAATTTTTAACAAGTACTTTAAAATCTTTATTTGAATTAATTTTTGCATCCTCAGATAAGGCAATAAATAACGAGGTAATATACTTTTGAGAGTCACTTCTATTAATTCCCTTTTTTACTAACCATTCACTCAGAGTTTGTAGCAATTCATAAAATGGTGCCATCATTGATGAAGTTGACCAAAAATTTAGTGATAGGTTTTCATTTTTTATTTCAACAGATGTGCCAAGCTTATTAAAAAAATTTCTAACTTGTTTATCTGGTGGAAAAATTGGTACTGGTCCTTTTCTAAGAGAAATTGGAGGCAAAGGAATTGCTCTAATAATCTTAGTTTTAACTTTAATATATTTTTTTAATTCAGTCATTTTTATAGTTGATATAAAAC
>CACJQE010000034.1 GCA_902595465.1 uncultured Pelagibacteraceae bacterium
GAAGGAAAGAGTTGATATATTTAACAAAACAAAAAAACTAATATTTAATAGTAATTGGACTCTAAGAAAATTTATGAAAGGTTTAAATAAAAAATACAATACAGACAAACTTGAAGTTATTAATCAATCGACCAGTAAAAAAATAATTAATTTTAAAAATAAAAAAAAAATAATTTTATTTGTTGGAAGATTGAATGCCTCTAAAGGTTATGATTTATTTGGAAAGGCTATTATAAGTGTATTAAATAATAATCCTGGTTGGAAAGCTATAGTTATTGGCGATGAGCCTAGAGAAAACCATATTTTTGAACATAAAAATATGAAAATTTTAGGTTTTCAAAAATATAATGCTGTTACAAAATGGTTTGTAAAGTCGGATATTTCAGTTGTTTGCTCTAGATGGGATGAACCTTTTGGTAGAACTGCTTTAGAAGCTTCAAGTGCAGGATGTGCTGTAATTATTACAGATAAAGGTGGGCTTAGTGAGGCATCTCCAAAAGCTATGAAAATAAAGTCTTTAACTGTAAAAAATATTGAAAATTCAATCGAAAAACTCATTAAAAATGTGTCTTTAAAGAAAACATTACAAAAAAGGATTTATAAGCATTTTTACTTAACGAATAATTATATTTCTAAAAAAATTGATAGATACAGGGATAAGCTAATTTAAGATTATTATATTTTAATTTTATTTAATGCATTATTTTTAAATATATTTGCATCTCTTATATATCTTCTAACCATTTGTGTTGTTTTATGACCTGTCATAGCCATTATGCTTCTCTCATCAGCTCCTGAATCAGCAGCTACTGTTGCAAATCCTGACCTTAAACTATGGCCTGCATAATTTTTGTTTTCGATACCTGCTAACTTTAAATACTCTTTCATTAATAAAACTACAGATTGGTCAGTTAATCTTTTATCTATTAATGATAAACCTTTAGAAAATCTTCTAAAAATAGGTCCAGACTTAATTTTAGAAATTTCTAACCATTTTTTTAGATTTGTAACAGGACAGTAAATTTCATTATTGAAATAGGGCAGTCCTTTAGTCATTCCTTCTCCGAATTGGTCAGTTTTTGATCTTTTAATATTGATTTTTAGACCCTCAGGAACAAATTCTAAATCCTCATGATCAATAGAAATGAGCTCGGTTCTTCTAAAGCCTCCTCCAAAGCCAATTAGGATTATTGATTTATCTCTAAGCTTTTTTATTTCCTCAGTTTTTTGTTCATTTATTACATTAATAATTAATTTTAAATGATTGATTAATATAGGTTTTTTACCCTTTTGAATACTTCCTTTAACTCTTCTTATTCCCATCAAATTTTCAACTATGATAGGATGTTTTGTGTCTAGATAATGCCCTTTCAATTTGTGAACCATGCTTATTGATACTAATCTTCGTCTTAAAGTACTTATTTTTGAGTTTTTAGAGAGATGAGTTAGGTATAAGGAAACTATTTTTGGCTCTGTTGGTAATGAGTCTAATCCATGCTTAGTGCAGAAAGTACCAAAGTCTTTAAAGTCAGATTTATAGGCTCTTAAAGTATTATTTGCCTTTGAGCTTTTAAGGTTATTTAAAGTTGCCTCATGAAGCGATTTTAGGTCTGTTGTCAGCTCATTCATATAATTACTATTGATAACAATTAATTATCGTTAGTAATATATCAAGTGATTTTAAATGTCAAATGAAATAAAACAAATACTGAATGACTTTAGATGGAGAAATTCCTACAAGCTATTTTTTAATAATATCTATAGGTTTAACTATACTGAGTTATTTGGTTTACAAAAAAAATGGGAAATCTTTAGAAGTATATTTCTTATCTGTTTTAACAATAATTTTCTATTTATCCTATCTTATTCTTATATTTGTTGGACCTAGATAGTTTATTAACGCTATTCACAGCTGTTAAAAAACCATGATTATCAACTATAAAGTGATACTAATATAATTTGCACTGTGATAATCTCTTAAATGAATTAAGAGGCAACTCTTAACTGACCATCTGGGGAAAAATCGAGAGATTCAAGCCCAGAGGGCAGAAAACCACGCAGAGTAGCGCTAAAATTGCGGGGTGGAAGGCATGGCGGTAGCGCATACAACGACGTGCCAAAAAACTACTGATCTTTGTACCTGAAAAGGTGCAGAGATACAGGGTTTTTTTATTTATATGATCCTTAAAGGTACAAAATTTCAAATTAAAGTTTGGAAATACTTAAAGACAATAAAAAAAGGTAGTGTTTTAAGCTATTCTGACGTTGCTAAGGGTATTAAAAAACCTGGAGCTGTTAGAGCTGTAGCTAATGCTATTGGAAAAAACCCATATGCTCCTAAAATACCTTGCCATAGAGTAATCAGGTCTGATGGATCTTTAGGAGGATATTCTGGAAGAGGTGGTATAAAAACCAAGAAAAAACTTCTCAAATCCGAAGGAATTTTGCTCTAAAAGCTAGCAATACCAACGTTTTTTTTTAAATTTAACAACATTTAGTAATACAATTTTAAATTCCCCTATTGGTTGCAGCTTATAAATTGAAATCTCTAAATTAGCCCTATA
>CACJQE010000035.1 GCA_902595465.1 uncultured Pelagibacteraceae bacterium
ACAAAATTAGGTTGGGAAATAAAAGGAGCAAGATCAGTTAAAAATGATCTAAAGATAAAAGAAAAGTTTAACTTCAAACAGACTGCAAAAGATGTACTTATTACTTCTCAATTAAGAACTGCAATAATAGCGAATAAAAAAATTAAATCTGCAAATTACGATATAGATACTTATAAGAAAATAATTTACGTTTACGGAATTTCACAAAACGAAGAAGAAAGAGCTGAAGTTATAAACGAGGCCAAGAAAGTCCTTGATGTAGAAGATGTAGTTACAAGTATTTTTTTAGTTGAGGACTTGAGAGTAATAAAAAACTAATTTGGTTTTTTGTAATTAATCACTCCAGCTGAATATGCTGCAACAGACGCTAAATTTAATATGTCAGATGTTGATGATCTCAATGGAGCAATTTCAATTGCCTGACCTAAACCAATCAAAAGTGGTCCAATAACTTTAGCACCACCTAAAGTTTTCATTGTTTTATAAGTTATGGCAGCACTATGCTGTCCAGGCATAATCAAAATATTTGCATTGCCAACAATTTCAGAGAATGGATAAAGGTCTTTATATTCTTCACTTAAGGCTACATCAGGTTGCATATCTCCATCAAACTTAAAGTTTACCTTTTTATTTTTTAATATTTCTACTGCATCTCTTATATGTTTAGTTCTAGCTGTAATAGGTTGTCCAAAGGTTGAGTGTGAAAGAAAAGCAACTTTTGGTTCAAAACCAAATAATTTTGCTACTCTAGATGCAGAAATAGCTATTTCAGAAAGTTGTTCGGATGTTGGATATTCATGAACACTAGTATCTGCAATAAAAACTGTTTTGCCCTTATTTACAATCATGTTCAATCCAAACATAATTTCTCCTGGTCTAACATCTATGACTTTTTTTACTTTATCTAGAGATTGTCCATACCTTCTTGAATTTCCAGTTACCATTGCATCAGCATCACCACATGCAACCATGCAAGAACCCCATATAACTCTGTCATTTCTAACCATTTTATCGCAATCTCTTTCAAGCATTCCCTCTGTTCTTTGAAGTTTTTTAAATAAGTAATTCACATATTTTTTTCGTTTGTCGCTGAAAGTAGAATTCACAATTTGAATATCAAAGTTTTCTCCGTAACCAATCTCTCTCAGTTTTTCTTTAACCACTTTTTCTTTAGCAACCAAAATAGGCGTACCTAATCCACTATTTTTAAATGCTATAGCTGCTTTCAAAGTATTTTCATCTTCACCATCAGCAAAAACAACTTTTTTGTTTGTTTTTTTAATTTGGTTATTTATTCCCTGCATAATTGTTACAGATGGATCAAGCCTTTGTTTTAGCTGTTCAGAATATTGATCAAAGTTTTCTATTTTTTTTCTAGCAACACCAGATTTTATAGCAGCTTTTGCTACTGCGACTGGTATTACGCTTATTAATCGTGGGTCAAAAGTAGATGGAATGATATATTCTTTTCCATAATTAGGTCTTTCACCACCCATTGCAGCTGCAACTTCATCAGGCACAAATTCCCTTGCGAGTGAGGCGATAGCATTAGCTGCCGCAACTTTCATTTCTTCATTAATAGTTTTTGCTCTTACATCCAATGCCCCCCTAAATATGTAAGGAAACCCAATTAAATTATTTACCTGATTTGGATAATCTGATCTACCCGTTGCTATAATTGCATCATTCCTCACTTCTTCTATATCCTCTGGTTTAATTTCAGGATCTGGATTTGCGCAAGCAAATATGATCGGATTTTTTGCCATTTTTTTAACCATATTTTTTTTTACGACACCTGCTGCGGATAAGCCTAAAAATACATCTGCATTTTTCATCGCATCATCTAAACTTTTATCGTTTGTTTCTACTGCAAATTCTTTCTTCCAATTGCTAATATCTTTTCTCTTTTTATTTATTACGCCCTTTGTATCCAACATTTTAATATTATTTTTTGGAATACCTGTGCTTCTAAACAATTTCGCACATGCCATAGCTGCAGCACCTGCACCATTAATTACTATTTTAATTTTTTTTAAATTCTTTTTTGCAATATCCACAGCGTTAATTAATGCAGCTGTTGTTATGATTGCCGTTCCATGTTGATCATCGTGAAATACAGGAATATCTAGAATTTTTTTTAATTCTTCTTCAATTATAAAACAGTTTGGAGCTGCAATATCTTCAAGATTTATACCACCAAAACTTTTTGCGATATGCTTTATTGAATTAATTATTTCTTTTGTATCCTCTGTGTCAATTTCTAAATCTATAGAGTCTATATCTGCAAATCTTTTAAATAGAACTGCTTTTCCTTCCATCACTGGTTTTGATGCTATCGCACCCAAATTTCCTAAACCTAATATAGCTGATCCATTACTAATTACTGCAACTAGGTTCCCTTTAGTAGTATATTCATATGCTAACTCAGGATTGTCAGCTATTGCTTTTACAGGGGCCGCAACACCAGGAGAGTAAGCTAGGGCCAAGT
>CACJQE010000036.1 GCA_902595465.1 uncultured Pelagibacteraceae bacterium
CATGAAAAAAGGAGATACTGCTGAAAACTTAATTGGATTATTAGAGAGAAGATTAGATGCTGTAATTTATAGATCAAAGCTATCAAACACTATCTTTTCATCAAGACAATTGATTAACCACGGCCATGTTAAAGTAAATGGAAAAAAAGTTAATATAGCAAGTTATCAGGTTAAAGAAGAAGATACGATTGAAATTAGAGATAAATCTAAACAACTTGCTTTAATCGATATTGCTCTTGCTAACAAAGAAAGAGAAGTTCCAGAATATCTACAATTAGATGAAAAAAATAAAAAAGTTAAATTTGTAAGAGTTCCATCTTTCGAAGAAGTTCCATATCCTGTAGTAATGGAGCCAAACTTAGTAATTGAATATTACTCTAGATAATTAATTTTTAGCCTTAAAATTTATTCCTTTAGACTCAAAAAGTTTAGCAAGTTCTCCACTCTCATACATTTCTTTTACGATATCACATCCACCAATAAACTCGTTTTTAACATATAATTGAGGAATGGTTGGCCAATCGCTAAATACTTTTATACCTTCTCTTAGTTTTTGATCTACTAAAACATTTACACCTTTAAAATTTACTTCAAGAACCTTCAAAATATTTGAAGTTGCCATTGAAAATCCACACTGAGGTGCATCAGGTGTACCTTTCATAAAAAGACATACATCATTATTTTCAATTTCACTTTTTATTAAATCATTAGTTTCTTGTTCCATTTAAATTTCCTTTGTTTTAATTGCTAAAGCGTGAAGCTCATTTCCCATTTTACCTTTTAAAGAATTATATACCATTTTGTGTTGTTCTATTTTACTTTTACCTGAAAATTTAGATGATGTCACTGTAGCAGAATAGTGATTTCCATCACCCGCTAAATCTTGAATTTCAACTTTTGCGTCAGGTAATCCTTCCTTAATTAAACTCTCAATTTCTTTTAAATCCATTGCCATTAGCTATCCATATACTTCTTTAACCAATATTTATGTGCATCTGCCAATTCTTCAATAGGCAAATTGATGTCATCTTTATATACGATGGATTGTCCATTAACTGCCCCTAATTCATCGAAATGTACAGAATTTTTGTTTAAAATATCATTTACTTTCTTCAAACTAGCTTTAGGTATTTCGATAATATAACGAGCCTGATCTTCACCAAAAAAATATTCATATTTATTTGTTAAACCCTTAAGTGTATTAATTGTTATTCCTTTTTTTCCTTTAATACACATTTTTGATACTGCAGTTAAAATTCCACCTAATGATACATCATGGCAACTCACAATAAGATTTTTTCTAGATAAATCTAATACAGTCTCACCGATGTTTTTTTCATTAAATAAATTAACGGTTGGTGGTGGACCTTTTTTTTCATTTAAAAGCTCTCTTGCAAAAATACTTTGATCTAAATGCCCATCAGTTTTACCAATTACATAAACTAAGTTTCCTTCAGTTTTAAAATCCATAGTAAGCATTTGTTGATAGTCAGAGATTAGCCCAACACCTCCAATAGTTGGGGTAGGTTTGATACCTTTATCTTTTGTTTCATTATAAAATGATACATTTCCAGATACGACTGGAAAATCTAGATACTTGCTTGCTTCTGTAATTCCTTCAACACATTCTACAAATTCACCCATATTTTTTTCTTTTTCTGGGTTTCCGAAGTTTAAACAATTTGTAATAGCAATAGGTTTAGCTCCTACCGAAATAAGATTTCTATAACTCTCACAAACTATTTGTTTTCCTCCAGTTAATGGATGTGAGAAACAATATAATGCAGACGAGTCTACTGATGCTGCTACCGCTTTATTGGTTCCATGAACTCTTACAACGCCAGCATCACCTCCAGGTTTTTGAATTGTATCACCCATTACTGTATGATCGTATTGATCCCATATCCACTTTTTATCTGAAATATTTGAATTACTTAAAATCTTCTTTAGACAATCTGATAGTTTTAGAGATTTAAATTCATCTTTATCAAATTTTAATTTTTGAGGTAATTTAGTTTTTTTCCAAGGACGATCATAAATTGGAGCATTTTCAGCTAGAAGATCAATTGGTATTTCAGCAACTTTTTTATTATCAAATATTAATTCTATTTTTTTTGAGTTTGTTGTTTTACCTATAATTGCAAAATCTAGGTTCCATTTATCAAATATTTTCTTTGCGTGTTCTTCTTTTCCTTTTTCAAGAACTATTAGCATTCTTTCTTGACTTTCAGACAACATAATTTCATATGGTGTCATTTTTTCTTCTCTACAAGGGACCTCACTAAGATTTAATTCAATCCCGAGATTTCCTTTTGAGGCCATTTCAACACTAGAAGAAGTTAATCCTGCTGCGCCCATATCTTGAATTGCAATAATTGAATTATCAGCCATTAATTCTAGGCACGCTTCAAGTAATAATTTTTC
>CACJQE010000037.1 GCA_902595465.1 uncultured Pelagibacteraceae bacterium
CCTCAGCCACTAAAATTGAAAAAAGTATACCCAGATATAATATTTGTTCCAATAGTTGCTTTTGATATATTCAGGAACAGAATTGGCTATGGTGGTGGATTTTATGATAGATATTTAGAAAAAATTTCTCAAATTAAAAAATGTACAACAATTGGACTGGCTTTTTCACATCAAAAAGTTAATAAAATTAATGTTAAAAATTTTGATAGAAAATTAGATTTAATTTTGACAGAAAAATTAATGTAAAAATGAAGATTTTATTTTTAGGTGATATAGTTGGAGATGCAGGCTTTAAATCAGTAAAAAAAAACTTGCCAAATATAGTCTCAAAAAAAGATATAGATTTTGTTTGTGTTAACGGTGAAAATGCAGCCAGTGAAGGTGTTGGTCTAACTGAAAATATTGCCAATGAACTTTTTAATGTAGGTGTAGATGTAATTACAACAGGCAATCATGTATGGGATCAAAAAGAAATTTATGAATATATAAAAACTGAAAAAAAATTATTAAGACCAATAAATATGAGTGGAAATTTACCAGGTAAAGGTTTTTCTATATTCAATTCAAAAAAAAATCTGAAAGTCGGGGTGTTAAATCTTATGGGTAACGTTTTTATGAAAAAATGCGATGATGTTTTTAAAATTGCCAATGAATTTATCGCACAAAAAAAAATTTCAAAAGATTATGATTTTTTAATAGTTGATTTTCATGGTGAGATAACAAGTGAAAAAATGGCTATGGGTAATCTATTTGATGGATATGCAACTTTAGTTGTAGGTACTCATACGCACGTGCCAACAAATGATGCAAGAGTTCTAAAGAAAGGAACTAGCTATATTACTGATGCTGGAATGTGTGGTGACTATGACTCTGTCATTGGTATGAATACACAAAATTCAATTAACAGATTTTTAAAAAAAGAAGCTGTAAAACATTTTCCTGCTAATGGAGAGGCATCTCTGTGTGGGGTAATTGTAGATTGCGATGTAAGAAATGGACTTGCAAAAAATATAGAAAGCTTCATTTTTGGTGGAAGTTTGAAAAATATAAATTAATTATGGCTGGACATTCACATTGGGCGGGCATTAAACATAAAAAAGGCAAAGCTGACAAACAGAGGTCAAAAATTTTTTCTAAACTCTCTAGAGAAATTATGGTAGCTGCAAAACTAGGAGATAAGAACCCCGATATGAATTCGAGACTAAGATCAGCAATACAAGCAGCCAGATCAGCCAACATGCCAAAAGAAAATATTGAGAGAGCAATTGAAAAATCTTCTAACAATGATCAATCAAATTTTGAAAATATTAGGTATGAAGGTTTTGGACCGAGCAAATCTGCTGTAATAGTTGAAGCATTGACTGACAATAAAAATAGAACTGCTTCTAATATAAGGACAATATTTTCAAAAAATAACGGTTCTTTAGGAACTCAGGGCTCCGCATCACATAATTTTCAAAGATTGGGTGTAATTAAAATAGACAAAAATGAAATTGAACAAGATAAAATTTTTGAATTAGCAATAGAGTCGGGTGCAAATGATTGTATTTCCCGTGACGAATTTCATGAAGTGCATACGGATATCGATGAAATATATGAGGTAAAAAAAAAATTTGAAAAAGTTATTGCAAATTTTCTCTCTACTGAAATCGAGTGGCTACCCATAAATAAGGTGTCTCTTAAAGGTGAAGAAAATCAAAATATGGTAAAATTTTTAGAAACCCTTGAGGACGAGGACGATGTACAAAATGTTTATACAAATGTTAACTTTGAAGTTTAAATGATAATTGTTGGAATTGATCCAGGAATAGCAGGTGCTATTTGTTTTTTTTCTGATGGAAAAGTTATTGATGTAATCGACATGCCTACAATGGCTGAAGGAAAAAAAAATAAAAAACAAGTTAATGGTAGGCAAATTTATAACGAAATAATGCTTATAAGAAATAAATTTAAGAACGAAAAAATGAGTGTAATAGTCGAACAAGTTTCTGCAATGCCAGGACAAGGTGTAACAAGCATGTTTAATTTTGGACAATCATTTGGAGTAATTAAAGGCATATGTTCTGCAATGGAGCTTCCCATTTTTTATGTTAGACCAGCAAAATGGAAAAA
>CACJQE010000038.1 GCA_902595465.1 uncultured Pelagibacteraceae bacterium
TTTCTCAAAAAAATAAAATTATTTTCTCAGAATTCTTAACCGAAGTCGATAATGGAAGAGTAGTTAAAGTAGAAATACAAGGAAAAAATATAAAAGGTGTATTGTCAAATGGAAACCAATTTACCACTTATGCACCTGAGGATCCGAACTTAATCCAGAAACTAAGCGATAAAGGTGTTAGCATCTCCGCTAGTCCATTAGAGGAAAAAATGCCTTCATTATTAGGAATACTTCTTTCATGGTTCCCAATGCTTTTATTGATTGCCGTATGGATTTTCTTTATGAGACAAATGCAAGGAGGAAAAGGTGGAGCCATGGGCTTTGGAAGATCGAAAGCAAAAATGATGAATGAAGTAAAAGGAAAAGTTACCTTTAATGACGTTGCTGGCGTTGAGGAAGCTAAAGAGGAAGTAGAAGAAGTAGTTGAATTTTTAAAAGATCCAAGAAAGTTTAGCAGATTAGGTGGTAAGATACCCAGAGGTTGTTTACTAGTAGGTCCCCCAGGAACTGGTAAGACTTTACTAGCAAGAGCAATTGCTGGAGAAGCTGGAGTTCCATTTTTCACTATATCTGGATCAGATTTCGTTGAAATGTTTGTTGGTGTTGGAGCTTCGAGAGTTAGAGATATGTTTGAACAAGGCAAAAAACATTCTCCGTGTATAATATTCATTGATGAGATTGATGCAGTAGGAAGAAGCAGAGGAGCAGGTCTAGGTGGAGGAAATGATGAAAGAGAGCAAACTCTTAATCAGTTATTAGTTGAGATGGATGGTTTTGATACTAATGAAGGTGTAATTATTATTGCTGCAACCAATAGACCAGATGTATTAGATCCAGCTCTTTTAAGACCAGGAAGATTTGACAGACAGGTTGTTGTTTCCAATCCAGATCTAATCGGTAGAGAGAAAATTTTAAAAGTACATGCAAAGAAAATATCAATGGCACCCGATGTTAATCTAAGAACGGTAGCTAGAGGAACACCTGGATTTTCTGGTGCAGATTTAGCAAATCTTGTTAACGAGGCAGCATTGTTAGCTGCAAGAAAAAACAAAAGAATTGTAACGTATCAAGAATTTGAAGAAGCTAAAGATAAAGTAATGATGGGGGCTGAAAGAAGATCTATGGTAATGTCAGAGGAAGAGAAAAAATTAACTGCTTACCATGAGGCTGGACATGCAATTGTAACAATAAATGAAAAAGCCGCTTATCCTATACATAAAGCAACAATAATACCAAGAGGAAGAGCCCTAGGAATGGTTATGCAATTACCTGAAAGGGATGAAGTTTCTCAAACAAGAGAACAACTTCATGCACAAATGGCCATAGCAATGGGCGGAAGAGTTGCGGAAGAAATAATTTTTGGAGATGACAAAGTAACTACTGGAGCAGCAAGCGATATTGAACAGGCAACTAAAAGAGCACGAGCCATGGTTATGAGAGCTGGATTAAGTAAAGAAATGGGACCAGTTGCTTATGGTGAAAACGAAGAAGAAGTATTTTTAGGAAGATCTGTTGCAAGACAGCAAAATATGTCAGAGGAAACTGCAAGAAAAGTTGATAGTGAAATTAGAAAATTTGTTGATATGGGTTACGAGAGAGCAAGAAAAGTATTAACTGAAAAAATTGATGATCTGCATAAACTAGCAAAAGCATTGCTTACTTACGAAACTTTAACAGGTGCAGAAATTGAGGATTTAATTAATAAAAATATTTATCCTAAGAATAAAGAAGATCTAAAAGTTGAAGATGATGATCAAAGCTCAGCGCTTGGTTCAATGGGCCTAAAACCAAAGATCGTGCACTAAGCGTTAATGAATAAATATTACACTAGAGCGTGTAATTTTTATTACGGAACAATATCAAAAACATACATTAAAAAAAAAAAATCTATTCCTCTGAATGGTCACAATTATATTTCTTTTGATAAATTAGAAATCATTGACAGAAAAAAAAATAAAATAATCAATATTAAAGATATTAGTAAACTTTCAACTAAATTAAAAAAAAAAGTTAATAGAGATTTAAAAAATATA